>CAZNXQ010000088.1:0-6746 GCA_964576895.1 uncultured Desulfovibrio sp.
AGAAGCGCACGCCGCTTCCCGCGTCCGGCAGGAGCAGGGCGCGGATGACCAGAAGAACAAGGATGAGCAGCAGGCCGAGCATCATGCCCTTGACCACCCGTTCCACGCCCCGGCGCACGCCCATGGCGCAGACGGCGAAGCCCAGGCCCACGGTGACGGTCATGGCCGCCACCTGGATGGTGGGATCGCCGAGCGTGCCGGAAAAGAAGGCGCCCACGCCCTCCGGGGAAAGGCCGGAGAGGGCGCCCGAAATCTCGAACCAGCAGTACGAGAGCATCCAGCCCGTGACCGTGGTATAGAACATCATGAGCAGATAGCTGCCCACCAGGGCCACCCAACCGAAGCGGTGCCAGCTCGTGCCCGCCGGCTCCAGCTTGCGCAGGGCCAGGCCCATGTTCAGGCGCGAGGCGCGGCCCACGGCGAACTCCATGATCATGACGGGCAGGATGGCGAAGAGAAAGAAGACATAGACAAGAACAAAGATGGCGCCGCCATAGGCGCCGGTGATGAAGGGGAAGCGCCAGACATTGCCGAGCCCGATGGCGCAGCCCGCCGAAAGCAGAAGAAAGCCGAGACGGCTGCCGAGCATCTCGCGGCCGCCGCGTCCGCTCCCTGTGGCATTCCTGTCCATGATCCTGTCTCCCGGTGCGAGGATTGCGGAAACGCCGCGCCGTTGCCCGCGCTACTGGAGCCGCAGGGCGAAGTTGACGGCAAAGCAGACCGCGATGACGAACATGATGGGCCGCACTTCCCGGAGGCGTCCGGTCAGGGTCTTGAGGCCCACATAACTCACAAAGCCGAAGCCGAAGCCCGTGGCGATATTGAAGGTCAGGGGCATGCTGATGATGGTCAGAAAGGCGGGCAGCGCCACGGTGAAGTCCGCGAAGCGGATGCGCCCCACCTCCTGCATCATGAGCGCGCCCACGATGATGAGCACCGGCGCCGTGGCAAAGGCGGGCACCAGGGCCACCAGCGGCATGAGGAAGAGCGAGAGGAGGAAAAGCGTGGCGATGACCACGGCCGTCAGGCCGGTGCGGCCGCCGGCGGCCACTCCGGCGGCGCATTCGAGGTAACTGGTGGCGGTGGTGGTGCCCAGAAGGGCGCTTGCCATGGTGGCGCACGAATCGGTCATCAGGGCGCGGTCCAGCCCCCGGATGTGCCCGTCCGGCCGCATGAAGCCCGCCTTTTGCGCCAGCCCGATGAGCACGCCCATATTGTCGAACAGGTCCACCATGGTCAGGGTGAAGATGATGGAGAACAGGCCGTGGCTCAGGGCGCCCGCGAGATCCAGGCGCAGAAAGAGGCCGGAGGGAAAGAACGAGCCCGCGCCGCTGAAGCCTTGGGCCAGCGTTGCGGTGGTGGGCGCGGGCGTCACCCCCAGAAGCATGCCCGCCACCGTCACGGCCACGATGCCGATGATCATGGCGCCGGTGACGCGCAGGGTCAGGAGCGCGCCGATGAGAAACACGCCCGCCACGGCCAGCAGGGTGGCCGGCTGGCCCAGATCGCCCAGGGTGACGAAGGTGGAGGGCGAGGCGGCCACCATGCCGCAGTTCTTCATGCCGATAAAGGCGATGAAGGCCCCGATGCCGACCACGATGGCATACTTGAGATCCATGGGCACGGCGTCGATGATCATCTGGCGCAGGCGCGTGACGGTGAGCAGCAGAAAGATCACGCCGGAAATGAAGACCGCGCCGAGGCCCGTCTCCCAGGTGTAGCCCACGGGGCCGCAAACATAGTAGGCGAAAAAGGCCGAAATGCCGAGGCCGGGGGCCACGGCCACGGGAAAGCCCGCCCACAGCCCCATGACCAGCGTGCCCAATACCGTGACCCACACGATGGCGGTGGCGGTTTCCGCCACGGGCATGCCCGCATCCGCAAGCATGGCCGGGATGACGAAGAGCAGATAGCACATGGCCATGAAGCTGGTCAGCCCGGCCAGGAGCTCGGTCCTGAGCGTGGTTCCGCGTTGGCGCAGATGGAAAAGGCGTTCCAGGATCCGCATGCGGCCTCCGGGGTCAGGCGTCGGGCGCCGCCGGTGCGGCGTCCGCGCCGTCGCCGTCATGGCGCAGGCGTCCTGCCCGCGCGGAGCGGGCCGCTTCGGCATTCAGCTCCTCGAAAAACGCGCAGCCCCGGCGCCCGCGTTCCTTGACGCGGTAGAGGGCGCTGTCCGCATCGCCGTAGAGGCTGTCGGGGAAGCCCGCGTCGGAAAAGGCCACGCCCACGCTGACGGAAAGCGGGGGCACCATGCCTTCGGGCTTGCTCAGGGCCTCGTTGATGGCCGTGATCTTGTCGGCAATGACCTGGCGGATGCCGGGGGCCCTGTCCGTGAGGATGACCGCGAACTCGTCGCCGCCGAGGCGGATGCAGAAGTCCCCGGAACGGAAGGCCGTGCGCAGCAGGCCGGCCACGCGCTTCAGGGCGGCGTCGCCCACCTCGTGGCCGTGGACGTCGTTGACCTCCTTGAAGTGGTCCACATCCAGAAGGATGAGGCCCACAGGATGATCTTCCTTGCCCAGGACATGGCGCAGGCCGTCAAAGGCGCTGCGGTTGAGAAGTTCGGTGAGCGGATCGTGCTCGGCCTTGTGGCGGAGGAGGATATCCTGCTGTTCCTTGAGGGCGAAGATCTCGTTGTAGGTCCCGGCAAGCTCGCGGAATTCCTGCGCGCCCACGGGCGCAAGCGGCCGGCCTTCGCGGATGCAGCGGTTGAATATCCGCAGCGGCCGGATCACAAGGATGATCCCCATGACAAACGTGATGACGGCCAGAAGGCTCAGGGCCACGAGAAACAGACGCTGCCGCGCGAGCACGACGCCCAGGTCTTCGGTGCTCTGCAGTTGCGCCTCCCGCGCGCGGACAAGCACGTCTTCCATGAAATGCGAGACGGCATTGAGGATGTTCAGCTTTGCCTCGCGGTATTCCCGGTCATAGACGAGCTCGCGCGCCCGTGCGGCCTTGGCGTCGGCATCCAGATGGCGGTCGGCGGCGTTCAGGTGGATCTCGCGCACCTCTCCGGGAAACGTGGCAAGATCCAGGTGGGCCGCCTCGGCGCCGAGGCGGATGGCGTAGATCTCCCGGTGGGTGAGGGCGTTGGAAAGGGCGATGCTCTTATGGATGCAGTTGTGCTCCCCGGCGCGCACATGCTCGCCCGCGAGCCGTTCCACCGCCGTTTCCCGGCTTCTGGTGGAGTAGATTTCCATGAAGTAGCGGTCGGCGTATTTCCTGTCCAGGGTCTGCACAAAGAGGCGCACCTGCTCGGTGAGAAAGTCCGAGCCGCGCCGCACGCTCTGCCCCGCCTCCTCCCAGGCGATATAGGTTTCCATGGCCTTGGCGCTTCGTTCGTATTCGTCGGCCATGTGGATGGTGGTGTGGATGAGAAAGACGAAGAGCGCCATGGTGAGGATGAGGATGACGCTGTTGACCAGCACCAGACGCAGGCCTCTGGCGCGGTGCGCGCGGGTGGGGAACTCGGCATCGTCTTCCGGGGAGAAGGCCTGTTCGGGGATGCGTTCGTTCATGCGGATGTTCTCCTGCGGCTATCCGAGAAAGCCGCGCACGCCGGTAAAGATCACCTGGGCCGCGATGGCGGCCAGCAGCAGCCCCGTGAGCTTGGCGAGCACCGCGATGCCCGTGGCATGGAGCAGGCGGCCCACGATGTCGGCCATGCGCAGGAGCAGATACATGCCCAGCGCCGCCAGCAGCAGCGAAAAGACGCCCAGGGTCAGCTCGTGCGAGCTGCGCGCGGAGGCGCCCATGACCATGACCGCGCCGATGGAGGCCGGCCCCATGCCCAGCGGAATGGCGAGCGGCACCACGCTGATGTCGCCTTCGGTGTGCGTGTGCTCCGTTTCGCCGTCGTCGCGCATGAGGGCGATGGCCGTGAGCATGAGCAGGACGCCGGAACCGATGCGGAAGGCGTCCAGCGTGAAGCCGAACAGCTCGAACAGGCTGGAGCCGCAAAGATAGAGCACCACGCCGATGATGAAGATGGCCGTGGAGGTCTTGAGCGCCGTGGTGTGCTTTTTGCGCGTGTCATAGTCGCGCGTGTGGCCCAGAAAGGCGCTGAGCACCGCCGGCGGGGTCATGAGCGCATAGAGCTTGATGCTTGTGCCCACCACATCGCTGATGAGACCGTCCATACCGTTTCCGTCCCCTGAAGGTTCAGCCCGGTGCGGGCTACTGGTGCAGGAATCCCCTGATGCCCGTAAAGATCACCTGGGCCGCGATGGCCGAAAGCAGGAGCGCCGTGAGCTTGGCCATGACCGCGATGCCCGTGCGCCCGATGAGCCGTTGCACCGGGTCCGCCACACAGAGGAGCGCCGCCATCCAGATGGAGGCCAGGAGCAGGCAGAACGTGCCCACCAGCATATCCTGCGTCCCCGTGGATTGCGCGCCCAGAACCATGACCGTGCCGATGGCCGAGGGGCCCATGCCCAGCGGGATGGCGAGCGGCACCACGCTGATGTCCGCGCCGTGGCGCACGGGCGGGGCGGTTTCGTCGTCGTTCATCAGGGAAATGGCCGTGAGGAAGAGGAGCAGCCCCACGCCGATGCGGAAGGCATCCAGCGTGAAGCCGAACAGGGCGAAAAGATGCGAGCCGAAGATGAAGAGCACCTCGCCCACGAGGAAAATGGCGAGGGACGCCTTGCAGGCGACCTGATACTTCTCGCGTTTGCTGTGGCCGCGCATATGCGAAATAAAGGCGCTGAGCACGGCCGGCGGGGTCATGAGCGCATAGAGCTTGATGGCAAGGCCCACGATTTTGCCCACGGTGAGTTCTTCCATCATTTCTTCCTGTCGGTCCTGGGGGTTATCCTTTCGGTCCAGCCCGGCGCGCCGGCCGCCTGAAGCCCGTATTTCTTCGCCTTGCGCATGACCGAGGACTGGCTGATGCCCAGACGGTGCGCGGCCTTGTAGGTGCTGCCGGTTTCGGCAAGGGCGGCGGAGAGCATGTCCCGTTCCAGGCGTTCCACCGCCGAGGTGAGGGATTCCCTGGGCGCGGCGGCGTCCGGCGGTTCCTCGGCGGCCTCGCGCATATAGGAGGGCAGATCGCCGGGCAGGATGTTCTGCCGTTCGCAGAGCGTGAGCAGGGACTGGATGACGCTCTGGAGTTCCCGCACATTGCCGGGCCAGGCATAGGCCAGGAAAATCTGCTCGGTGCGCGGGTCCAGGCGTTTGGTGGTGCCGGTCTCCTGGCCGATCTTGCGCAGGAAGTACCAGGCGAGGAGAAGGATGTCGTCGCGCCGTTCGCGCAGGGGCGGCATCTCCACGCAGAGCACGCGCAGGCGGTAGAAAAGATCCTCGCGGAAGCGCCCGTCGGCCACCATCTTGTCCAGGGGCTGGTTGGTGGCGGCGATAAGGCGCGTGTCGACCACAATGGGCTGGGTGCCGCCCACGCGGTAGATGGGCTGGCCGTCCAGCACATGCAGAAGCTTGGCCTGCATGGGCAGGGAAAGCTCCCCCACCTCGTCCAGCAGCAGCGTGCCCCCCTGGGCAAGCTCCAGCATGCCGCGTTTGCCCCCGCGCGCCGCGCCGGTGAAGGCGCCCCCCTCGTAGCCGAAGATCTCCGACTCCATGAGCGCGGGGGGAATGGCGCCGCAGTTGACGGCCACAAAGGGCTTGTCCGCGCGGGCGCTCATGTCGTGGATAAGTTTGGCCGCCATGGACTTGCCCGTGCCGGTTTCGCCCAGGATGAGCGTCACCGCCTCGGCCTGGGCGGCCTTGGCAATGTCCTGGCGCACGCGCTGCACGAGCAGGCTCTGGCCCAGCAGCCCGCTCTTGCTCTCGCCCTCCAGCCCCTGGGCGCGCAGGCGGTAGGCCAGGGCCTCCACCTCAAGGTTGGAGAGCTTGGTCTGGAGGTTCTCCAGTTCCGTGATGTCGCGGATGGCGGCGATGACGCGCCAGACCCTGCCGTCCGCGTCAAAGATCGGCGTGCTGGTGTTGAGGCAGCGCTTGCCGTTGGAATAGTCGTCGAACAGCGTCACCGTATGCCGTGTTTCCAGGGCGCGCAGGGTGACGCACGTCTTGAAGCGCCCCTCGCGCAGGGGTTCGCTCACATGGCGGCCCACCACCTCGCAGGCGCGGATGCCGGCGATGCGCTCCATGGCGCGGTTGATGCGCCGCGTCACGCCCTGACCGTCGATGACCCAGATGCCGTCATGGATGAATTCGAGCACGCTGTCCAGCTCGCGCAGGGAATGGCTCGCCGCCCGTTCCAGACCGCCCGGCGGCAGCTCCTGCACGGTGAAGCAGCGCAGCCGCGCGCCGTCGTTCGCGGCAGCGCCGGAAGCGGGGGCGCTGTTTCCCGCGTCGGCCAGGTACGGCGGGGCATCGTCAGGCAGGGCATCCCACCAGTGGATCAGATAGGTGGCGCCATCGCCATGCCGGAAGAGCAGGCGGCCGCGGCGTCCCGGAATTTCATCGGCGTCGTCGAGGCCGCCGAAGCCTTCCAGCGCGCCTTGGGCCAGCCAGCTCCCCATGGCCGCGCCGGGCGGTTCCGCCTCCCCCACGCCCAGCAGGGCGCGCAGGCCCGCGTTGGCGTACAGCAGACGCCAGTCATCCGCGGTGCAGACTCCACCGGGCAACTGGGCCAGAATGGCATGCAGGCGGGCCTCAAGAGCGGCGTTTGCTGTCATGGCTTCCGGGCGCTTGCGACTCGTGGCGCGCGTTCAGGGCCGGCCGGTGCCGTGCCGCTCAGCGGCCCAGGGCCGCCGCCTCGTCCACGATCCAGATGAGGTCGCCGA
>CAZNXQ010000089.1:0-6706 GCA_964576895.1 uncultured Desulfovibrio sp.
GCGCCTTGACGGAATTGGCGGCCAGCAGGCTCGTGCGCGGGTTCTCCGGCAGGGGGGGACCTTCCACCTCGGTCTCCAGCCGGCAGGCGCCGGCTTCGGCCGAAAGGCGCTGGCGCGTGACCGTCGCCGCCGGGTCCGCAAAAATGCTGATGCGTGTGCGGTCCATGCCAAGGCCGGCCAGGCTCACGGTTATGGCGAGATTCACATTGGCGGGGAATGCCGCGATGGCCTCCCTGGCGCTGCCGCTGAAGACACGCCGGGGGCCGTCCAGACCTTCCAGCAATGCCCCGTTCTCCGGGCGCTGAAAATACGGCGCGCCCGCAAGACTGCGCGGGGCCTTGGTGGTCGTGATCTCCACGCGCGTCAGGCCCAGCTCGCGCAGGGCAAGCAACCCGTCGATGCCGACGATGCCCCCGGACGGCAGATATACTTCGCCGCCGCTTTCCTGCACAAACGCAACCAGGTCCTCATCCACCGCAAAGCCGCCCACGCTCAGGGCGAGGACCTTCGTTCCCGCGGTCACTGCCCGGCGCACGATGCCCGGCATGGCGGATGCCGCCGTGGCTTCCACCACCAGGTCGGAGACCCGCAGCACCTGCCCAAGATCGCGGCACGGCACGCCCAATTCCGCGGCCAGGGCGTGCGCGCGGCGTTCATCCGCATCACAGATGCCCGCGACCTTGAGGCGTGGAGCCTCGGCCGCCACGAATGCCGCGATGCTGCGTCCCACGGCGCCGGTTCCCACGATACCGATTTTCATGCAGCTCCTCCGTGGCTCCTTCCGGAAACAGGGGGCTGGTCCCCGTTGCGCCCTGTTTCCTGCGGCGACGGCTCCGCGGCCAGCAGGCGGCAGATCCCCTCGCCCACTTCCATATGGTGCCGCCTGAACACCGCATCAATATACAGGGTATCGCCAGTGCGGACCGCCTCCAGCAGGAAGCGGTGGCGCCGCGCCCGTTCCTCCAGACTGAAAATCTCCCGCCAGTAGCGGTAATACAGCAATCGCGAAATATCCTTGCAGATCTTGCGCGTGTGCAGGGCAAAGCCCGCCAGATGCCCGCCCCCGCAGAGCAACTGGTGAAACTCACTGCCAAGCCGCTCCATCTCATCAATGCCGCCGCCTGTCCGCGCGGCGCGCTCCATGCCGTCCAGGAGTCCATCCAGCATGTCGAACTCCCTGGCGGTGAAATACGGGAGGGCACGGGTGGCGAGCGCGCCCTCAATGACGCCCACCAGATAGGCATTGTCGAGGATCTCCTGGGGGGTCATTTCGCGGATGACCCGCCCCCGGTAGGGATAGGAGCAGATAATGCCTTCATTGGTCAGCGTCTGAAGCGCTTCCCGGATAGGCGCCCGGCTGGCGCCCAGGGCATCGGCCAGCATTTGCTCGGTAATGGGCGACCCAGGCTTGAAAACGCCCCGCCGCAATGCGTCGCGCACATATTCAATGACCTGGCGCGTGAAGGTGTGCCTGGCTTGCTCTTTCACATTGGTCCCCGTTGTGACGCTGCGGCCGCCGTTGCGCTTCCTGCGTGCGGGGCGTCATTGCCGTTCCGCAGGGGGCGCCGGCTCCGATGCTTAATGAAAACATTCAGCATGTTGATTGTCGACAATTTTTAGTAAGCAATTTGTGAAGAGTTTGTCAACATAACAACCATAAAAATTTTATTTAATTATTTAATTATATTATATAAAAGACACCAAAGACACACAAAAAATTCGGAATGTGATCCTCCCAAAAATCGACAATCGCCGATGCCGGTTTCACTTCTGGCAGAGCGCGCCCTTCGGGGGGAACACAGGGACGGAGAGTCGGCTCCCCGACAGAGGAGACCACGGCAAGGGGAGAAACAGGGGAAACAGTCGGCGCGACGCCCCGCGTTCAGCGCAAAGCCGCGGAGCGGCGCCTGCGACGCGCAAGATATGCGACGCTGCGGAAGGAAGGGAACAGGGGGAATGCTCAGGCGCCCGCAGGCCAGGCGCCGGCAGAGGGTTTTATGGGGACTATCGCCGTGTCCGTCCGCTCAGGAGGCCGAAAGGCCGCTCCCCAGCGCCAGCAGCTGGATGGCGGCCAGGTGTTCCAGTTCCTCACTCATGGTCAGGGCCAGGGAGAGACTCGGCGCAAAGCAGCAGAGGCCGTGCCGCTCCAGCCATACGGCTCCGCCGGCGGCGCCTCCCGCCGGAGCCGGGGGCAGCGTCGCGGCGGCGGCGGCCACGGCATCGGCAAGCTCCCTGGTGCCTGGGGGGAGCGCCGGGGCAAAGGCCAGTCTGGCCCGCCAGGTATCCGCCTCATAGAGCGGCATGCGGAGCAGAAATCCCTCCGTTGCCCCGCGCGCGCGCCCGGCAAGGCTCAGGGCGAGCAGATGGCGCGGATGGCTGTGGAGCACGGCCCGGCACTCCGGCCGCGAAGCGTAGAGCGCCAGATGCACCGCCGCCTCGGACGATGCCGGGCCATTGGCAAGGCAACGGCCGGAGGCCGCGTCCAGCAGGCAGATGTCTGCCGGAGTGAGGCGCCCCTTGGCCGCGCCCGTGCGCGTCATGCAGAGCAGGCCCGTTGCTTCCGCTCCGCTGGCGCTTTCCAGGCGCAGGCTCGCATTGCCGTTGCAACCCGAAAGCAGGCCCCCCCGCCAGGCGTCGCGGCAGACGCGGCGCAGCTCCTCCGCGCAACGGCAAACGGCCTCAGGGGCGGGCAGTTCCGCGGGCAGCGCCGATGGCATGTCTCCAGTTTTCATACCCCTTCCCCTTTCCCGACGCCAGTGCCACACGCCGCCTCGAAGTGGTCAAAGCCGCGCAGGCCGTCCAGCGATTCGCCGTTGCAGACCAGACCGCCGCCATCCGTTACCGTGCCGATGGCGAAAAAACCGGGGATGGCCGCATGCAGCGCGGGCAGCATGTCCGGCGCGCAGGCGCCGAGCAGGGCATAGTCCTCGCCGCCGAGCAGGGCCTCATGGACCGGATTTTTGCCGTGTTGCGCGGCGTAGCGGAGCAGCTCCGCATGGAGCAGACGCTGCGGAAGGACGAGATCCGCCCCCAGGGCATTGCCGTGGAGCCCCAGCTCGCCGGACAGGCCAAGCAGGCGCGGCAGGTCGCGCATGAGGCCGTCCGAAAGATCCATGAGCGCGGGGGGCCGGGCATTGCCGCCCGCGCGGGCCAGCATGAGCCCGGCGCCCACCTGGGGCTCCGGCCGCAGATGCGCCGCGCAGGCCGCGGGCCAGTCCTCCAGGGCCGCGCGCCCCCGGCGTTCCAGCACCGACAGGCCGACACGCGCGAGCCCCAGCGGCCCCACAACAAAGAGCGTATCGCCGGGCATGCTGCCGCCGCGCGAGAGAAAGATGGCCGACTGATCGGCCTGGACGCTTTCGCCCCAGACCGTCACCGAAATGTGCAGGCTCCGGCAGCGCGACAGGTCCCCCCCGGCCAGAGCCATGCGCTGCTCCCTGGCAAGCTTCGCCATGCCCCGGAAAAACATGTCGAGCCACTCCATATCCGCCCAGTCCGGCAGGCCGAGGCAGAGCGTGAAGGCCAGGGGCCTGGCCCCGCAGCCCGCAAGATCGCTCACGTTGACGGCCAGCGCCTTGTGCCCCAGTTCCTCCGGGGTGAAATAGGCGCGGCGAAAATGCACATCCTCAAGAAAGAGGTCGCTGCTCACGCACAGGGGGCGGTCCCCCCGGAGCACGGCGCAATCGTCGCCCCTTCCGAGCAGGAGGGAGGGATGGGTATTGGGAAAATGACGGCCGAGACAGGCGAGGATGCCGTCCTCGGAAGGCAGGGACAGCATGTCAGTCCTCCATGATGAGATAATCCGTGAGAATGACCTTGAGGCCGAAGCCGGGAAAATTCACCTGGGCCTTGTCCGGAGAGATACGGCGCACGATCTTGCCGCGCCCGAAAATACGGTGACGGCAGTGGCAGAGCGGGCCGTCCGGGGCTTCGGCCGCTGCGGCCGCTCCGGAAACCGGGGCGCCGGGCCGGGGCCATTCCTCCGGCGGCAGCTGGCAATCCTCTCCCGGCTGCGGGGCTGGCCGGGAGAGGGGGAGCCCCGCGCCCGCCCGCGACGGCAAACAGCCCCCCGCGCCAGCGCCGCGCCGGGCCAGGCGGCCGCCGAACCCCTCGACCCACTCTTCGGCCAGACCGGGCGCAAGCTCGCGCACAAAGGGGCTTTGCGCCGTGTGGAGGGTGCCGCGCTCCGCGCGGTTGTAGATGGTGGCGGGCGCATACAGCTCAAGCCGCTGCCGGGCGCGCGTGCAGGCCACATACATGAGGCGCCGCTCCTCCTCGAAATCCTCCGGCCGCGTCAGCGCGTGCCGCGAGGGGAAGCGGTCCTCCACCAGATCGATGAGCAGGACGACGCTCCACTCCAGCCCCTTGGCCGAATGCACGGTGGAAAGCGTGACGCGGCCCTCGCCGTTGTCCGCGCCGGCGTCCGCGTCTTCTTCAGGCGATTCCAGGGCAAGGTCGGCCACAAACAGGTCCAGGGCCGAGTACCCCGAAGCCATCTGGAGGATCTCTTCCAGGCCCTGCTGGCGGCGCGGCCAGTCGTCGGGATAGCGGAGTTCCAGCCGCGGGCGGTAATGGTCGAGCACCTGGTCAAAAAAATCCGCCGGAGCCGGAGCCGCCGCGCGCAACGCATCCACAAAGCGCAGATCCTCGCGCAATTCGGAAAAACGGGCGAAGGCCCTGTCCACCGCGTCCGGATCGCCCGTGCGCAGGGCCGCGTGCAGCCGTTCCACGGTCTTGGGGCCCACGCCCTTGTGCATGGCCGCCACGCGGGCAAAGGCGACCTGATCCAGCGGATTGAGCGCCAGCCGGGCAAAGGCCACCACATCGCGGATGTGGGCGGCCTCCACAAAGCGCAGGCCGCCGTACTTGCGAAAGGGAATGCCCGCCCGCTTGAGCGCCACCTCCAGAGCGAAGGAGTGGAAACCCGCCCGGAACAGGACCGCGATCTCGTGCGGCAGGTAGGTTTCCAGCAGTTCGCTGATACGCCGCGTCACCAGGGCGGCCTGGGTCTCGTCGCTGAGCGGCGTCACGAGGCGCACGGGCTCGCCGCCCTCCCTGCGCGTGAACAGATGCTTGTGGAAGGATTCCGCCGCGTGTTCCAGCAGGCTGTTGGCCACATCGAGCACCGGTCGCGTGGAGCGGTAATTTTCCTCCAGCGGCAGGATGCGCGTGCCGGGGAACAGTTTCGGAAAATCCAGGATATTGCGGACATTGGCGCCCCGGAAGGCATAGATGGACTGGGCCTCGTCCCCCACGGCCATGACATTGCACAGCGGGGGCGCCTCCCCCGCCGCCGAGGCGTCCGGCAACGGCCCGGCCAAAAGACGCACGATGCGCGCCTGGACGAGATTGGTATCCTGATACTCGTCCACCAGAATGTGCCGGAAGCGCGCCCGCAGCGCGTCGGCCGCGGCCGCGTTGTCCCGCAGCAGGGCCTCCAGCTCGAAGAGCAGGTCGTCATAGTCCAGCAGGCCGTTCTCGCGCCGGTAGGCGTCATACGCCGCGCCCAGACGTTCCAGCGGCTCCACATACGGCTCCAGATGAAACGCCTCGCGGCGCAGCACCTCGGCCAGGGGCAGCTCCTTGTTGCGCGCCTTGCTGAGAAAGGCCACCACACTCGCGCTCTTGGGGAAGGAGCGGTCGCCCTTGCCCAGGTTGAGACTGGCCTTGCACTGGCGGACCGCCGCCGTGATGTCCGCCGCATCCATGAGCGTGAACGGGCGCTCCCCCAGCCACGCCGGGCGCCAGCGGCGCAGGACGCTGAAGGCGAAGGCGTGGAAGGTGCCCCCCTGGACGCCGGAAAGCCCCTGCCCCAGCAGCGCCCCGGCGCGCTGGAGCATCTCGTGCGCCGCCTTGCGGGTAAAGGTGAGGAGCAGGATGGACTCCGGCGAGACCCCGTGCTCGGCAAGCCACGCCAGACGGTAAACAATGGTGCGCGTCTTGCCGCTGCCGGCGCCCGCCACCACCAGCACAGGGCCGTCCCCCGCGGTGACGGCCGCAAGCTGAGCCTCATTGAGCGCCTGGGCGTAGTCGATCATCTGCGTTTCCCGAAGCCTGTCCGTGCGCCGCCCGTTCCCGCACGCCGCAGACGCCCGCGGCGCGGAACGGACCGATGGATATTCGGCATCTTCTAGCACAGGGGCGCCGGAAGGTACAGCGCGGCGCCGCGCGTTGACGCGGAGCAACGGCGCGCTTATGCTGCCCCATCTTCAAACCAGCAATGCCGGGAGGGCGACGTGCCGGAAGCGCAGGAAGAATTTCGCAATGCCGTGGAGCAGGCCCTGGAGGCCGTGATGTTCGAGAACTGGCTCCGCTTCCATTTCATTGAGGAACTGCCGCCCGATCCCGCCCCCGCCGCCGGGGACGCGCCGGAGGCAACGGAACGCCTGTGCATCCGCGTGCCGGAAAAGGCCATGGCCCGCATCGGCGAGCTCTATCCCCGCCTGCTGCCGCTGGCCGAACACATGAACGGACATCCCGTGGACTTTGAAACTTCGCGGCGCGCGGTCTGCACCTTTGTGCTCGAAAAGCTGGACGGCAAGACCATGCCCAGAGACATGGCGGCCGTGGTTTTCGGCAGCGCCACCTTCCAGATCCAGCTCCAGCTGTTCCACGCCTGGGTGCAGCTCCACGAGGCGCAACTGGATCAGGGCTTTCAGGAATTCGGCGCCTGGCGCACCCTGTTCGGCCAGTGGCGCGCCACCCC
>CAZNXQ010000090.1:0-6683 GCA_964576895.1 uncultured Desulfovibrio sp.
CCCGCCCGAAGCGGAGCCAAGGGCGGCCAGCGGAAAAACCTCTTTTCCTCGCTGAGAAACCATAACGGAGTTTAATGAGGCCTGAGCCTAAATGCTGATGGTGCCCCCAAGCAGCCTGATGAACGCCGCCATCCACGCCGGATGCGCGGGCCATGCGGGCGCCGTCACCAGCATGCCGTCCACCACGGCATTGCTGCACGTCGCGTCCGGGTCGGCCCAGGTGGCGCCCGCGTCCACCACATCCGGCTTCACCGCCGGATAGGCCGTGCAGGTGCAATTTTTGAGCACGCCCGCGGCCACAAGGATCTGCGGGCCGTGGCAGATGGCGGCGATGGGTTTTTTGGCGGCGTGGAACTCCCGCACGATGTCGAGCACGCGCGCATTGAGGCGCAGGTATTCCGGCGCGCGGCCGCCGGGAATGACCAGGCCCGCGTAGTCCTTCACGTCCACGGCGTCAAAGTCGTGATTGATGGCGAAATTGTGGCCCCGCTTCTCGCTGTAGGTCTGGTCGCCCTCGAAGTCGTGCACAGCGGTCTTGACCGTCTCCCCCGCCTTCTTGCCCGGACAGACGGAATGCACTTCATAGCCCGCCATCTGGAGCATCTGGAAGGGAACCATGGCTTCGTAATCTTCCACAAAATCACCGGCCAGCAAAAGGATCTTCTTCATGGCGCTCCCCCGTGTGGCGCAGGCCGCCGAAACTTCCCGGCGGGTTGGGATTAAAACGATTTCCTTTTCCTGTGTATTTCAGTATATCCGCAGTGGACGCCTCTTCGCAAGCCTGCGAAGGGCACGGAAAAAGAGAGATGCCCCATGCCCATGTTTGAATTCCGCTGTCGCGCCTGTGGCGAAGTTTTCGAGGAACTGCTTTCCAGGGACGACACGTCCGCGCCGCCCTGCCCGCGCTGCGCTTCCGGAGAAACGGAGCGCCGCATCAGCGCGCCAAGCCCCCTCAAGACCGGGGCGTTTCCCTTCAAGCCCGGTCCGGTGCGCCCGCTCGGCACCGGCGGCTGCGGCGCTTCGGGATGTGGCGGCGCATAGGCACAGCGCGCCTTGCATTCCGGCCTGCCCTGAAGTAGAAGTTTACTTTACGTCAACGCGCCGCAAGGCAAACACTGTGGCAGGTGCGCATGCTCCGCAGCATGACCGGCTTTGGCCGCTGTCTGGTGGAAAACGCCGACAGCATCCAGCAATGGGAAGTCAAGAGCGTCAACGGGCGCCATCTGGATCTCAAATGGCGTCTGCCGCCCGCCATCCGCTGCCTTGAGCCTGTTCTGGAAAAGGTGGTGCGCCGCCACGCCGCGCGCGGCCGGGTGGACATCAGCCTTTCCCTCCAACGGCTCTCCGGGGTCGTGGCCGGCTCCGGATTTGACGCCGCTCTGGCCGCGTCCATGCTGGACAGCCTTGCCGCCCTCGCCCGCCAGCGGGGAGAGACCTTCACGCCCGATTATGCCGCCCTGCTGTCGGTGCCGGCAGTGTGGGGCGAGAACGGCGGCGCTCCGGATGAAGCCCTGGTCCATCAGCTTGAAGCGGGGCTCGGCCTCGCGCTGGAAGACTGGAACCAGTCCCGCGCCACGGAGGGCGCGGCCCTGGCAGCGGACCTTGAGGAACGGGTCCGGCGCATGGAAGCGTGGACTAGAGAGCTTGCGGCGCACGCGCCCGCCATCAAGAAGGAACGCGCGGAGGCCCTGCGCGTCCGCATCAAAGAACTGCTCGCGCCGGAGGGCCTCGCGCTGGAGGAGCCCCGCTTCCTTCAGGAAGTGGCCATCCTCATGGACCGGCTGGATGTCAGCGAAGAGCTGACGCGCCTCGGCGCCCACCTGGAACGCCTGCGCCAGCTCCTGCACGGCGGGGGCGATGCCGGGCGGCGCCTGGACTTCACGCTGCAGGAGTGCTTCCGCGAGATCAATACCTGCGGCAACAAGATCCCGGACATCGGGCTCTCGCGCCTTGTGGTGGATTTCAAGAACGAGCTGGAAAAGTGCCGCGAACAGGTGCAGAATCTGGAATAGCAAGATGCCTGGCGAACGACTCATCAATATCGGTTTCGGCAACTATGTTCTCGCGGCGCGCGTGGTGGGCATCGCAAACCCCGCCTCCTCGCCCATGCGCCGTCTGCGGGAGGATGCCCGCGCCGCCGGGCGCCTGGTGGACGCCACCCAGGGGCGCAAAACGCGCTCCATCCTAGTGACGGATTCCAACCATGTCATCCTTTCTTCCATCCAGCCGGAAACCATCAGCCAGCGATTCGCCCAGGAGGATGCCTGATGCGCCAGGGTATCGCGCTCGTGCTCAGCGCTCCTTCCGGCGCGGGCAAGACGACCCTCATCCGGCGGCTGCGCGCCGAATTCCCCGATTTCGGCTATTCCGTCAGTTGCACCACCCGCGCGCCGCGTGCCGGCGAAGTGGACGGCAGGGACTATACCTTTCTCAGCCGGGAAGAGTTCGGGCGGCGCCGCGCGCGCGGAGAATTCGCCGAATGGGCGGAAGTGCACGGCAACCTCTACGGCACCCCCCTGGCGCCCGTGCGGGAGATGCTCGCCCAGGGCCGTGACGCCCTCTTTGACATTGATGTCCAGGGCGCCGCCCAGCTCAGGCTGAATCTGGACGCGGCCACCTTCATCTTCATCCTGCCGCCGAGCATGGCGGAACTGGAACACCGCCTGCGTCAGCGCGGGCAGGATGACGAGGCCGCCATCGAGCGGCGCCTTGCCAACGCCCGGCGCGAACTGCGCGAAGCCGCATGGTATGATGCCCTGGTGGTCAATGACGATCTGGACATGGCCTATGACCGCCTGCGGGCGGCCTATGTGGCCGCGACTCTGGCCCCGGCCCGCAACGCCCATCTGGTGGACGGGCTTCTCGCCACCTCATGACACGGCGGAACGGCATGCCCCAGCTCATTGTCGCCCTGGATGTCCCCGAACAGGAAAAGGCCCTCGGCATCGCCCGCGAGCTGCGCGGCGTGCTTGACTGGTGCAAGGTGGGCATGGAGCTTTTCACCCTGGGGGGCCCGCTGCTGGTGGAGCGGCTCAGGGAACAGGGCTTCCATGTCTTTCTGGATCTCAAGTTCTATGACATCCCCCACACCGTGGCCCGCGCCGTGGCCGCCGCCGCGTCCATTGGCGTGGATCTGCTCACGCTCCACTGTCAGGGGGGTGAACGCATGTGCCGCGCGGCGCTGGAAGCGCGGGACGCGGCCGCGTCCGCCGCGCCGCGCCTGTTCGGCGTCACCGTGCTGACGAGTTTCGGCGCCGGGGAGATGCCCGGCGTCACCGCGGCCCCCGGCATCTTCGCGCGGGAGCTGGCCCTGGACGCCGCGGCCTGGGGGCTGGACGGCGTTGTCTGCTCCGGCCATGAAGTCCGCGCCATCAGGGCGGCGGCTCCGGCCCTTCAGTGTCTGTGCCCCGGCATCCGCCCCGGCGGCAGCGATGCCGGAGATCAGCGCCGCACCATGACGCCGGCCGAAGCCGTGCGCGCGGGCGCCGACTATCTGGTGGTCGGCCGCCCCATCCTTCAGGCTCCTTCGCCGGCGCGCGCGGCAACGGCCATCCTGGAGGAAATGCAGGCCGCGTCCGCCCCGCCCTCCCCGGCGGAACGGGGATAACGGGAAAGAACACAGCGCGCCCCGCCCCTGGCCCGGCGCACAGCCCACGAGGAAGATCATGCCCGACTCACCTTCATCCGCGTTGAAACAGGCCGGCGCAGCCGCCCCCGCACAGGACAGGACCGATGTCCGCGGGGTCTTTTCCACGCAGGAGATCCGCAAGGTCGGCACGGGAACCACCACACGCAAGACCGTGCAGAAGACCTTCTGGTTCGTGGAGCAGCACGGGGACAGCATCGAGTGCCAGCCGCTCAATTCCAACTATGTGCCGAGCGGCCCCAAGCGCAAGATCACCATGGACGAGCTCATCGCCAAATTCTCCCCGGAACCGGAATTCTACCAGATGTCCGTCTACCCCAAGATGCGCGAGATCGAGCAATCCGTGGACAAGGGAGACAGCCACCGGGAAAAGGGGGAAACCTTCGCTGCGGAATATGAATATTCCCGCGCCCTCAAGGTCGATGAAAGCAATGTGCGCGCCAACTTCGGCATCGGCCTCACCTATATGGAACGGGGAGAACTCGACAAGGCGCAGAACATCTTCGACCGCCTTGTCAAGCTGGACGGCGCCTTTGAGGCCGAACACAAGCACCTGTTCAACGAATTCGGCATCAATCTCCGCAAGCACAAGATGCTGGCCCAGTCGGTGGAATACTACCGGCGCGCCCTCCAGCTCACCGCCAATGACGAAAACCTGCACATGAATCTCGCGCGCGCCCTGCTGGAGACCAAGGACATCGACGGTTGCCTGGAACATCTGTTCGCGGCGCTGGAGCTTTCGCCGCGTCACGAGATCTCGCTCAAGTTCCTGGCCTGGCTGTTGCAGAAATCCATGGTTCCGGCGGAAAAGATGGACAGGGTCCGCGAGCTGCTGAGCGCCGCCAGCCAGGGCGCCGCGCCGCATCCGGCTCCGGCGGCGGGAGAGGGGACGGCCGCCCAGGGGGCCGGGCAGCCGCAATGAGCCACTGGCGCCTGCGCCCCGCCCCGGAGAGCGCCCCCATGGGCACGGAGGCCGCGGCCACGCCCTCCCATCCGCCGGCGCGCTGGGCGGACGAACTCTCCCTTTCCCCCCTGCTGCTTGAGATCCTGTGGCGGCGGGGCCTTACCGACCGCGACGCCATCAACGCCTTTCTTTCCGCGCGCCTGGACGCCCTCACCCCGCCCGACCGCTGGCCTCAGCTGCCCCAGGCCGCCGCGCTCCTTGCCGAAGAACTCCTTGCCGGCAAACGCCTTGCCGTGTGGGGCGATTATGATGTGGACGGCGTCACCGCCACGGCCCTTGTGCTGGATGTGCTCGCCGCGCACGGTTTTGAGGCGGCCCACCATCTGCCCGACAGGCAGGCCGAGGGCTACGGCCTGAACGTCCCCGGCGTGGAGGCGCTGGCGCGGGCGGGCTGCGGCATCCTGCTCACCGTGGATTGCGGCATCGCCGATAGCGAAGCTCTGGGCCGGGCGCGGGAGCTCGGCATGACCGTCATCGTTTCCGATCACCACATGCCTCCGGAATGCCTGCCGCCGGCGCACGCCATCTGCAATCCGCGCACGGGTGATCCGGCGCTCTGGCCCTGCGGCCATCTTGCGGGCGTGGGGGTGGCCTTTTACCTCATGGCCGCCGTCAATGCCGCGCTGGCCCCAACCACAGGGAAGCGTTTCCGCATGGGCGACGCGCTGGACCTCGTGGCCCTGGGCACGCTTGCGGATGTCATGCGCCTGACCGGAGAAAACCGCATCCTGGTGCGCGGCGGCCTTGAACGCATCGGGCGCGGCGTGCGGCCGGGCATTGCGGCGCTCAAGGCTGTCAGCGGTCACGAGCCGGCGGCGGCGCTCACCGCCGGGCAGGTGGTCTTTCGTCTGGCGCCGCGCATCAATGCCGCCGGGCGCATGGGCAGCGCGGAGGTGGCGCTTGCCCTGCTCCGCGAGCGCGACCACGCCAGGGCGGCCCGGCTTGCGGCCCGGCTGGACGCCTGCAATCAGGAGCGCAAGGCGGAGGAGGAACGTGTCCACGCCGCCGCCCGCAAACAGGCGGTGGAACTGCTGGCGCAACGGGCGCATGCGGGCCTCGTGCTCTACGGGGCGGACTGGCATCCCGGCATCGTGGGCATCGTGGCATCCCGCATTGTGGAAGAATTTTACCGCCCCACCATCGTCCTGTGTCAGGAAGAGGGCAGGCTCAAGGGGTCAGGCCGCTCGGTGCGGGAGTTTGACCTCCACGCCGGGCTCACGCGGGTGGCCGACTGCCTTGCGGGCTTTGGCGGCCACAGGCAGGCGGCGGGCGTGCGCCTTGAAGCGGCCCGGCTGGAAGAATTCCGCGACCGCTTTGACGCCGCCGTGAGGGAGGCGCTGGGGCCGGAACCGCTGGAACCGACCCTGACCCTGGAATGCGAACTGGGCTTCGCCGAGGCCAGCGACTACAGCTTCCTCAAGGAGCTGCAACTGCTGCAACCTTTCGGGCCGGGCAATGCCGAACCCGTCTTTGCCTCGCCGCCGCTTGTGGTCACGGAACGCTCCTTTCTGGGCCGCGGGCGGGAGCATGTGCGCCTGCGCGTCCGCGACGAGGCCAGCGGCATCACCCTCGCGGCCAAGGCCTGGCGCATGGCCGAAGCGCTGCCGCCATCCCTGGTGGGCAAGACCATCCGCATCGCATATACTCCGCGCATCGACACCTATAACGGCATCGCCTCGGTGGACCTCGGCATCAGGGACTGGAAGCTGTGCCGTGATGTGCCGCCCCGGCCCGTCGTCCGGCCGGCGGATGCCTGACCGGAACGGCGCAGAATGCGGCCCCGTACGCGCAAAACCGCCCGGAACCGTGGTTCCGGGCGGTTTCTTCATGCAACTGCCGAAGCATGCGGCAGTCATGAACGCCACGCCGCTCCTGCACGTTGTCGTCCGGCGTGGCAGCACGCCTACTGCTGCACGCTTTCCGAAGCGGGCATGGTATATTCCGTCACCTTGTTGAAAATGCTCCCCTCGCGCGCCAGGCCCTGCGCCGCGGCCTTGGCATACCAGGCCTGCGCCTGCGCCGGGTCGGCGGTGACGCCAAAGCCGTATTCATAGCAGGCGCCCACAAAACGCT
>CAZNXQ010000091.1:0-3402 GCA_964576895.1 uncultured Desulfovibrio sp.
GGCGTGTTCGGCGATATCTGGGCCTTCAACAAGCCTTCGGGCCTGCCCACCCATCCGGGCACGGGCCATGAGGACAGCCTGAGCGCGCGCCTTGCCGCCCACGCGCCCGGCGCGGCGTTTCCCCCCACGCCCGCGCACCGGCTGGACAGGGACACCTCCGGCATCATCCTCGTGGCCGCCACCCATGACGCCCTGCGCGAGCTGCAGCGGCAGTTTCGCGAACGGCGGCTTGCCAAGGAATATGTCGCCTGGGTGGAGGGCCGCTGGCCCTGGACCGGCCCCCGCCTGTTGCGCGATCATATACGCAAGGCGGGAGCGCCCGGCGCCGAGCGCATGCGCCCCTGCGCGCCGGGGCCGGACGCGCGCGAGGCATTGTGCGTCGTGCGCGCCCTTGTTGCCGGCGCCAGGGCGAGCCTTGTACAGGTGCGCCTCATCACCGGGCGCACGCACCAGATCCGCCTCCAGCTCGCCAATCTTGGGCATCCGGTCCTGGGCGACGCCAAGTATGGCCGGGGACCGCGCCACGGGTGTTCCGGCATGCGCCTGCATGCCCTGCGCGTCACCCTGCCTGACGGCCGCCCCGTGGTCTCTCTGCCGGACTGGCCACAACCGCATGCCCTGGCCGTTGTGCCGGCTCCCCTGACAATATCCCTGCCGGAGGAGGCCGCGTCGCCCCTCCCCGGCACTCCATCCCCAGCCTCCGACGCCGCCGGACCCCTGCCCGGCGCGCCGCGCTGAAACCGGCGCTCCCGCCGCCGCACGCCAGAGGCTCGCCGTGCCAGACTCCGCATTCCCCGAAAAACTCCCCATGGTGGTTCTGCTTGGCCGCCCCAATGTGGGCAAGTCCACCCTGTTCAACCGGCTCATCAGGAGCAACCGCGCCATTACCCACGACAGGCCCGGCGTCACGCGCGACCGCATGGAAGGCGTGGTGCGCCGCAAGGGGCAGCCCCCCTTTGCCGTGGTGGATACGGGCGGCATCACCCTTGACGCCCATGCGGGCATCGCCGAAGGGCCTGAGGGCATCCGGGGCTTCGAGGCCCACATCCTCGCCCAGGCGGACGCGGCCCTCGCCGCGGCAGCCGCCGTGGCCCTGGTGGTGGATGGCCGTGACGGCCTGCTGCCCCTTGACGAACACCTTGCGGCCCATGTGCGGCGCAAGGGCCTGCCCACGCTGTGCGTGGTCAACAAGGTGGACGGCGCCGAACGCGAGGACGAACAGGTGGCGGAATTCCACGCCCTGGGCTTTCCGCTGCTGGCGGTCTCCGCCGAACACGGGCACAACATGCGCGCCCTGTGCGAAGACCTTGCGGCCCTCGTCACTCCCGCCGGCGCTGAGGCGGCCGCGCCGCCGGAGGCCCCGGCCCTGCGCCTGGCCATGCTGGGGCGCCCCAATGCCGGCAAGTCCTCCCTGGTCAACGCCCTGGCCGGCGAGGACAGGATGATCGTCTCGGACGTGGCGGGCACCACGCGCGACAGCGTGGACGTGCGCTTTGTCCGCGACGGGCGCGACTATGTTTTTGTGGATACGGCGGGTGTGCGCCGGCGCACGCGCATTGAGGACAGCGTGGAAAAATATTCCGTGAACGCGGCCATCAAGTCCACCACCAAGGCCGATGTGACGGTCCTGGTGCTGGATGTGGCCGAGGGCGTGAGCCAGCAGGACAAACGGCTCATCGACATGCTGGACACGCGCCGCATCCCCTTCCTCATCTGCCTCAACAAGTGCGACCTCGTGCCGCGCGGCAAACTGGACGCGGCAAAAAAGCGCGTGGACGAGATCCTCGCCTTCTGCCGCCATGTGCCGGTGCTGCCGGTTTCCGCGCTCACGGGGCGCGGCCTTTCGGCCATCCTGCCCATGGCGGAGGAGATCCACCGCGAATGTGCCCTGCGCGTGCCCACGGGCCAGCTCAACCGGGCCATGGAGGCGGCGCTCACGCGGCACCAGCCGCCGGTCGTCCGGCGTTCGCGGGCAAAGTTCTTCTATATGACCCAGGCGGAATCCGAGCCGCCCACCTTTGTCTTTTTCGTCAATGACGCCGAGCGCGTGCCCGAAAGCTATGTGCGCTATCTGGAACGCGCCCTGCGCGAGATGTTCGGCATCCGGCACGCGCCCATGCGCATCCACCTGCGCTCCAGCCACAGGAAAAAGGAACGCTGAACGCCGCCGCGCGCCGGCCGCCGGGGAACCGCGCATTGACAGGCTTGCGGCAATAAGGCACAACATGACACTTGCCCACGCGAGCCTTGCATTCCGTGCCGCCGGCAGGCCGCCCCGCCAGGGACGGCGCCCGCGGTTCCACGGCAGACGCCCGCGTCTCACGTATTTGCAGCATCCGTTTTCAAGGAGACTCTCATGAAAAAAGGCATGGCTCTGTTCGCAATGGCCTGCATCCTCGCCTGCGGCGCGTCCGTTCACGCGGCAGACAGCATCAAGATCGGCGTTCAGGGCGCCCATTCCGGCGATCTCGCGTCGTACGGCGTGCCGAGCCTGAATGCCGTGAAGATCGTGGCCGATCAGGTCAACGCCAAGGGCGGCGTGCTTGGCCGCCAGGTGGAAGTGGTCGCCCAGGATGACCAGTGCAAGCCCGAAATGGCCACCAGCGCCGCCACCAAGCTCATTTCCGACAAGGTGGGCGTGGTGGTGGGCCCCATCTGCTCCGGCCCCACCACGGCCTCCCTGCCGCTCTTCCAGGAGGCGGGCCTCATCGCCATTTCGCCCACGGCCACCACGCCGGGCCTGACCGAGAGCGGCAAGAACCCGCTCTTCTTCCGCACCGTGGCCAATGACAACGCCCAGGCCAAGCTCACGAGCGACTTCATGCTCAACAAGCTCAAGGCCAAAAAAATCGCCTATCTGCACGACAACGGCGACTACGGCAAGGGCTTTGCGGACAACAACCGCGTGCTCATGGAAAAGGGCGGCGCCGAGACCGTGCTCTTTGAGGCCGTGACCCCCGATGCCGTGGACTTTTCCGCCGTGGTGCGCAAGCTGCGCCGCGCCAAGCCGGACATCGTGGTCTTCGGCGGCTACCAGCCCGTGGCCTCCAAGCTCGTCCAGCAGATGCGCCGCGACCGCCTGAATACGCCCTTCATCGGCCCCGACGGCGTCAAGGACGAGACGTTCCTCAAGATGACCGGCAAGGACAGCGAGGGCGTCTACGCCTCCTATCCCAAGGACACGAGCACGCTTGCGGAATACAAGCATGCCCGCGACGCGCATGTGAAGGCCTACGGCAGCGAGCCCGGCTTCGGCTACTACAATGCCTATGCCGCGGCCGAATGCCTGCTGGACGCCATTGCCAAGACCGGCGGCACGGATACCGCCAAGCTCAAAGAAGCCATGCGCGCCAATGCCGTGGACACGCCGCTCGGCAAGATCCGGTTCAATGAAAAGGGCGA
>CAZNXQ010000091.1:3502-6666 GCA_964576895.1 uncultured Desulfovibrio sp.
ACGCGGACTGGATCATTTCGCTGACCTTCATCATCGGCTCGGCCCTGGCGGCTCTGGGCGGCGTGCTCATTGCCTCGCACATGGGCCAGGTAAACTTCGGCATCGGTTTCATCGCCGGGCTCAAGGCCTTTACCGCGGCCGTGCTCGGCGGCATCGGCTCCATCCCCGGAGCCATGGTGGGGGGGCTTGTGCTGGGCCTTGCCGAAAGCTTCACCACCGGCTACTTCTCCGGCAATTACGAGGACATCCTTGCCTTCGGCATCCTGATCCTCATCCTCATCTTCCGCCCGGACGGCATCCTGGGCAAAGCCAAGGTGCAGAAGGTCTAGCCATGCACAAGCTCGGCAAAGCCCTGCTCACGGCCCTCTGGTTCATGGTGCTGACCCTGCCGGTCATGGGCATCAAACTCAACCTGCTGGAAAATACCGTCCACTGGCGCTTTGACCGCATCCTCGCGCTGGGCGTGGCGATCTTTTTCCTTTCCCTGCTCTGGAACTGGTGTTTCGCCCGCAAGGCGCGCGGCCTGCCCCTGGTGGCCGTGCCCCCGGCCCTTGCCGCCGGGATGCAGGAGCTTGCCTCCCACACGGCCCTGCGGCGCGGCGGCGTGGCCGTCCTCGTCTGCGGCCTGCTTGTCATGCCGCTGGCGGGTTCCTTCTATCAGACCAACATCATGATTTCGGCCATGCTGTACATCATGCTCGCCCTGGGCCTGAACATCGTCGTCGGGCTGGCCGGGCAGCTGGTGCTGGGCTATGTGGCCTTTTACGCCGTGGGCGCCTACGCCTATGGCCTGCTCAACCAGTTCTTCGGCTGGGGCTTCTGGATGTGCCTGCCTGTGGGCGGCCTGCTGGCGGCGCTTTTCGGTCTGGGGCTCGGCTTTCCCGTGCTGCGCCTGCGCGGGGACTATCTCGCCATCGTCACCCTGGGCTTTGGCGAGATCGTGCGCCTCGGTCTGCTCAACTGGACGAGCCTCACCGGCGGGCCGCGCGGCATCAGCGAGATCCCCCGCCCCGGCCTCTTCGGACTGGAGATGGGGATCAACGAATCCACCATCTATATCTATTATCTCGTCCTCGCCGCCGTGGTCATCACCGTGGCCGTCATCTCGCGCCTGAAAAACTCGCGCGTCGGCCTTGCCCTGCAGGCGCTGCGCGAGGACGAGATCGCCTGCGAAGCCATGGGCATCGACATCACGCGCGTCAAGCTCTCGGCCTTTGCGCTCGGTTCCTGCTGGGCCGGGTTCGCGGGCGTCATCTTCGCCGCCAAGACGACCTTCATCAATCCGTCCAGCTTCACCTTCATGGAGTCGGCCATGATCCTCTCCATGGTGGTGCTCGGCGGCATGGGTTCCATCGCGGGCGTCATCATCGCGGCGGTCATTCTCATTCTCGCGCCGGAATACCTGCGCGCCTTTTCCGAATACCGGATGCTCATCTTCGGCGCCATCATGGTCATCATGATGATTTTCCGGCCGCAGGGGCTCATCAGCGGCGAACGGCGGCGCTACCGCATCAGCGCGCTTGAAAACGGTGCTGCGAACGCGCCCGCGCGGTCCGCGGACGGAGGCAAGGCATGAAGCCGGTGCTGGAAGTCGAGGATCTTTCCCAGAATTTCGGAGGCCTGCGCGCGCTCAATGACCTGAGCCTGCATGTGGACGCCTCGGAGATCGTGGCCCTCATCGGCCCCAACGGCGCGGGCAAGACCACGTTTTTCAACTGCGTCACCGGCATCTATACGCCCACCGAGGGGCGCGTCTACCTGTACGACACCCATGGGGAGCGGCACCTCCTCAACGGCCGCAAACCGCACGCCATCACGGCGCTCGGCATGGCGCGCACCTTCCAGAACATCCGGCTGTTCAACCAGATGACCGTGCTGGAAAACGTCATGGTGGGGCGGCACTGCCGCACGCGCGCGGGCATCCTCGGCGCGCTCGGCCGCGGCCCGCGCACGCGGCGCGAGGAGCAGGAGAGCATCGACCTGAGCTATGCCCTGCTGGAAAGCGTCAACTTGCAGGATCTCTGGAACGAGACGGCGCACAACCTTGCGTATGGCGCGCAACGCCGGCTGGAGATCGCCCGCGCCCTCGCCACGGAACCGCGCATGCTCCTGCTGGACGAGCCCGCCGCGGGCATGAACCCGCAGGAGACACGCGAACTGGAGACGCTGGTGCGCGGCATCCGCGCCTCGCGCGAGATCTCCATCCTGCTCATCGAGCATGACATGAGCATGGTCATGTCGCTCTCGGACCGCATCTACGTCATGGAATACGGCTCCTGCATCGCGCAGGGCACGCCGGAGGAAGTGCGGGGCGACCCGCGCGTCATCAAGGCGTATCTGGGAGAAAGCGATGCTTGAGCTGCGCGGTGTGGATTCCTATTACGGCAATATCCAGGCCCTGCGGGACATCTCGCTCCATGTGGATGACGGCGAGATCGTCACCCTCATCGGCGCCAACGGCGCGGGCAAGTCCACCACGCTGATGACCGTCTGCGGCATCATCCGGCCCCGGCGCGGGGAGATTTTCTGGAATGGCAGGCCCATCCACGAGCTCGCGCCGCATGAGATCGTCATGCTCGGCATTTCGCAGGTGCCGGAGGGGCGCCTCATCTTTCCCGACCTGAGCGTTCAGGAGAATCTGGACCTCGGCGCCTTTTTGCGCCGCGACGCCCAGGGCGTGCGCCAGGACATGGACTATGTGTTCGAGCTGTTTCCCATCCTCGCCGAACGCCGGCGCCAGGCCGGGGGCACGCTCTCCGGCGGCGAGCAGCAGATGCTTGCCATCAGCCGCGCCCTCATGGCCCGGCCGTCCCTCCTCCTTCTGGACGAGCCGTCGCTTGGGCTTGCGCCCATCATCATCCAGCAGATCTTCGCCATCATCCGCAAGGTGAACGCCAACGGCACCACGGTCTTTCTTGTGGAGCAGAACGCCAACCAGGCCCTGCGCATCGCGCATCGCGGCTATGTCATGGAAAACGGCCGCATCTCCATGGAAGGCCTGGCGGAAGACCTGCTGCAAAGCCCGGAAGTCCGCAGCGCCTACCTCGGCATGTAGGGCGGCCGCCCCGGCCCCCTCTGGAGCTGCCGGAACGGCCGCGCTGGCGGCTGGCTAGGGTCTGGACCTATTAATGTGACCGCTGGCTTGGGATGTGGCAGCTTGTGCA
>CAZNXQ010000092.1:0-6654 GCA_964576895.1 uncultured Desulfovibrio sp.
GCTGGTCTGCCTATATGTTGACCGCCGGTGGCGGAGAAAAAGGGTTTTTGGGGGGGATGCGGGCCGAAGCTCCGGCATCCCGCGATATATGTGTACTGGTATCCCGGCATGATGGCCGCTGGTGGATCCCAGATTGCTTTCGTTCTCTCTTCGGTTTTTCTCGCGCCCCGTTCCGGTGCGCTCTTGCCCTGACTTATAGCAACCCGCGTGCCAAAGGATAATTTTTGATCTAACCAGCGAAGATATAAGTATTTCTTTGGTTGTACCCACTCCGGTTCCCCACGGGGAGGCCGGGAAGAGTATGGTTTTTATACAACTGCTCAGCGCGGCTGTAAAAATTTTATTCAGGTGTACAAAAACAGCGCACGACAGCGCTGACGCCGATGCGTCGGCATGCCCGGACGCGCGGGCAGGCCTTCGCGGCAGCGGTCTGCCGCGCTGTGAGCGTTTGGCGGCCGCCGGGAGCGGGCAGCCGCAACGAGTGCTGCCGCACACCGGAGAGATCGGGGTGCGGCAGCAACAAAAACCGGGGGAAACCCGGCCTGGAGGATCAGAGGAACGGCTCAGCTCCGGCCGGGCCGGGAGAGCTGTGTGGCGGCGTCATCGGGCGTTCCGGGGGTCCGGAGGGGTCCGAACGCCGGATCATCGGGCAGGGGCGTGAGCCAGAGCCCGTCTTCGCCCAGGGGGCCCATCTGGACGCCCACTTCATGGCGCAGCAGTTCATTGACGGTGTGCAGGCGCTGGCGCAACTGGGCGCGGAGCTTCTGGAGCTCCTGCCCCAGGCGCGGCAGGGTGTCGGGCGGCGTGGCGCTGCTGAAGCGCAGCTCCGCAAGCGCCGTCGTTTTTTCGCGGATGCGGGCGCGGAGCTCGTGCAGCCCCGGACGGGCTTCACGAAGGATCTTCCGGGCCTGTTTCTGCTGGGCGGCGGGCAGGCTGTCCAGCCACTGGCGGACGGAGCGCGTGTAGCGCTCCTCCCGTTCCGGACTCACATCGTGCGTGTCCATGCCGTCGTTACCGGCGAGGACGGGCGCCGTTTCGGGGGCGGCGGCCCGTCCGGTATCGGCAAGGGCGCACCGCGCGCCCGAAGGCAGCGAGGGGCAGAGCAGCGCCGCCGCAAGGACAAGAAAGCTGGGAAGTTTGGGCATGGCGACTTCTTTGGTCGTACCGCGGCGGATACGGGAAAAAGGGAGAATCATGCGTGAACAGGAGACGGGACTGGACCGGCGGGCATTTCACCGGTGTTTCAACAAAAGTAATGCAAGAATCGTGCAAAAAATCGTGTTAAAAAGTTGCCTCAGGGACGGATGACAGGCGCAAGGCCGATGGCTATACTCCAAGCATGAACACAGAGCAAGAGGCCGCGCCCGATTTTTCGGGCGCAGGCCGTCTCAGGGATGCCTGGGTCGCCACTGCGGCTTCCCCGGCGGCCCCGGATATTTCCGCCCGCAAGGGGAGGCGCGTCCATGGCCGCAAGGGCGTTGGCGCGTCCAATGCCGAAGGGGCGGGCGCACCCATGCCGCTGGGGTGGATGCTCGGCAGCGCCGTTGTGATCCTGGTGCTCGCCGTGGCGCTTGTGACCTCCATGTCCATCCGCCGCAGCGAGCGCGCCATGGCGGAGCTTCTGGCCGAAAAGGGCTCGTCGCTCATCATGGCCTTTGAAAGCGCCCTGCGCACGGGCCTGCGGGGCGAGACGGGCGTGCGGCTCCAGGTGCTGCTGGAGGAAATGACGCGCAGCCCCGACATCGAGTTTGTGGCCGTGACCATGCCCGACGGCACCATCGTGGCCCACAGCGAGCGCACGCGGCTCGGCGAGACGCTGCGTATGCAGGGCGAGGCCATGGACGAGAACCGCATGACAGAGCTGGCTCCTGGGGACGACATCCGCTGGACCACCATCCGCATGGAAGGGCGGCGCGTCTTTGTGGTCTACCGGAATTTTTTGCTCGGCAGGGAGAACTGGTCCAGGGATCTGCCCCCGCCCACCATCTTTCTGGGGCTCGACGTCTCGCCCTTTGAGATCACGCGCACCCAGAACCGCAGCTATGCCGTCACTCTCAGCGTGGTGGCCTTTCTG
This sequence comes from uncultured Desulfovibrio sp., assembly GCA_964576895.1. GTDB lineage: Bacteria > Desulfobacterota > Desulfovibrionia > Desulfovibrionales > Desulfovibrionaceae > Desulfovibrio. The sequence goes on from CAZNXQ010000092.1 coordinate 2,075, forward strand.
ATGGGCCTGCTCTGCCTTTTGGCCGCCAGTTTTGCCCAGCGCGCCAGAGAGTCGCGCCGCCGCCAGTTCCGGGCCGAGGGCGAGGTCCACCGGCTGGAGGAAGAGGTGCGCCGCCGGGAAAAGCTGGCGGCCATCGGCACCCTGGCCGCGGGCGTGGCCCATGAGATCCGCAATCCGCTGAGCTCCATCAAGGGCTATGCCACCTATTTCCGCCAGCGCTTCGGCGAAGGCAGCGAAGACCGCGAGGCCGCCGACATCATGGTTAGGGAGGTCAACCGGCTCAACCGTGTCATCACGGATCTTCTGGGCCTTTCCCGGCCGAGCGACGTGAAGCCGCGCTCCGTAAGCCTGGAGAGTATCGTGGCCCATGTGCTGCGGCTCATCCGGCAGAGCGCGGGCGAACGCCATATCGAACTTTCCTGCCGCACCTCGCGCAGCGTGCCCAACGTGTTTGTTGATGTGGAGCGTCTGGGCCAGGCCCTGCTCAACCTCTGCCTCAACGCGCTGGACGCCATGCCCGACGGCGGCACGCTGACCATTGCCATCGCCCGCGCCAGGAACAGCGTCTGCCTTCTGGTGCGGGATACGGGCATCGGCATAGCGCCTGAGATCATGGAACATATCTTTGATCCGTATTTTACCACCAAGGGCAGCGGCACGGGCCTGGGCCTGCCCCTGGTCCACAAGATCATCACCGCCCATGGCGGCAGGATCTCCGTTCGCTCGCGGCCGGCCGTTCCCGCGACGGACGGCCGCGAGGGCGCGAACGGCGAAACCGTCTTCCGCATCTGGCTGCCGCTGGCGCCGGAGGAAGAACACGGGAGCGCCCGGCGCTGAGCCGGGCCTCCGGAACATGTGTGGCTGAAGGAGGAAGCCGTGAGCAGCGCCATTCTTGTGGTCGACGATGACGACGCCCACCGCAGCATGCTGAGGACCATGCTGCGTTCCTGGGGCTTTGCCGTGGAGGAAGCCGCGGATGGCGACGAGGCGGTGGCCCTTGTGCGCGAACGGGCCTTTGACGCGGTGCTCACGGATGTGCGGATGGCGCGCATGGATGGCATCCATGCGCTCAAGGCCATGCTGGAGTACAATCCCGCGCTGCCCGTGGTGCTCATGACGGCCTTTTCCTCGGTGGAAACCGCCGTGGACGCCCTGCGGCTCGGCGCGTACGACTATCTTGTCAAGCCGCTGGATTTCGACCTGTTGCGCGAGACGCTGGAACAGTGCATCGAGCGTTCGCGCCACAGCGTGGAAAACCGCGAACTGCGCCGCCAGCTCACCGAGGCCGCGGCCAGCGAAGAGATCATCGGCCGCAGCGACGCGCTCAAGCGCATGCTCGGCTTCATCGAAACCGTGGCGCCCACCGAGGCCACGGTGCTCGTCACGGGCGAGTCCGGCACGGGCAAGGAACTGGTGGCCCGCGCCCTGCACGCGGCCAGCGCCCGCGCCGACAAGACGCTGGTCACGGTGAACTGCGCCGCCCTGGCCGAGACGCTGCTCGAATCCGAGCTTTTCGGGCATGAAAAGGGCGCGTTCACCGGCGCGGACCGCCGCCGCGAGGGGCGCTTTGTGCAGGCCAACGGCGGCACGCTCTTTCTGGACGAGATCGGCGAAATGCCGCTTCAGCTTCAGGCCAAGCTCCTGCGCGCCCTCCAGCAGGGGGAGATCCAGCGCGTGGGCTCGGACACGCCCATCACGGTGGATGTGCGCGTCATCGCGGCCACCAACCGGGATCTGCGGCAGGAGGTGCAGGAAAAGCGCTTCCGCGAGGATCTGTATTTCCGCCTCAATGTCATTTCCATCGAGGTGCCCCCCCTGCGGCGGCGCGGCGAGGACATCCCCCTGCTGGCGGCCTATTTCCTCCAGCGGTTTGCCGAGCGCAACCGCAAGAGCATCAAGGGCTTCTCGCCCCAGGCCATGGACAGCCTCCTGCGCTACCCCTGGCCCGGCAATGTGCGGGAACTGGAAAACGCGGTGGAGCGGGCCGTTATTCTCTGCAACGGCGATCTTGTGACCGGCGCGGAACTGCCCGACAATATCGCCCACGCCGCCCCCCAGGAGGAGGGCCCGGCGCAGCAGGAATCCCTTTCGCTGGCGGGCATGGCGCTGGAGCTGGTGGAGCGCCGCGCCATTGAGGACACCATGCGCCAGACCGGCGACAACAAGAGCGAGGCCGCGCGCCGCCTCGGCATCACACGCGCGACCCTGCACAACAAGCTGCGCAAGTACGGCCTTGAGCAGGACTAGGCTCAGACCTCGCCGCAACTGCGGGATGACTTTTTGTCTGTCGACGGGAGCACGATGAGCCGACGGGTGACCCTGGCGGATGTGAGCAGAAAGACCGGCCTTTCCCAGGCCACGGTGTCCATGATCCTTGCCCGCCGCCCCGATGTTTCCTTTGCCGAGGAGACGGTGCGCCTGGTGCGGGCCGCCGCCGAGGAACTGGGCTATTCCGCCACCAGGCGCCGGGCCACGCTGTTCGCCCGGCGCACGGTCATGGTGGTCTGTCCGTTTATCCGCAACTACTACTATTCCACCGTGGTGCAGGCCCTCCAGAGCGAGGCCGCGGGCATGGAATGCAATGTCCTTGTCTACACCACCTACGGCAATGCCGGCGAGGAGGCGCGCATCCTCCGCGTCATGGCCGAGTCGGACGTGGGCGGCGTCATCTTTGCCATGATGCCGCAATCGCGGCCCCTGGTGCGCAAGATCGCGCGCCTGTTGCCCATCGTCATCATGGCCGACAAAGAGGGCGAAAGCGCCGCCGGGTTTGTGGAGCTGCACAACCATGCCGCGGGCGCTCTGGTGGCGCGCCATCTCGCCGCCCTGGGGCACCGGCGCATCATCTGCATTTCCACGCCGCTTTCCTCGGCCATTCCGGTGCGCGTCAAACGCTTCGAGGGCCTGCGCGATACCTGGGCCGAGCTCTGCCCCGAAGGCAAGGTCACGCTCTACACGAGCTTTGCCAGCCAGGCCCAGGCGCGCGACAATATCCTGCTGGAACGGCATCTGGGCAGAACGATCACCGCCGCCGTGCTGGAGTCGGAGCCGGAATCGTTCACGGCCATCGTGGCCGTCAATGATATGATGGCCTATGGCGCCCTGGACGCGCTCGCGGCCGCCGGCTACTCCGTGCCGGGGGACTACAGCGTGTGCGGCTGCGACAATGACTTTCCCTCCGATCTCGTGGGCGTCAGCCTGACGAGCGTGGAGCACTCCATGGTCCAGAACGCGCAGGAGGCGTTCCGGCTGCTCTGCCGCAGGATGGCCGGGGAGACGGATGCCACCGAGATCGCCGTGCGCCGGAACATCCAGCCGGAACTCGTGGTCAGGGGCTCCACGGCCGCCCCGCGCGCCTGATAAATTTTGGCTTTGTATACTTTTGGGTTGGTGATGTGCTTGTGCTGTGTGGGCAATGCCGAAATTATCCGTCAAAAACAGCTAGTTCAGCGCCGGCTGCGTCAGAAAAAAATTTTCTTGGTCGAGTACTTGAGTACACTCCCCGCGAAAATTTTTCTCTTCCTTGCCGGCGCCGAACTATCTTATTTTTTAGGATTCTTCCGGCACCAGCATCCGTCTGTCGCTTCGCTCCAGACGGAATCTGGAATATCCATCAACCGCATTGCATAACAGACCTAAAATTTCAATAATCTTTCAATAAAAATTTTGCCGGTCGTCCGGGGGTTTTTCTTGCCCCCGGCCGCGCCGGTGGCGTATCCACAAACAGGAACCCGGAGAACACATGCCATGGGCGCGCGACAAAAGGCCACCGGCTGGAAGGTGCCCCTGCTCTTTTGCGGGGCGATCGTGATCGTGGTGGCGCTGGCCGCGGCCTGGCGCACGCCGCCCCCGCCGCCGCCCGCCGTGCCCGCTCCGCTGGTGGAACGCGCGCGGGCGCTCTCCATCGACCTTGAGGCGCCGGAAGGCCGCGCCTGGAAGGAGCGCATCGTGCGGGCCGCCAGCGGCTTTGTTCCGGCCGAGGTCAAGACGGAACGTCTGGCGCGCGTGGCGGCCGAGGCGCTGGCGGCCCATCGTCTGGATGCGGCCTGCGCGGCGGCCGTGCAGGTGCCCGACGAGGCGCGGCGCAATTCCGCGTTTGCAGGCATTTTCCGCGCGGCCGTGGAAGACTGCGCGACGCTGCCGTGGGGCGTTTTCGCCGTGCATGGCGTCCGCGAGCCGGAGCTGGCCGCGTCCCTTGCCCACGAGCTGGAGCAGCGCTGGCGGGCCTGTGGCGGCGCCACGGAACGCGGCGCGCCATAGCGTTCAAGATCGGGCCCTCTTTACCTCCCTTGGGCCCCGGCCGCTCCTTCCCCTTCAGCGCAGGGGAAGGAGCGGTTTTTTCCTGCCGGAAGGCCGCCGGGCTTGTAAAGACCGGCAAATGCCGGTATGGTGAAACTGCCGTTTTCCTGACAATGCACCGTTGCGCCCGTTGCAGACGGGCCCTGGCCGCGCCCTGCGCCCGTTTCGGCGTGAGGGGCGGCGGTCCGTCGTTTTTCGGAAGTTGTGTTATACACTGGCGGTTGAAGGATATTCCAGATTCCGTCTGGAGCGGAGCGACAGACGGATGCTGGTGCCGGAAG
>CAZNXQ010000093.1:0-6603 GCA_964576895.1 uncultured Desulfovibrio sp.
ATCCCTATCTCCGCGACCGGGCGCAGGATGTCCGGGCCATGGGGCTGCGGCTCGGCGAGGCGCTGGCGGGAGGCGCCACCCCGCGCGGACGCCAGGATGCGGGCGTTCTGGTGGCCGAGGACCTTTCCCCCGCCGATGTCATGGAGCTGGAGCCGGAGACCATCCAGGCCATCCTCACCGCCGAGGGCGGGCCCACCTCCCACACGGCCATCCTCGCGCGCAGCCTGCGCGTGCCCGCCCTGGTGGGCGTCACGGGCCTTCCCGACGCGGCGCGCGACGGCGAAACGGTCATTGTGGACGGCCTTTCCGGCTGCGTCCTCCTTGGACCCGACGAGGCGGATCTCGCGCGCTACGCGCGCCGCAAGGAAAGCTACGGGAACTGGGAGCGCCATGCCCGCGCGACCTCCCGTCATCCGGCCGAAAGCCGGGACGGCGTCCGCGTCAGCGTGCGCGTCAATCTGGAAAACGCCAACGAGCTCCGGGATCTGGCCGACTGCGGCGCCGACGGCGTGGGCCTGTACCGCACGGAATTTGCCTATCTGGGCAAAAACCCGCCCGACGAGGACGACCTTTTCGCGGAATACGCCACCGTGGCCTCGCATGTGGCCCCGGAACCGGTCATCTTCCGCACGCTGGACGTGGGCGCGGACAAGGCCCTGCCCGCGCATGCGGCCCTGCGCGAGCCGAATCCGGCGCTCGGCCTGCGCGGCATCCGCTTCTGCCTTGCCCATGAGGAGCTTTTCCGCGCCCAGCTCAGGGCCCTGCTCCGGGCGGGAGCCACGGGCAACGTGGCGCTTATGCTGCCCATGATCACCGACTGCCGGGAAATCCGGAGCGTGCGGCGCATCCTCCAGGAACTGCGGCAGGAGCTTCGGGCCGGGGGGCTCGCCCATGCCGGGCATCTGCCCCTGGGCGTCATGGTGGAAACGCCCGCCGCCATCCTGACCGCCGACACGCTGGCGCGCGAGTGCGATTTTTTCAGCATCGGCACCAATGACCTTGTGCACTACCTCATGGCGATCGACCGCAACAACCGCCATGTGGCCTATCTGCACGAGCCGCTCCATCCGGCCGTGGTGCGCTCGCTCAAGCGGGTGGTGGACGCGGCCCACCGGGAGGGCATCCCGGTTTCCGTCTGCGGGGAGTTCGCTTCCGATCCCTGCGGCGTGGCCCTGCTGCTCGGCATGGGCATCGACGCGCTCTCGGCCGCGCCGCGCTTTGTGCCGGGCATCAAGCACATGCTCCGCAAGCTGGATACGGACACCTGCGCGGAACTCGTCCATACCGTCCTGACCCTGCCCGATGCCGGGGCAGCGCGCCAGCTCATCCACGAGCGGCTGCGCCGCCTGCTCGGACAGGAGCTTTCCTTTCTCGCCACCAACCATGCAACGCCCGGCCAGCCATGAGCAAGAAAACTCCCTCCTCCGCCATTGCCGTCAACAAGAAGGCGCGCCACCTCTACGAGCTCTCGGAGTTTCTGGAGGCGGGCATTTCCCTCACCGGCCCCGAAGTCAAGAGCATCCGCGCGGGCAAGGTGAATTTCATCGACAGCTATGTGGAGTTCCGCCAGGGCGAGGCGTGGCTGGTCTCGCTCCATGTGGCGCCCTATGCCAACGCGGGCTACGCCCCGCAGGACCCGGACAGGCCCCGGCGCCTCCTCCTCCATGCCCGCGAGATCGGGCGCCTGGCGGGCACTGTGGCCCAGAAGGGGCTGACCGTGGTTCCCGTGCGCCTGTATTTCAGCCGCGGGAAGATCAAGGTGGAGATAGCCCTTGGGCGCGGCAAAAAACTCCATGACCATCGGGAAACCCTCAAACGCCGCGCCGAGGAGCGGGACATGGCGCGCGAGCTGGCCTGACCCGCCGGCGGCATGCGCGTCCCGCCGCTCCAGCCGCTCCTGATCCGACAGGTCTGCCTGCTGTTCTGGTGCGCGGGAGTCCTGGCCGCGCTTCAGCCCCGCGAAGGCCTGTGCGCTGCCCTCTTCCTCCTCCTTGCCGACAGCCGCTTCCGGACGCCGCCGCGCCTTCTTCTGGCGGCTGCGCTCTGCGCGGCGGGGCTCGCCATGGGCCGCTGGCAGCTTGGCCCTGTGCTGTCGCCGCCGCCGGAACCGGCGTGGCTGACCGCAGCCCGCGGCGAAACGGCGAAAAACCCCGCCCCGCGCGTCTGCGGCGTGGCGCGGCATGTTCAGGGGCTGCCGGACGGACGCTTGCGTGTCATTCTGGAGGCAGTGCGGCCCGCTCCCCTTTCCGACGTGCCGGCCGCCGACGCCCTGCCCGCCGCCCCCCTTTCCGGTGACTGCGTCTGGACATGGGAAGCGCCGGGCTTCCGGCCGCTGGCGGGGCAGACGGTCTGCGTGAGCCGCCGCCCCGCGCCGGTACACGGCTTCGCCAATACGCCGGAACCGGAGCAGGAGGCGCGCTGGGCGGCCCAGGGCGTGTTCTGGCGCCTCTGGAGCCGGGGCTGGTCGGGCGAGCCCTCGCTCTCCGGCGCGGGACGGCCGGACGCGCGCCTGCGGGAATCCCTGCGGCGCGACCTGCTGCGGGCGCTCCGGCCGCCTGACCGCCCAACAGCGCCGGAAGCCGCCTGTGGCGCGGCGCAGGAAGACGCCCCGGCGCAGGCCAGGGCCATCCTGGTCGCCCTGCTCTTCGGCGACAGGTTCTTTCTCACCGACGCCACGCTGAAGGACTTCGCCGCCGCCGGGCTGGCGCACAGTCTCGCCCTCTCCGGCCAGCATCTCGCCCTTGCCGGTCTTGCGGGGCTGTTCGGCGTCCTCCTGCTCGCGCGTCTGCGTCCCGGCATCTATCTGCACCGGGCGCGCGCCGTCTGGATCGCCCTGGCGAGCCTGCCCCCGGCGCTGGCCTATCTCTGGCTCGGCAATGCCCCCGCATCCCTCCTGCGCGCGGCCTGCATGCTCGGCTTCATGACGTTCTGGCTGCTGCGCGGCCGCACCGCCACGGGGCTGGACGCCCTGCTGGCGGCGCTGGCCTGCATCGTGCTGGTCACGCCGCTGAGTCTTTTTGATCTGAGCCTTCAGCTCTCCGTGCTCTGTGTGGCCGTCATCTGTCTTACCCTGCCCGGCATGCGCCGCCTGTGGCCCATGACTCCGCCGAGCGGCGCCCGCGTCGCGCCGGGGAGGGCGCCGGGAAACCGGGTCGCGACCAGGGGGCGCGCCTGCCTTCGCGCTCTGGGCCGCATCCTCGGCATTTCCCTCTGCATCCAGGTCTGCCTCCTGCCGTTTCTGCTCGCGCGCTTCGGCACTCCCGGACTCTGGTTTCCACTCAATGTCCTCTGGCTGCCCGCCGTGGACCTGCTGGTCCTGCCGGGGGCGGCCCTGGGGCTCGGCTGCGCCGCCCTGGGGCTGGATGCCGTGGCCCGCGCCATTCTGGATCTGGCGGCCCTGCCCTGCGAAGCCCTGCTTGCCGTGCTCGGCATGCTCCGGAACCACGGGCTGCTGGATGCGCCCGCCCTGCTTCGGCCGCACTGGACGGCCCTGCCGGCCTTTGCCGCCCTGGGCATTGCGCTGGCCATGCTGGCCGGGGGGGCCGAGCCGGCGGCGAAACTCCGGGCGCGGCGCTGGCTCGCGGCCGGGCTGCTCTTCCTCTGCGTCGGCCCGGCGCTGCGGCTGGAGGGTCGCCTGGACCCCGTTCCCCGGCTGGAGGTGTTCGATGTGGGGCAGGGCCTGGCCGTTGGTCTGCGCCTCCCGGATCAGAGCCGCCTGCTGCTGGACGGGGGCGGTCTGGCCTCTCCCCGTTTCGACATCGGGGCGGCCCTGCTCGACCCGGCGCTGACCGACAACGAAGCCCCGCGCCTGAGCGCCATCCTCAACAGCCACCCGGATCTCGATCATCTGGGAGGTCTGTTCCACCTGCTCCGCGCCTTCGGGGTGGAACGGCTGTTCCACAACGGCCGCGAAGCCGCCGGCGAACGGAAGGAACCCTGGCGTCAGGCCCGGCAACGCGCGCCGGGCGAAACGCTTGCCGCCGGGGATGTGCTGCTCCTGGGCGGAGCTTCCGGCTACCGGCTGGAGGTGCTGCATCCGCCGCGCGTTCCGGGAGGCGCCCCCGCGACGGACGAGGACGGCAGGGACGCGGTGTGGTCGGGCAACAACGCCTCGCTGGTGCTGCGCCTCACCCGCAATGGCCAAGGGCTGGCGCTGTTTCCCGGCGATGCGGAGGCTCCGGCGCTCCGCCACCTGCTCGAAACGGGCGCGGAGCTTTCCGCCCGGATACTGGTGGCGCCGCATCACGGCTCCGACCGCAGCTTCCTGCCCGAATTCTATGCGGCGGTCCGGCCGGAGCTCGTCCTTGCCGGCTGCGGTTTTCGCAATCGCTGGGGCTATCCGGGCGGCCGTCTTCGGGCGTGGCTCGCCGACCGGGGCATTCCCTTGCTTGAAACGGGAAGCCGGGGCAGGATCAGGGTGGACATTCCCCACGAGGGGCCGTCGCGCGTGACGACGGCCCGAAACATGCGCTGAGCAGCGCTCACAGGAGGCCAGATCAGGGATTTCCGCCGCCGGCGCCTGGGGAACCCGCGCGCCGTTCCCCGCGCCTTCAGCGCTGGCACATCGGGCAAAACACCGTGGCGCGCCCGGCGACGCGGCACCTGGCAAGCGGTCGCCCGCAGCCCATGCACGGCTGGCCGCCGCGGCCATACACGGCAAAACTGTTCTGAAACGCGCCCGCGTTGCCGTCCGCATCGCGGTAATCACGGATGGAACTGCCGCACTGGGCGATGGAGAGCTCAAGCACGGCCCTGAGCGCCGCCAGGAGGGCGCGCCGTTCCGCCGGTTGCAGCTCCGCCACGGGGCGGCGCGGGTCGATCCCGGCCCGGTGCAGGGCCTCGTCCGCGTAAATATTGCCGATGCCCGCCACCACCCGCTGATCCAGCAGCGCCGCCTTGATGGCCCGGCGCCCCCGGAGTTGCCGGTCAAATCCGGCGTCGTCAAGTTCCAGCGGTTCCGGCCCAAGCTCACGCCAGAACCGCCACTGGTCAAGCAGGGCCGGCGTGGCCGCCAGAACCGTGCCAAAGGCGCGGGTGTCATCAAAAAACAGCCGCTGCGCCGCACCGTCCGGTGCCTGAAGATCAAGGATCCAGCGGGTATGGGCGCCGGGCGGGCTCCCGGCGGGCCTGGGCAGGAGGCGGCCGGTCATGCGCAGGTGAACGGCGAGCAGGCTGGGACGCGGGGGCGCCGGCGCGTTTTCCGGCAATGACCGGGAATCGGCCGCAAGCTCCAGCAGGAGGAGCTTGCCCCGGCGGCGCACGCCCGTGATGCGCAGCCCCGCCAGCGTTTCCAGCGGCAGACTCAGGGGATGGACGCCCGAAGCCCGCAGCACTTCCGCGCCGGTGACGCGGCAGCCCGTCACATGCGGCGCGAGCGTACGCGCCACGGTTTCCACTTCGGGAAGTTCAGGCAAGGTAGACATCCAGCAGGCCGGGAGGCGGGTCAATGCAGACCCGGCGGCCGTCAAGATCAAAGGAACGGATAAAGTCGGGCCGGGCCGGAAACAGGATCTCGCGGCCGCTGTCCGTGAGGATGGACCAGACCTCCCGGCCCGCGGGCATCTCCACATGGTCAAGACGCCCGATGCGGCTGCCGTCCGCAAGCAGGACATCCGCGCCAAGCAGGTCCGCCAGATAGACCTCGCCTTCAGGCGGTTCCGGCAGTTCGGCGCGTGGCACGCACAGGCCGACCCCGCGCAGGGCCTCGGCCGCATCGCGGGTGGTGACGCCCTCCAGCAGCACCAGAGGCCGCCCCTTGTGCGCGCGAGCGGCACACAACGCCACGGCACGGGGGGCCGTGCCGCGCCGGCAGAGCCAGAGACGCGGAAAATCGCCGGGCGGCGCGTCCGCATGCCAGTCCAGAACAAGCTCGCCCCGCAGGCCATGGGGGCGGACCACCGTTCCCAGAAGGACATAGCCCTCCGGCGCCAGCGCGCCGGCTCCCGCAGCTCCCCCACCGGCGCCGTGCCCGGCCGCCTGGGCGGATAGCGTGGCGTGCCCGGCCATTGCGGCCTACTCCACGATCTCCAGGACCGTGCGCCTGCCCGCGCGGATGGATGCGGCCCCCAGAATGGTGCGCATGGCGCGCGCCGTGCGGCCCTGCCTGCCGATGACCTTGCCCAGATCCTCGCCGGAGACCGTGAGCTCCAGCACTGTGGCCTGGTCGCCTTCCACTTCCCGCACCTGGACGGCGTCGGGATCATCCACCAGCGACCGGGCGATATTTTCGATCAGAGCCTTCATCAGGCACCTCCACTGCGGCCCCTCGCATACGCACGCCAAAACGGCACCGCACGCGGAAGGATGAGCCATGAGGGCGCGGACACGCGGGGCCGCGCCACGGGCGTCAGGCCAGATGCTTCCTGAGCAGGGAGCGCACCGTGTCGGTGGGTTCCGCGCCCCGGCCCAGCCATGCGCGGATCTTTTCCGCGTCCAGCCGGACGTCCACCGGATTGACCATGGGGTCATAGTAGCCCAGGAATTCCAGAGGGCGCCCGTCGCGGCGCGTCTCGTCATTGGCGGCCACCACACGGTAGAACGGATGTTTTTTGCTGCCGAGACGGGTCAGTTTCAGTTTCACAGCCATGAGTTCAGCTCCCTTGC
>CAZNXQ010000094.1:0-6596 GCA_964576895.1 uncultured Desulfovibrio sp.
AACATTTTCCGCCGCTTTCTCGTCCACTCCTGGGAGTTCGATCCCAATCCGCAGAACGTCTATATTCTGACGCAGGAGCTCATGCTGGAGCTCTGCAAGATCATCATGCCCATCCTGCTCTTCCTGGCCTTTCTGGGCTTTCTCGCCCAGCGTCTTCAGGTGGGCAAGCTCTGGACCACCAAGGTCTTCAAGTTCAAGTGGCAGCGCTTCAACATCCTCAAGGGGCTCAAGCAGATGATGTTCTCGCCGCAGACGGCGCTGCGCACCATCAAGAGCCTGCTCTTCGCCCTCATCCTCTGCCTCATCCCCGGCTGGCTCATCTGGCGGGAGCATGAAAACTTCCTGCCCATGTACTATGCCACCACCGAGGGCGTGGCCGCCTACATGCTCCAGATGGCGTTCAAGCTCGCCTCCTACGCGCTTCTTCCCATCCTTGCCATCACGGTGTTCGATGTCTGGCAGACGCGCTTCGCCTACAAGGAAGGCATGAAGATGACCAAGGACGAGGTCAAGGACGAACGCAAGCAGGCCGAAGGCGACCCGGTCATCAAGAACAAGCAGCGCCAGAAGATGATGCAGGTGGTGATGCAGCGCATGCTTCAGGATGTGCCCAAGGCGGACGTGGTCGTGACCAACCCGACGCATATCGCCGTGGCCCTGCGCTACAACGTCGACGAGTTTCCGGCGCCCGTGGTCCTGGCCAAGGGCGCGGATCACCTGGCCGAAAAGATCAAGGCCGTGGCGCGCGAGCACAACGTGCCCATCCGCGAGAATGTTCCGTTGGCACGAGCTTTGTATAAAGCAGTGGAAATCGGCGACATGATTCCCGAAGAGCTGTACAAGGCGGTGGCCACCCTGCTGGCGAGCATCTGGAAACTCAAGCCCAGGGCCAACTAGCGGGAAGGACGGGAAAACGGGGCACGGTGGGGGCCGACCCGGCAAACCATGGGGGCGTCAGGAAAATGGCAACGACAGGACTTCCGCAATTCGATTACAGCCGTTTTTCCAAGCACGGCGAACTGGCCCTGGCGGCGGGCGTGGTGGTCATCCTCTTCGTCATGCTGGTGCCGTTGCCGACCTTCTTCATGGACATCATGCTCTGCGTGAGCATTTCCATTTCCCTGCTCGTCCTGGTGACGACCATGTTCATGAACTCGCCGCTTGAGTTCACCATCTTCCCCTCGCTCCTGCTCATCACCACCCTTTTGCGGCTGGCGCTCAACGTGGCCTCCACCCGCCTCATCCTCCTCAACGGCGATTCCGGCGTGGAGGCGGCGGGCAGCGTCATCCGCTCCTTCGGCGAGTTTGTGGTGGGCGGCAGCTATGTGGTGGGCGGCGTCATTTTCATGATCATGTTCATCCTCAACAAGACGGTCATCACCGCGGGCACCACGCGCATCGCCGAAGTGGCGGCCCGCTTCACCCTGGATGCCATGCCCGGCAAGCAGATGGCCATTGAGGCCGACCTCAACGCCGGCCTCATCGACGAGGACGAGGCCAACGACCGCCGCCACGCCCTGCGCAAGGAGGCCGACTTCTACGGCGCCATGGACGGTGCCTGCAAATTCGTTTCCGGCGACGTGAACGCGGGCATGATGATCACCATGGTCAACATCATCGGCGGCATCATCATCGGCGTCGTCCAGAAGGACATGGACTGGAGCTCGGCCCTCACCACCTATTCGCTCCTGACCATCGGTGACGGTCTTGTCTCCACCATTCCGTCGATCATCGTTTCCACGGCCACGGGCCTGCTCGTTTCCCGCGCCGCCTCCGAAGCCAAGATGGGCGAGGAATTCCTGGCCCAGCTCACCTTCAACAGCCAGGCGCTCAAGATGGTCTCCGGCGTGCTGGTGGTCTTTGCCCTGGTGCCCGGCCTGCCCGCCATTCCCTTCCTCGTGCTGGCGGTCCTGCTCTTCCTCGTGTCCCGCATCTCCGCCGCCAACGAGGGCGAAGACGCGGGCGACGCCAAGAAGGGCAAGAGCAAGGGCAAGAGCGGCGCCGGTTCTCCGGCCACGGCCGACACACCTGAGGAAGTGCAGGCCCTGCTGCCGCTCGACACGCTGGAGCTCGAAGTGGGCTACGGCCTCATCCCGCTGGTGGATGAGGAGCAGAGCGGCAACATTCTGGCGCGCATCCGCTCCATCCGGCGGCAGTTCGCCCTGGACATGGGCGTGGTCATCCCCTCGCTCCATCTGCGCGACAACCTCCAGCTCAAGCCCGGCCAGTATTCGCTGCTCATCAAGGGCAATCAGGTGGCTTCGGCGGAGATCCTCGTGGACCACTTCCTGGCCATGGACCCCGGCAATGTGACCACCCAGATCAGCGGCATCGAAACGCGCGAGCCCGCCTTCAACCTGCCCGCGCTCTGGATCCCCGAAAGCCAGCGCGAGGAAGCCATGCTCGCCGGCTACACCGTGGTGGACCCGGCCACCGTCATCGCCACTCACCTGACCGAGGTCTTCAAGCGCCATCTGGCCGACTTCCTCGACCGGCAGGCCGTGCAGGGGCTCCTCGACACGGTGGCCAAGCACTCGCCCAAGGCCGTGGAGGACCTCGTGCCCGGCACCATCAGCCTGGGCGGCGTCCAGAAGGTGCTCCAGCTGCTCGTGCGGGAAAACGTGAGCATCCGCGACATGCTGACCATCGTGGAAACCCTGGGCGACTTCGGCGGCGGCGTCAAAAATCCGGAAATGCTTGCCGAATATGTGCGCGAAAAGCTCTCCCGCTCCATCGTGCGCCCCTATCTCGACAGCCAGGGAGTGCTGCCGGTGCTCACGCTCAACGGCAACGCCGAACGCATGGTCCAGGAGGGCATCCGCCAGACCGACAACGGCGCGGCCTTCCTCTCGCTCAACCCGGCGGCGGCCCAGCGGCTCATGCAGAACATCAGCGCGGCGGTGGAAAACGCGGTCAATACCGACGGCCAGCCCGTCATTCTGGCAAGCCCCATGGTCAGGCCGCACCTGGCGCAGCTCATCACCCGCTTCATGCCCACCGTGCCCGTCATTTCCCAGGCCGAGATCCCGGCGGACATCCGCCTCCAGTCCGTGGGCACCGTGGGCGCCGAGTAACGCGGAACGTATCCCCCTGCGGCAAACCCGCCAGCCGGCATTCCGGCTGGCGGGTTTTTGACATTCGCGGGGCGGGCTCCCGTTGCGGACGGCGCCACGGCCGCGCGTGGCCGCACCCCGGAGGCTGGAGTCCCGGCGGCGCCGGACGGCCGGAAAATCCCGTTTTACACTGGCCCCGTTTTTGCATATTTTAGCCTGCCGCCGGAAAACGGACGGCAACCACACGCGGCGCGCCCAGACCGCGCGGCAAAGGAAGCGGACCATGCAGGTAAAAACATTCACCGGCGCTTCGTCGCAAGAAGTCCTTGCGCGGGTCAAGGCCGAAATGGGGCCGGATGCCGTCATCCTCGGCAACCGCACCTACCGCAAGAACGGCGTGGTCTGCCATGAAATCACGGCCGGGCTGGAGCGCAACGCGCCCGGCGCCCCGGCGGCCTCGGCGGGCGCGGACGCCGCGCCCAGCGGCTGGAGCGAATGGCACCGGGAATGGATGCAGATCAAGGAGCAGCTCTTCGCGCTCATGAAGCCCGCCATCCAGCTGGAACGCCTCACGCCGCGCCAGCGCGTGGCCCTGGAATATCTCCAGCGCGAGGGCGTGGCCGATGCCGTTGCCGTGGACCTGTACAAGCGCCTGCTGGCCGACCCCGGCGCCTCGGTGCTGGAATGCCTGTGCGGCATGGTGCCGGTGCGGCCCTTTGGCGCGGCGGAGTGGCCGCAGCGTCTCCATCTGGTCACGGGCCCCTTTGGCGCGGGCAAGACCACCACGGCCCTGCGCTTCGCGCTGCTGCTCAGGGCGCGCGACGCGGGCCTGCACATTGCCTTTGTCAATGCCGACTGCCTGCGCGGCAACGGGCGCCTGGTGCTGCGCCACTGGGCGGAACTTTCGGGCTTCGCCTATCATGAGGCGGGCGACCGCCAAAGCATGGCCCGCGCCCTGACGGCAACGGCGCAGGCGGATGTGGTCTTCATCGACACGCCCGGCATGGCGCGCGGCGAGACCCTGACGCGCTGGCGCGCGGATATGGGCCTGGATGCGGCGGCGCCGGACGAAGCCGCCTGCCATCTGGTGCTGCCGCCCTTCTGCGATGCGCTCCAGGCCAGAGAATTTCTTGGGCGCTACCACGCCGACGGCCCGGCGAGTCTTGTCTGGGCCAAACTCGACGAAGCCGTGAGCTTCGGGACCATCGTCAATGTCGGCGCCGGCACGCAGCTCCCTGTTTCCGCCCTCTCCTACGGCGCGGAACTCAAGGAGAGCCTGTCCCCGGCCACGGAGCCGCTCATCTGGCGGCTGATCTTCAAACGGCAGATCCCCGGCAGACCCCAGGGGGAGGCGGCCTCCGCCACGGGGCGCGAGACCGCCGGACTGACCGGCCGCACGGCCTGAAACCGTCCAGAGCGCGAATAGCGGAGCAGAGCGATGAGCGACACGCTACCCATGGTATTTTCCGTCACGTCCGGCAAGGGCGGTGTCGGCAAGACAAGCCTTTCAGCCAATCTGGCCTGCTGCCTTGCGCGCCTGGGCAAGCGCGTGGTCCTTGTGGATGCGGACCTGGGGCTTGCCAATGTGGATGTCATTCTCGGCCTGACCCCGCAGAAGAATATCTTCCACCTTTTTCACGAGGGTGCTTCCCTGCGGGAGGTGCTGTTTGCAACGCCCTACGGCTTCAGCATCCTGCCCGCCTCTTCGGGGGTGGGCGAGATGCTCGCCCTGTGCACGGGCCAGAAGCTTGAGCTTCTGGAGGCCGTGGGCGAGCTGGAGGACGAGCTGGACTATCTGGTGGTGGATACCGGCGCGGGCATCAGCGACAATGTGCTCTACTTCAACCTGGCGGCGCAGGAGCGGCTCATCGTGCTCACGCCGGAGCCCACCTCCCTCACCGATGCCTATGCCCTCATCAAGGTGCTCAAGCTCACGCACGGGGTGGAGCATTTCAAGGTCTGCGTCAACATGGCGCAGGACCAGAAAATCGCCAGGGAAGTCTTCTCGCGCCTCTACCAGGCCTGCGACCACTTCCTGAGCGGCGTATCGCTGGAGCTCACGGGCATCATCCCGCGCGACCCCGCGGTGCGCGAGGCCGTGGTGCGGCAGGAGCCCTTCTGCATCAGCGCGCCGGAAAGCCCCGCCGCGCAGGCGGTGGAAAGGCTGGCCGCGGCCATCACCCGCTGGGAGCCACCCCGGCAGACGGACGGCAACATCAAGTTTTTCTGGAAAAAACTCCTGTTCGGCTAGCCGGACGCACGGACCACAACTCCGCCGCCCGGCCGGGCGGGCAGACGGGCGGCGGCAACCTCAATGGCATGCGAATGCCGGGAGACGAAGAGGCACAACGCGGGAAGGATGCGATGAAAAGCGGCACTGCGCACGCCGGCGTCGTCCAGCCATGGGAATCGCTGGAAACAGGCGCGACGGAATGGGGAGATTTTTCGCCCCATGAGCAGGAACAGATCGTGCGCCATTACGCGCCCAAGATCAGGTTCCTCGCGCTCAGGCTCAAGGCCAAGCTGCCGAAGAGCGTGGAGCTCGGCGAGCTTATCAGTTCGGGCACGCTCGGTCTTATGGAGGCATTGGGCAAATTCCGCCCCCAGCTCGGCATCCGCTTCGAGACCTATGCGGAAAACCGCATTCGCGGCGCCATGCTGGACGAACTTCGGCGGCTGGACTGGTTCCCCCGTTCGCTGCGCCAGCGCGTGCGCGTGCTCGACGAGGCCATGCGCGCCGTGGAGCACGAACACGGGCGCCAGGCCACCGAAGAGGAGCTTCAGCGCATCACCGGCCTGGAACTGCGCGAGGTGCGTCAGGGGCTGGAGGCACTGCAGAACCAGCTCTGGCTCTCGCTGGACGCCATCCAGGACAGCGTTTCCGGCGACAGCGCGGAAAACGGCGGCGAGCCCTACAGCAATACCGCCATGCGCGAGCTTGCCGAGCGTGTGGCCCCGCTCATCGAGCGCTTGACGCCAAGGGAAAAGTTGGTACTGTCGCTCTACTATACCGACGAGCTGAACATGCGCGAAACCGCCGAGGTGATGGGCATTACCGAAGGCAGGGTCTCGCAGTTGCACACGCAGGCCCTGAACCGCCTGCGCCGGGAGTTTGTCAGCCAGTACGGCGAATCCGACGTCTGAACCGCAAGGAGACTATCCATGCCATACAATCCCAATATGCGCGTCCTCATCGTCGATGACTTTTCCACCATGCGCCGCATCGTGCGCAACATCCTGCGCCAGCTCGGCTTCAACAACGTGGTGGAGGCCGATGACGGGACCACCGCGTGGGAAACCCTGAACCGGGAAAAAATCGATTTCATCGTTTCGGACTGGAACATGCCCAAGATGACGGGCATCGAGCTGCTGCGCAAGGTCCGGGCGAGCGAGCAGTTCGCGGACACGCCCTTCCTCATGGTCACGGCCGAAGCCCAGCAGGAAAATATCATCGAGGCCGCCCAGGCGCGCGTCTCCAACTATATCGTCAAGCCGTTCACGGCGGACACGCTGAAGCAGAAGATCGACAAGATCTTCCCCTAG
>CAZNXQ010000095.1:0-6537 GCA_964576895.1 uncultured Desulfovibrio sp.
CTCAAGGCTGAAGATGCCCGTCAGGTCCCACATGCCGTAACTGCCCGGCTTTTCGTCATCCGGGCCGATGCTGCCGCGCACCTCTTCCTCATAGGATTTGGCCACGCCTTCGGCCCAGGCGCGGATGTCGGCATCCACGGCCTCCACTCCGAAGGTGGGATAATAGAGGCTTACAGCGGGAGAACCATTGCCGCCGCTCTGGATATGGACATTCCGCACATTGGGATAAACCGCCTGTTCCGGGGCGGCGTTTTCCGGTTCGGGCGCGGCCGCGGGACTTTCCGGGGTGATGCTTTCGATACGGGACACAGCGGCCTCGTTCGGGGTATCTGTGGTTTCGGGCGCCGGAGCGGCGGCCATGGGGCCCTCGCGGGGGGTTCCCGTGTGGGGAGCGCCCGTTTCCTGCGCCGCCGTTTCGGGGGGCGCCGCATTCACGCGCGGGGCAAGGAAAAGACACATCGCCGCCACGAGGATCGCGAAAACCGCCGGAGTGGAAAAGGCTGTGCGCTGCATGGCGTTTCCTCATGCTGTGGGGATGCGGCGGGTCGCTCAGACCCGGAACCCGCGCCGGAGCTCCCATACGCCGTGCCGGTGCCTGATGAGGAGCAGCACGGCCAAAACCAGGTAGAGCCAGGCGTAAACATTGTGCAGACGCAATGGATCGTGCGCCAGCCCCAAAAAGGCTTCCAGCTGCGCGTCATAGAGCGGCGAAAGCAACTGGGCCGCAAAAAGCGTCAGCAGGGCGATCGCCTCACGGACGCGCAGACGCAGGTCAGCCAGAAGCGCCACGGCAAACAGGGATTGACCCGCTGTCAGTAGTATTTCCTGGAACTGGTGGCTGTCAAGATTTATGGGCACGGAAAATCCGCCGGACGAGGCGGCATAGACGCCGGGGATCATGCCGACGAGGAGCGTCCACTGATTGAGCTTGGAGGAAAGCAGGCTGCCCAGTGCCAGCGCGGCATTGCCCCGGAAGGCGAACATGAGCGCCACGATGAATTCCGGCGCCTCGGAAGCGATGGGCGCGAGCCACTGCACGAGCAGAAATTCGTTGATGCCCAGGAGCTTGCCGCTGGCCACAAGGCTTTCGCTGAAGGGTTCCGCATTGCAGAGAATGACCAGCGCCGCAAAGATGAACAGGGCGACGATGGCCGCAAGACGTCCCCGTCGGGGCAACGTGGCGAGCGCCGCGGCGGGGCCTTCCGGCTCCTCATCGACACAGGGGCGATGCGCCACGATCCAGATGTACCAGACGTAGATACAGAGCAGGATGACGCCGTCCACCCAGGTGAGCGATCCCTTGAGGGGGATGAAGAGGGCATACACTGTTGCCATGCCGAGAAAGAGGATATCCGTGCGCTTGTCGTCGGGCAGGCTCACGCCCTTGTGATAGCGCGCCGCGAAAATGAGCACGATGGCCGACCAGCCCACGCCGATGAGCAGCCGGTTGGCGCCGGTCATGTTGGCGATGGCGTAATGGGAGTAGGCGCTTTCGGGGTGCTGGCCCGCCATCCAGGTAAAATACATGTCCACGGCATATTCCGGGAGCACGGCGATAAACGCCACCACCGCCACGGCAATGGCCTGGGGAATATCAAGCTGGGCAACCTCGCAGGCCCATGTCAGCAGAAAGGAGGCGCCGAGGATGGCAACGCCGGCCAGGAGCGCCGTCCAGAGCGGCGAGATGTCGGGGTGCGTGGCACGGAGCGCGAGCCCCGGAACTGTCAGCAGAATGGCGAACAAAAACGGCTTGAGGGCGCGAAGGGACATGGATTCTCCTTGCGTTGACGATCAGGGGGGAGCGGCTCCACAACAAAAAAGACCCTGGCATTGCTGCCAAGGTCTCACTCATCGGCATGGCCGACGACGGCGCCAGACCGTGAGGTCATGCTGTTGACGCCGTCCGGGTCACCAGGACCCAGTTACTCCCCTTGTCCGCAGAAAGTATGCCCCCTCGAAGCAGGATGTGTCAAGAGCCGGGGGATGCGTGCGGCGTGGGGCCGACTGCCGTGTCGGGCTTGCCAGCGCTGCCGCCAGCGGCTATTAAGGGCGGAGGATGACGTGGTGTCTGTTTCACAAGCGAGAGGAGAGACGCGTGAATATCGTGTGCCCGCAGTGCGGTTTCAGCCGTCGGTTGCCGGAAGATCGCCTGCCCGGAGAAGTGGTCATCGCCACCTGTCCCCAATGCGCGTGCCGGTTCCGTTTCTCCATGCGTGAGGGGGTGCTGACCGTCCTGCCCCCGCGCGGGCAAAACTCCGCCCCCCAGACAGCCGGCCCCGTGCGGGAGGCGCCCCCCGCCGCCGCGAGCACGGAGGATCTGCCGCCGGGTGCCGTCATTCCCGGCCGGGACGCTTCCTCTCCGATGCCGCGAACCTCCGCGCGGGACGCCCATGATGATGGCGCGAACGTTTCGGCGAAGGGAGAGGAAGAGGAGGATATCCGCGAGACGGCGCGGCGCGCCTATACCCGCGAGGCGGAGCGGTTTGCCCGCGCGGACGCGGCGCCGGAGCCTTCCGCCATGGCGGACGACACCTTGCCGGACGAGAATCCGTGGGATGCGGCTCCCGGCAACGGGGGCTGGCTCCAGGCATTTTATCAGACCGTTCTCCGGGTAATGTTTGCCGCGCCGCGGTTTTTTGCCTCGCTGCGGCCGCATGTGCCGCTGGGGCGTCCCCTGGTCTTTTATCTCGTCATCTGCGTCATCCAGACCATTGTGGAACGCTTCTGGGGCACGATGCTCATTTCCGCTCTCACCCCCTCGGCGGCCACCGACCCGCAGCTGGAAAAACTGCTGGAAATGCTTGCGCCCAAGAGCGATCTGGCGTTGAGCCTGCTGTTGCGCTGCGGCCTTCTCGTGCTCCAGCTCTATGTGTTCACGGCGCTCATGTTTCTGGCCTACCGCATTGTGGCCCGCGAGCGCACGAGCTTTTCCCTCATCTTCCAGATCATGGCCTACAGTTCGGCCCCCGCGTTGCTGTGCGTGGTGCCCGCGCTCGGCTCCCTGGCGGGCATGATCTGGGGGCTTGCCTGTCTGGCCGTGGGCTGCCGCGCCGCGCTGCGTCTGAACTGGGCACAGACGCTGTTCGGCTTTGTGCCCCTCGCGCTTGTTTTCGGGCCGCTTCTGCTCCAGGCCATGGCGGCCCTTCAGGGCTGAGGCGCCTTCCGCCCCGGTCGGTATCTGCCCGTATTTGGCATGGATTTCGCATTTTATCCCGCAACCGGCGTGCGTCCGGCGGTGTCTGTCGGACATCGCCCAGGGCGGCGCGCAACGTGTTCGCGCCTTGACTGCCGGTGCGGGCGGCGTATCCGGCCGTTCAGACCTGTTTGTTAACGCGGAACCTTGTCGTGCCCCGGAAGAGCGGGCGTGGCCGCAGGGGGAGGGACTGTCATGACTTCGACATCAACTGCCGCCGGCGTTGCTGCCGGAACCGGCGTGACTACATGGAAGGGCCGTTTCGCGCGGGCGGCGCTTGTCGCGCTTCTGCTCCTGGGAATGGCGCTCTCTGCCGCGGGATGCGCAAAATCCCCGGATGACAGCCGCTCCGCGGTCACGCTCACGGGCGACCTGAGCACCCCCATCCAGATCCAGACAGACAATTTTGTGCGCCGTCAGCCGCCTGTGGCCTATGTTTCGCCCATAGCCCCGCTGGGGCACAGGCCGCGCGCCCTGTTCGTGCCCCTGCGCATGGTGCAGCAGACCACCAATGCCGTCAGCTTCAGTGATCTGCTTTCCCGGCAGATCTGGCAGGTCTGGCTCTCGCTCGGCGCGTTTGAGGCGCTCGAATACGCGCCCTGGGCCGGCCCCTTTGACCGTGAGCGCGCGCTGGCTCTGGCGCGGCAGCAAGGGGCCGAGCTTTTGGTGGGCGGCTATATCAACCATTTTATTGATGGCGGGTCAGGGGGCGAGAGTTCCGTTTCGCTTGCCATGGAAGTCTATGACGTGAAAAGCGGCACCCTGCTCTGGTCCCTGGCCGAGGGGGGCAGCATGGAAGCCCGCAAGGTGCATGATTTCTATCTTTTTTCCATCGCGGAGCGCAATCCCGCCGATCCTTCGGGGCTTATCACGCGCAGCCTTGCCTGGGACATGGGCCGCGTGATCCTTGGCTGGGTCGACCCCACGGCAGTTCCCAGGGGGGAGAGCTCGCTCCTGGACAGGATTTTGGGCAATCAGGCATTTTAGGGCACTTTCTGGGGAACCTCTCTGGCTGACAGAGAGGTTCCTCAGGTTTCGCTGCCGCTAGTTCCCCGCAGAGCGGGACAAGCGGCGGAAAAACGTGATTTTCCGTCGTAGTACGGCGTGGGCGTCCGCCCCGCAGCCGCCAGAGCATTTCCGCGGTTTTCTTGCGAAAACGCTCCAGGGCGTTCCGCAGGTCAGAATATCCTTCCGGCCATTACGGGGCGCGGGGATCAGCCCTTGGGGGGCACTCTGGATACGGCGGCTTCCCTGGAAGGGGCGAGAGTGTCCGTCTCCAGTGCCAGATTGCGGTTCCAGGCGCGGATGGCGGCGCCCTGGGTTACGGACCACTGCTGGAGTGTCTGGCCGCAGGCGCAGACCACGCGCCAGACCTCCTGGCGGCGTCCTGGTGGAAGCATGGATTCCAGATGTGCGTCGGTGCCTCCACAGGCGAGGCACGGGCGGATGGCGCGCGGATCAAGTTCTTTCATGGCAGTATTTTAACAGGTTTGCGACGGGCGCACAAGGCCGCATGCGCGCCGCGAATGCTGCGTTTGCGCGGGATTTGTGAAAACTATGTCTGTTTTTTCAATGGGTTGAAGTCGCACCTTACTCTTCGGAAACAAAAAATCTTCGGGGCTGAGCGCCTTGCGGGGCATATTGCGTGTATGCTAGCCTGTAAAACTGCCGGCAGGCGAGAGCCCTTGCCGGCGACAACCGCCACGGCCTTCGCGCCGGGGGGCGGTGCAACCCGCAAACGCGCCATGGCGCAGGAAGGAATCCCCATGCCCACCATTCCCGAAGATCTCCGTTACAGCCAGAACCATCTGTGGGTCCGCATGAGCGATGACGTGGCCGTTATCGGCATTACGGATTTTGCCCAGAACGAGTTGGGCGATATCATGTATGTGGAGCTGTCCGCCGCGGGTTCCGTCCTTGCCGCAGGAGAAATCTGCGGTGACGTGGAATCCGTCAAGACCACGAGCGACCTTGTGGCGCCGGTGGGCGGCGAGGTGCTGGAAGCCAATGCCGCCCTTGATGCCACGCCCGGACTTTGCAACAAGGATCCCTATGGCGATGGCTGGATGCTCCGGATCAAGGCCTCGGAGGTGCCCGACGACCTCATGGGGGCCGCCGCGTACGGCATTTTTTGCAGTACGGGCTCCAAATAACCGCGCGCCGCGCCCTGCGGGCTCCGTGCCGGGCGCGGCGATTCCGTCATGGCGCCACTTCCTCCACAATGCCCGCCGCCAGGACCACGCCATCTTCATCGTAAAGCGTCACCACCTGGCCGGGCGCTGACGGAAAGCATGCTTCCGTGAACCGGAGGCGGAGCGTCTGCCCTTCAAGATGCGCTTCGGCCGGGGAAAGGCCGCCACCGTACCGGCAGCGGACAGCGGGCCGTTCCGGCCAGAACCGCGGGGGCACCGCCACATTGAGCTCACGCGCCACGCACCCGCGCATGCCGAGCAGGGAACGCGGCCCCACCACCAGCGCATTGGCGGCCACATCCTTGCGCAGCACATGGAGTGCCTCGGCATACGGCAGGCCCAGGCCCCTGCGCTGGCCTTCGGTATAGCGCCAGAGCCCGGCATGGGTGGCGATGCGGCGCAGATGCCGCCCTTCAGCGTTGACCGGGCCGGAGCCCGCATCGTCCCGCCGCTGCCGGGGCTCATGGGCCCCGGAAGGCGCCGCTTCGCACAGCCAGACCGGGCCGGGGCCCGGAGGCTCCATGCCCATTTTCTGCCACTGGCGCATCAGAAAGTTCCGGTAGGCATCCACGCCGCCGGGGGCGAAGCAGATGTCGTGGCTCTCATCCGGCAGCGGTACCGCAAGCCCGGCCTGTGCCACGAGGGCGACACAGGCGGCCTTGTCCAGTGCCGCAAGGGGAAAGAGCGCCCGTGCCAGCCGGTCGCGGGGCACGAGAGAGAGAAAATAGCTCTGGTCCTTGGGAGCATGGGCGGCCATGGCGAGCAGCGGGCCGGCGCCCCCCCGGCGTGTGTGTGGCGCCAGCCGTGCATAGTGGCCGGTGGCAAGCGCTTCCGCCCCGCGCTCCAGCGCCGCGTCCAGCAGGGCGCCGAACTTGATGGTTCTGTTACAGCGGGCGCAGGGGTTGGGCGTGCGCCCGGCGGCATAGGCCGCCGCAAAGGGCGCAATGACTTCACGCGCGAAGCTCGCGCGCAGATCCACCACCTCAAGCGGCACGCCGAGCGCGCGGCAGGCGGTGTCAAGTCCCGCGGGGGGGGCGGCGGCAGTGTCGGGAGGTTCCGCCAGCAGCGCATGCAGCGCCAGCAGTTCATGGCCCGCCCGGCGCAGGAGGAGCAGGGCGCAGAGGCTGTCCACGCCGCCGCTGACGGCCACGG
>CAZNXQ010000096.1:0-6511 GCA_964576895.1 uncultured Desulfovibrio sp.
CGGAGGAGGCCCAGCCCGCCGCCGAAAGCAGCGTGCCCGACGACTTCGGCTTCGGTACCTCCGGCGCCGATGCGGACGGCTTCGGCTTCTAGAGCGGTTTGCTGATGAAAATATCCAAAGGTTGTGTTGTACAATACGATTGATGGATATTCCAGGTTCCGTCTGGAGCGGAGCGACAGACGGATGCTGGTGCCGGAAGAATCCTAAAAAATAAGATTTTTCGGCGCGGCAAGGAAGAGAAAAATTTTCGCGGGGAGTGTACTCAAGTACTCGACCAAGAAAATTTTTCTCTGACGCAGCCAGCGCCGAAGAGGCTGTTTTTGACGGATAATTGCGGCATTGTCCGCACAGCGCAAGGGCGTCATCAACCAAAAAGTATAATAACGCCTATCCAAACCGCTCTGGCGACGGCGTTAGCGCGACGCCCGCGCCCAGTGCACGGGAATGGAGAATTTCACTCAAAAACTGCTCTGAACCGGACGAAAACGGGACATTCCGCCGCCGGGGCCCCTCACGGGGCTCCGGCGGTTTTTTCTGCTCTGCCGTCTGTCATGACGCGGCCCGTGCCGCCACGCCTGTTCGCCACCCGGCCGGCCAGAAAGAAGTAGAGCAGGCCCAGGGCGAGCAGATGGGCGAGGTAGGGATAGATCTCCCCCGGCGAGGCCCCGGCCTGCGAGGCGCGGAGCATGCAGTCCGCGCCGGGAGTACTCGGCAGAAACCAGCTCAGCGCGCGCAGGGCGAACGGGATGTTCTGCGCGGGGAACAGGTTGCCGGTGATGAAGACGCACGGGATGGAGGATGTGACCACCGCCTGGATGACGAAGCGGGACGGCCCGAAGGCCATGCCCACCAGCATGGCCAGCGATGTGAGGGCAAACGAGAAAAACGCGCAGGTGAGCAGGGTGGCCGCGATATTCTGGAAGGAATTGATGCCCTGCAACGCAAAAACCGCGCCCTCCACCGCAAGCGTCCAGCAGAAGCAGATGCCGAACACGGGCAGTTGCACTGCCGCGAGGTAGTGGCGTGAGGCGGTGGCAAGGGTGAGCTCCGGCGGCGGGGAGGGCCTGCTGAACCAGTCGTTGAGCAGCATGCCGGTGCCGCAGATCATGAGTGTCTGAAAAATGATGACAAAGACAATGGGCACCGCAAAGTTGAGGTAGCCGGAAATGGTGTTGTACATGGGCTGCACCACCAGCGCCGGGGGCCGGAGCGCGGCCCGCGCAAGGGTGGCCGCGGGCACGCCCAGTCGCGCCAGATGGGCGGCCACGGCGACGGCGCCGATCTCGTCCAGCGGACCGCCCGCGCCCGCTATGGACGACCGCGCCTTGACGATGAAGGCGCCGTTGGTCACCAGGGTCAGGGCCGTGGGCACGCCGTTGAGGATATCCTTTTCAAAGCCCGGCGGAATGGCCAGAAGCGACACCACCTCCCCGTCCTGCATGCGGGCCACGGCGACCTTTCTGTCGGCAAGGACGCTGGTGACGGCCAGGCGCGGGTCCGCGCGCAGCGCCATGACGAGGCGTCGCGACAGCGGCGAATCGTCCTCATCCACAATGGTGGCGGTGATGTGGTCCGGCAACTGTGCCATGTAGGGCCAGCAGTAATAGAGCGCGTAGAAGAGCAGGGCCACCAGAAAAAACGGCGCGCAGGCCATGTTGGAGCAGCACTCGCGCAAGGTGGCGGCGGCGCAGCGCAGGGGCGTGATCATGCGCCGGCTCCGGGGCGTCCCTCCGCCCGCGCCAGCTTGCGGCAGCGCCAGCGGAAAAGGGGATAGCCCGCCAGCAGGGGCACCGCGAAGAGCAGCCCGAAGGCGAGAAAGGTCGTGCCCATGCGGTCAAGACCGGCGCCCAGGACCCATTGCTGCGCCTGCCCCTCCACAAGCCAGGTGAGCGGCAGGCACCGGGAAAAGGCACGGACATATTCGCCCATGGAGTCGAGCGGGATGGAAAAACCCGTGAACGGCAGGGCCGGCGCAGCGTAGCCGGAGGCCACCACGAGCGCCAGGCGCCAGTTGGGCGCCAGCCCGGTGACGAGCACGGCCATGGCGGCAAACACGGCCAGACAGGCGGCCCCGCAGGCGAACCAGATGACGAGCGAGCCCGCGGGCGCCCAACCGCCCTGCCCGGCGAACAGCGCCATATAGAAGAGAAAGAGAAGGGCATAGATGCCGTAATGCACCAGCAGCTTGCCGGACAGCGCCGCCGACATGCTGCCGGAGGCGGCCGCCAGCCACGCGCCCACGCTCGCCTGCCACTGCTCGCGGAGCAGGGCGGTCACAAAGCCCAGCATGGCCCCCACCATGAGCACGCCGGGCATGAGCGCGCCGCCGAGAAAGGCGAGAAAGCTGTTCTGCATGTTGCCGAGGGAAAAGAAGTCGGAGTGGACCACCGAGAGCAGGCGCCGGGCGCCGCTGACGCCCACGCCGGTGGCCAGCACGGAATCGAGCCTGCGCTCCTGGGCAAGCGCCGACAGCACGCCGCTGATCTCGGCCTGGAGCGTTCCGGCAACGGCATAGCGGTTTTCGTCCAGATAGAGGACCACCGACGAACCCCGGCCCGCCAGGGTTTCGCGCGCATAGCCCACGGGAACGAGCGCCACGCCGTAGAGCGCGCCCTGGCGCATGGCCGCCAGGGCTTCCTGGCGGCTGGCATAGCTTTGCAGTCCCACAGCGCGGTTGGCGTCCATGGCGCGCCCGATCTCCCGGCTGAGGGCGGATCCGTCCTCATCCACAAAGCCCACGGGCGCGTCGGTGATGACGCCCTGGCCCAGCAGCCCCCAGACCACCAGCATCCAGATCACCGGCAGACAGAAACAGAAGAAGACCTCCGCCGGCGTCTGCGCCAGCGCCGCCACCTCGCGCCGCATCACGGCCGCCGTGGCCGCGAACCACCCTGCACCCATGAGCCGCCCCCTCATTGCGCCACAAGGACGCTCATGCCGGGCCGCAGCCCCTCCACGGCTTCAGCGGCACGGGCGCGCACCTCGAAGGTCTTCATGTCATAGCCGGAATCCTGCCGGGTGCTGCGCCAGGTGGCATAGTTGGCGCGCGGGCTGATGTAGTAGATGACATAGGGCACATCATCCCTGCCCACCGCCGGAACGCTGGCGCGCAGGGTCTCGCCGATGCGGATGCCGGGCATGTGCTCCTCGCGGATATTGAAGGTGGCCCACTGGTCGGCAAGATCCACCAGGGTCAGCACGGGAAAGCCGGCGGCCGCGATCTCTCCCCCCACGAGGATGACCTTGTCCACCTGGGCGTCCAGCGGGGCATAGAGGACCCTGTCCACCGCCAGGGAGGCCACCTCCTCCACGCCCGCTCCCGCCTCCGAGCTCACGTCCGCCGCGGCGCTCTTTTCCTGGCCGCGGCTGCCGGTCTCGGCGATGTCATACTGCTGGCGGGCGGCCAGAGCCTGCTGGTCGGCCGCGATCCACTCCGCCCTGACCTCGTCATACCGCTGGGCGGACACGAGACCGTCCCGAAAAAGGGCCGAGATGCGCCGGTAGGTCTTGGCCGCCAGGTCGGCCGCGGCCCTGGCCCGCTCCCATTCGGCGCGCGCGGCCCTCTTTTCCTGCGGGCGCGCGCCTTCGTCCACCAGGCTCTGCCGCGCCCTGGCCGCGCGCTCCTGGGCCTGCGCCTGGGAGAGCCTGGCCTCCACCTCCGGCAGGTGCAGCTCGGCCACGGCCTGTCCCTTGCGCACAACATCGCCTTCGCGCACGAGCACGCGCGCCACCCTTCCGGGCACCTTGGAGGCCACGCTGATGGTCCTGGCCTCCATCTGCCCCTGAAGCGGCGGCCTGGGCGGAAAGGCCGCGCGCCAGATGCCCCAGAGGATGAAAACGCCGATGCAGACGAGAAAAACGGCAAGCAGACGGCCGCCCGCGCCCGGCCGCGCCAGTTCGGCGCGCACGCGCGCAAGACCGTGTTCCGGCGACTGCCGGGCGGGACGGGAGGCAGGGGAGGCTGTTTCGTTCATGGCTGTGCCTTCCTCCTGAAAGACCGGAGCTCAGTCTTCCACAAGGACGTCATGGGTTTCATACGCGCGGAGGAAGTCGTCCATTTTCCCGGCAATGGCGTGGAGCATGGCGTAATTGACCACAAACTCGTAGGCGGCCACGCGGCGCCCCACTTCCGCCTTGAGGAGCTGGTCGCGCGCCTCGCTGACGTCCAGGGCCGTGGACAGCCCTTCGCCAAAGCCCTTGCTCTTGAGCTCCAGATTTTCCCGCGCGAGGATCACATCCGAGGCGCTGAGCCGGTACTGCTCGATGGCATCGCGCGTGGTGAGCCACGCCACTTCCGCGGCGGTCCGCACCTGGTTCACCGCGTCCGCCTTGACGGCCATGACCTGGCGCAGGCTGGCGCGGGCGCTGCGGTAGCCGGAGAGACGGTCCCTGGAGTCCCAGAGCGTGAGGTTGACGCCAAGCCCGGCGATCCAGTTGGGCTCGATCATGGTCTGGTAGTGGCGGATGAAGCTGTATTGCCCGAAGGCGAAGACCTGCGGCGACCACGAGCTTTTGGCGGCCTCCACCCCCTGATTGGCCTGCTGCATGCGGGCTTCGATGGCGGCGATCTTCGGGTTGTTGTCCACAGCCGCCTCCACCCAGCGTTCCATGGGTTCCAGCGGCCGCTTGAGCACAAAGAGCGGCGTGGTGAGCGCGCCAAAGGCATCCTCCCGCAACAGGCGCGCCAGCTCAAGCCGGGCCACGCGGGCGCTGTTGCGCGCCTTGAGCCACTCGCGCTGGGCCGCGTCCCGCGAGACCTGAACGCTCATGCGCTCCACCCGGCTGATCATGCCCTCGCGCTCGAAGGAGCGCGCGCGGGCCAGTTCCTGCTCCTGCTGGTCAAGGGTGCGGCGGCGCAGATTCTCCACCGAGCGCGCGAGCTGGAGCCCGAAATAGCGGCCGATAAGCTGCGCGTCCAGATCCTCGCTCTGGCTCCGGTTCTCGGCGCGGGCCTCCTCCACGGCGTACCTGGAGGATTCCTGCGCGGCCCGGATCTTCCCGCCCGTGAACAGGGGCCAGGTGCCGGTGACAGAGGCGCGCGGGCCGCTGAAGTTGTAGTGCTCGTCAATGTCCACGGGCATGGGGCCCAGGGGCGTGGACACGGACCTGTCGATGTCCACCCTGGTCTCGCCCCAGACCTCGAAGGCCTGTGCCGAGATGGTGGGGCCGCCGAGCAGTTTCAGCGACTCCATCGCCTCGCGCCTGCTTTCCACCTGGGCTGCGGAGGCCTTGAGCGCGTCGCTGCGCTCATGCAGGAGGACGCGCGCGCCGGAAAAGCTCAACGGGCCGGAGGCCGCCAGTGCCGGGCAGCTGATGAGCGAAAACAGAACGGCGATGCTGATGATTTTCATGGGCAGTCCGTCGCTTTGCCGCCAGGCGTCAGGGTTCCGGAAGAACGACGATCATCTACCAATGCGTGAAAAAGAACACTTCTGCAATCGCAAATGCGACATTTCCGCAACTTCTTTCCCTGTGCCACGCCCTACGCCTTGCCGGCCCGCGCGAGGGCCTCAGGGTCAAGGATCCGCACACGCCGCTTCCCGAACTCGGCAAGGATGCCGCGCCTGCGCAGCCACTGCACGGCCCTGGCCAGGGTGGCCCTGTGCACTCCCAGCGTGGCCGCGCACTCGCTCTGGGTCAGGCCCAGGCGGAATTCCGTGCCGAAGCGGCCCATGTTCAGGAGCAGGTAGCGGCAGAAGCGCACGAGAAAGGCATCCACCGCCAGCTCCGTCAATGCCTCGTGGTAGGTGAGCATGACGCTGGAAAGGATCCGCAGCGCCTGCCGCGCCAGACGCGGCGAGGCCGCCAGCAGGCGTTCCTCGCGGAGATGCTCGCCGGGGATGCGCCAGAGGCGGCAATCCTCCAGCACCACGGGAGCCCCGGCCGCGGCCTTTTCAAGCACAGCGGGCGCCGTATTGAAAATGGCGCCCGCGCCGTACACCAGCAGGAGGCGTCTGCGGCCCTCGCCGCTCAGGTATTCCTGCCGCAGGGAACCGCGCTCGATGCAGAACACGTCATGGGGATGCGCCACCAGGGAGGAAAACGACCTGCCCGCCGGGCAGGACAGCCCCTCGCCCAGACGCCGGATCTCCGCCCAGAGGGCCTCGTCCCGCACATCCCCCCCGATGCGGTAAACGGCATAGGGAAGCGCGGGCGCTTTGCCCTCCGCCCTCCTGCCGGCGCATGCTGTCCGTTGTGCCGCCATATCCCTCCCTTTCCGGCAGCGGGGCCCTCCGTGTGCATGGCAAAAGGCTACATGGTTCTGCAAAAGAAACAACCGTTTTCACACGGGCCCCCCTGCCGGGAGAGGCAGAAGCCGCCGGGCCCCGCCGGCGCCCATGACGCGCTTTGACTTTTGCGCCCGTGACGCTATGCTTGCGCGATCCATGCCGCCGGCGCGCAGGCCGCGGGCGGCCACTTGCCACGGAGACCCCATGCCCGGCACCCTTGCCCCCGCGCTTTGCCGCCTCTACGACCGGCTCCACCAGTTCTGGGAGGGCGCGCTCACCCA
>CAZNXQ010000097.1:0-6480 GCA_964576895.1 uncultured Desulfovibrio sp.
ATTCGCGCTTCTGGAGCGGGCTGCTCGAATGGCTCCGCAAGAGCATGGCCGCGGGCGGCTTCATCAGCGACGAGGAGCTGGACCAGCTCATCACGGTCTGCGACACGCCAGAGGAAGTGGTCAACCACCTGCGCAAGATCATCATCCTGTAAGTTGCGGATGGATGAACTGTCGGTCCTCTTCCGGCCACGTCCCCGCGCCTTCGCGCCGGCGGGGCCGGTGCCCGCGCCGCCGCCCGGCAGTTCCTGGGAAGGGCTCATGGAGCTGGCCCTGTCCGCGGCCGACAGGGCGCTGGCGGGGGGCGACGTGCCGGTGGGCGCGGTCATCGTGGCGCCGGACGGGGGCATCATCGCCCAAGCCTGCAACGCCGTGGAGCGTGACAACGACCCCTCGGCCCATGCGGAACTGCTCGCCATCCGGGAAGCCGCCCGCGCGCGGAAGAACTGGCGGCTGGAGGGCTGCGTGCTGGTGGTGACGCTGGAGCCGTGCGCCATGTGCGCGGCGGCCATTGTCCATGCCCGGCTGGCGGGCGTGGTCTTTGGCGCAGCGGACGAGGCCGCCGGGGCCGTGGTCTCGCGCGCGGAATATCTGGACGGCCCGGTTTCCGGGCGCAGCGTGTGGCACATGGGCGGCGTGCGCTCCGAAGCGTGCGCGGCGCTCTTGCGGCGGTGTTTTCAGGCCCGCAGATGACAACCACAGGCGGAGCTTCATGCTGGAACTGACGGCCTTTCTGAGCGGCGCGTTCGTCATGGTGCTGGAAATGGTGGGCGGCAGGGTGCTGGCGCCGCATGTGGGCACTTCGGCCATTGTCTGGACGAGCCTCATCGGCGTGGTGCTTGCCTGCCTGGCGCTCGGCGCCTGGGCCGGCGGCCGCTTTGCCGACAAAACGCTCTCCCGCCGCGGTCTGGGCCAGGCGCTGGCGGGCGCGGGCGCGGGCTGCGCCATCACGGCCTTTTGCCATACGGCCATCGGCACGGGCGTGACCGGCGCGCTCGGCAATCTATACGCCGCCGCCGTGGCCGCCGCCGTGGGCATCTTCGCCCTGCCCGCCTTTTTCTTCGGCATGATCACGCCCTATATCATCCGCCTGCGCATCGCCAGCGTGGATACCGCGGGCGCCACGGTGGGGCGGCTCTATGCCCTTTCCACCGCGGGCAGCATCCTCGGCACCTTTCTCGGCGGCTTTGTGCTCATCTCCTGGTTCGGGAGCACGCTCATCCTCTGGGGCCTTGCCATTGCCATGTTCCTGCTCTCGCTTGCCAACAGCCGCCAGCGCCCCTGGGGGCGCGTGCTCCTGCTCCTGCTCTGCGCCGTCCTTGCCTGGCAGGATACGCTCTATGCCGAATGGCTGGCGGAAAAAACCGGCACGCGGCTGGTGGAAAGCCCGTACAACAGCATCCGCATCATGGAGGGGGTGGACTACGCGCGCGGGGCCAGGGCCGTGCGGCTCATGGCAACGGATCCGGGCTACAGCCAGTCCGGCATGCTCGTGGACGCGCCGGACGAACTCTATTTCGACTATACGCGCTACTATGCCCTTGGGCCGCGCCATGTGCCGCAGGCCCGCCGCCTGCTCATGCTCGGCGGGGGCGGCTATTCCGTGCCCAAGTGGCTGCTTTCGGGTCAAAGCGGCCTTACGGACGACTTCAGCCTTACCGTGGTGGAGCTTGACCCGGCCATGACGGAAAGCGCGCGCCGCTGGTTCGGCCTCCGGGAGGACCCGCGCCTCACGGTGCGCCACGAGGATGCCCGCGCCTTCCTGAACAGCCAGGACGCGGCCTTTGATCTGGTTTTTGTGGATGTGTTCAACTCCCACTATTCCGTCCCCTTCCAGATGGGCACGGTGGAGGCGGCCCAGGCCCTGCGCCGGGCCGTGGCGCCGGGAGGGGCCCTGCTCATGAATGTCATTTCGGCCGTGGAAGGGCCGGATGGCCGCCTCTTCCGGGGAATCTGGCGCGCCCTTGCCGGGGCCTTCGCCGAGGTGCGCGTCTATTGCGTGGGCAGGCCGGCCCATCCCGAACACGTCCAGAACCTCATGCTCGTGGCCTTTCCGGAGGCGCGGGCGGACGCGCCGGCCGGCCATGTGCCCGTCGGCGGCGCCGAAGAAGAACGCATGGAAGCCCACCGCTATTCCCGCCCCATCCCGCCGGGCGCGCCACTGCGCGATGACTATGCGCCCGTGGAGCGCTTCACGCTCATGCTGGCGCGGCAATGAAACGCCAGGCGGCCGCGCAGAAAAACCATCTGTAAAATCAACATATTACCGAAAATACTTCAGTTTTTTTGCCGATACTCTAATGCCTTCTTGCGAAGTGCCGATGAATCCGGTAGTTTGGCATCCTAGGGTGTTTTCCGCTCCGGCGGAAAAACACGCTCACGCGGCCGCGAGGCGCGTCTTCCCGGCGGATCCGTTTCACCGGGGGGATGCGCTCTTGCAAGGAAGCCGCACAACGAGGAGACAGCATCATGGTTGAGTTCACCGCCGCGCAGCCCGTGGACATTACGGACAACGTCCTGACCATGCTCGGCCGCAAGGTCGGTTCAGGGCACAGCCTGACCCTGTCCGAACGGCTCATGGCCATGACCGCCACCGCAGCCGCCACGGCCGATCGCTACGGCCCAGGGCCGGCCGACATGGTGGTTACGCCGCCGGAACTCCCCGAAACCGTCAAGGGCGTTCTGGCAAGCTATGTCGGCTGAACAGCCTCTCCCGGGATGAATCCAGACGCGCGGGCCGGAAACCGGGTTTCCGGCTCGCGTTCTTTCTCCCGCCAGCGAACCGCATGCCCGCACGCGCTCCAGAAAAACACCGAGGCAGCAGTGAACGAATCCATCGACGATCTCACCGTGGACTATGAAGACAACGGCCAGCTCATCATCAAGGAACTGGACAAGGCCGTTCTGAGCAAGGGCGCCTGGACGACCATCCTCTTCCGCTACCAGCAATGGCAACCCGAAACCGGCGATTACGGGCCGGACAAGTACGTCATCCAGCGGTACAAAAAATCCGGCGGCGAATACCGCAGGCAATCCAAGTTCAATATCTCCAGCGCCGAGCAGGCCCGCAAGATCGTGGACACGCTGACGGCCTGGATCGGCGACAGCGGAAATGCCTGAAACGACCGCCTTCCCCGCCTGACGTGAGAAAGGACAGTCAATGAACCTTCACGAACTTCCCGGCATACACAAGACCCGCATCGTGCTCAGGACCCTGGGCATCCAGCTGTGCATCCTGCTCGGCATCCTCGTGGCCCTCTGGGGCCTGCAACGGATCTACGCCGCCGTGGACGAGACCACCTTCCCGCAGGCCATGCCCCTGCCGGAAAACACGGCCAGCCTCTCCGAAAACGAAAAGGGCAAGCTCCTGCTGGATTCCATCACCTGGCAGATGCGCCGCGAGCTGAACTCCCGGTTCGGCTGGACCTTCAACGACATCCTCTTCAACCGCTTTTTCCTGGATAACCGCGCCTACCGGCAGTACGGCGTCTACCACGCCACCAAGTTCCTTCTGGATCTCTACTCAAGCCAGATCGCCAAGCTCGGCTCCAGCGACCGGGAGAGCGAATACCTCTACAAGGCGCGCATCAACAGCTTCTCCATCGATCCGCGCAGCTTCATGTTCCCCTCGGCCGAAGGCGCCTACAAGAAGGGCTTCAAGCTGCTGGAGCAGTACAAGACCTCGCTGGACACGGGCAAGGGCGTCTACAACTGCCGCACCGACGATCTCTACGCCGCGTTCGTGACCGTCACCGGCGAGAACATGCTCGGCTATGCCCTGGGCCTCCTGGAAAACTCGCAGGAAATGCACTTCTACGAGCTGGACAACCGCATCTATGAGGTGCAGGGCATCGTGCTTGTCCTGCGCGACTTCATCAGTACCCTCTATGTGCTCTATCCGGAGATCAGCGCCAAGAACAACGCCGAAAACATGAACGCGGCCATGGGCTATCTCAATCGCATCTGCGAGTATGACCCGCTCTACATCACCTCGTTCTTCAATTCCGGCGAGCTGGTGACCTCCTGGCTGCTCTTCGCCAAGGCGCGGCTGGAGGACATCCGGGACAGCATCCGCATGTAGCCCCGCAACGTTCCGCACACGCGACGGCCGCCGTTTCTGAAAACGGCGGCCGTTTTTTGCGTGCCGTGAAAACGGCGCCGTCAGAAGGCCGGAAAGTTGAAGTGCATGATCCTGATGAAGAAGACATAGAAAAACAGCGTCAGGCCCGCGCTGTAGAGGAATGCCACCAGCCAGCCCTTCCTCTGGGGCGGCCATTCAAGAAAGACGGGCATCAGTCCGGCGAAAACGAAGGTGCCGCACAGAAAGGACGCATTCATGGAAAAGAGCACATAGGCGCAAAACGCCAGAACAATGATCAGCCATTTTTGCGGCGAAATTTCGCCGAAAAAGCGGAAGGGACCGTCCGGGCAGCCCCGGAGGCGCAGCAGACCGCGAATGCCGAGCGCCACGGCGCACGCGGCCAGAAGGGCGATCACCGCCAGCGGAAACACCTGCCCCTCCCAGGGCACCTCGCGCATTTCCCAGCACAGGACAGGGCATGCGCCCAGCAGCAGCAGGGCGCAGAGGCAATCAGCATGAGCCGCGCGCATGGTTTTTCTTCTCCTTGCGTTCCTTGTAGAGGGAATAGGCAACGGAAAGGATGCTCAGGACGATGAGCACCTGGCTTTGCGGCCGCGAGACCAGGAAGAGCCACGGATGCTCCTCCGACTGGGCCAGGAGCAGACTCAGCTTGAAGCCCTCCTCCATGGTGCCGCCGAGGATGAGGCCAAGGGCCACAGGCGCGAGGTTGAAGTTCAGCCGCAGGAGCGCATAGCCGAGAATGCCCGCGCCGAGCATGCTGTACACATCCGTGGAAAGCCCGCGGATGGAATACGAACCGGCCACGGCCAGGCAGAAAATGGTGGTGACGGTAAAGATCTTCGGCAGGGTGAGTATCTTGGCAAAGATGCGGATGAACAGCGAGCCGAGGGCAAGAATGAGCAGACAGGCCACAAAAAGGCCCGCGATATAGGTATAGACGAACTGGCCGTTCTCCGTGAACAGCGAAAAACCGGGCTTGATGCCGTGGGTCATGAGCGCGCCCAGAAGAACGGCGGCCGGGGCGCTGCCGGGGATGCCCAGCGTGAGCAGCGGGATCTGCGCGCCGCCCACCACGGCGTTGTTGGAGCACTCCGGCGCGATGACGCCTTCGAGATAGCCGGTGCCCCATTTTTCCGGCTCGCGGGAAAACCGCCGGGATTCGTTATAGGCGATGAACGAACCGATATTTCCCCCGGCGCCGGGCAGGATGCCCACGATGATGCCCACCACGCTGGAAATGGCGAGTGTCTTCACCTTGCTGCACACCTGCCTGAGCGTGCTCAGGAAGATGCCGGGAGTGGGCGTATACGGCGCAAGCTGGGCCGCCACGTTGGCGGAACTTGCCAGAATGATGGCCTGGGGAATGGCGAACAGGCCGATGAGCGTGGGCACCACATTGATGCCGCCGGCCAGGGCCAGGGTATTGAACGTCAGCCGGGCGCTGCCGCTGACCGGGTCCATGCCGACGCAGGCGAGGAGCAGCCCGATGAGCGCGCCGATGACGCCCTTGAGCAGATTGCCCGAAGCCAGGGAGGCAACCACGGTGAGCGCGAAGACGCAGAGCCAGAACTGTTCGCAGGCGCCGAACTGCATGGCGGCGGCCGCCAGCGGCAGGGAAAAGAAAAACAGGGCGCACACGCCCACCAGGCCGCCGATGACGGAGGCGAAGAGCGACGCATTGAGCGCCAGGGCCGCCTTGCCCTGCCGTGCGAGAGGATGCCCGTCAAAGGTGGTGCAGAGCGCGGCGGCCGTGCCCGGCGTATTGAGCAGGATGGCCGAGATGGAACCGCCGTATTCCCCGCCGCAGTAGACCGAACCGAGCATGATGAGGGCCAGGGTGGGGTCCAGGCCGAAGGTGAAGGGCAGCAGCAGGGCCACGCCCAGTGTGGACGTCAGCCCCGGCACCGCCCCCATGACGATGCCGAACGCCACTGATACCGCCATGAGCAACAGATGGAGCGGGTCGGCGAGATAGGCAACTGCCAGGCTCAGATCAAAGGGCATGGCGCACTCCCCGGCCCTGGCGCCCGCAGGTCGTCGCGGACGCCAGGGCAACAGCCAGTTATTTCTTGTATCCCACGCTCTTGAGGATGTCGGCGCTGGTGGCCGTCTCGTCCCTAATGATGCGCGCAAAGGCCGCCGCATCCTGATAGTCCGGCATGAGCCCTATCCGCTTCATGTCTTCGATGTAGGCGGGGTTTTCGTTGATCTTCCGGATGAGGTCCTGGAGATATTCCACCCGCTCCGGCGCCATGCCCTGCGGTCCCACAATGCCGCGCCGCTTGATGGAGACAAGGTCTATGCCCAGTTCCCTGAGCGTGGGAGCGTCCTTGGCCAGTTCATAGCGTTCGGGCGTGCCCACGGCGAGGATGCGCGTGTTC
>CAZNXQ010000098.1:0-4129 GCA_964576895.1 uncultured Desulfovibrio sp.
CAGGCGCTCACCAGCCAGGCCGCGCCGCCGCGCGCGGGCGTCTACGGGCGCCATGGCGACATGCGTCACGAAATGCACCCGCAGGCGGCGCTCATTTCGGGGAGGCTCTAGGCCATGCTCAGCGGACTGCTCAATATCGGCCAGTCGGCCCTCAACGCATCGCAGGCGTGGATCTCGGTCACGGGCAACAACCTTGCCAACGTGGATACCGAGGGCTATTCCCGCCAGTATGTGGACCAGAAGGATGCCGGCGGCCTCAAGTACAAGCCGGGGGCGCAGCCGCTGGGCGTCAATGCGCAGCAGATCATGCGCTTTTTCGACGCCTTTCTTGAACGCTCCTATGTGAAGCAGTCCACCAATTCCTCGCGCTGGGACCAGCAGGACACCATCATGGCCTCGCTGGAAAACATTTTCAACGAAGCCAACCGCGCGGGCGTGAGCTCCTCGCTGACGAATTTCTTCAATGCCTGGCAGGATCTGGCCCTGCGCCCTGATGACACGGCTGTCCGCGAAAGCCTGCTTTCCTACGCCGACAACCTGAGTGACATGTTCGGCAATACCATGGACGCCATCAAGAACATCCAGAACGAGATGGATGTGTCCATCAAGCAGGGCGTTGACCGCGTCAACGACATCGCGGTGGCCATTGCCGACCTGAACCGCCAGATCACGGCCCAGACCGTGGACGGCATCAACAACCCCAACTCGCTGCTCGACAAGCGCGACCAGCTCGTGCGCGAGCTCGCCACCCTGGTGGATGTGGAGACCATCGACCACGGCAAGGGCGACTTCCGCGTCCAGCTTTCCACGGGCCAGCCCCTGGTGGAAGGCATCGTGACCTACGAGCTGGAGGTCATGGGGCCGCGCGCCGAAAACCATCTCAAGTCCGGCTCCACCTATGCGGGCAATATCAACTTTGTGGGCAACGACAGCCACGAATACACGGTGGAGATCGTGCGCGGCGGCGATGCCGGCGGCGCTGAGCCCCCGCAGTTCCGCGTTTCGCTGGATGGCGGCAAGACCTGGCTGCGCGGCGAGGACGGTCAGGAACTGCGCTTCGACATCACCAACAGCGGCAAGACCGATGAAAACGGCAACCCCATCACCGACGAGGTGCTGGTCAAGGATCTGAAGATCTCCTTCTCCTCGGTGGAAAACTTCCATGCGGGCGACCAGTTCGACATCATCCCCAAGGACGGCCTCTACTGGATCGAGCCGTCGCGCGGCCCGCAGAACATCACCCCGCAGATCGGCTTTGACGGCCAGGACAACAAGGACCGCGTCACCGGCGGCAAGCTGGCGGCCTATTACAATATCCGCGACGACAACTGCGGCCGCTACATGGACGAGCTCAATGCCGTGGCCTCCACCCTTGTGTGGGAGGTCAACCGCATCCACAGCCAGGGCGCGGGCCTTTCCAAGCTCACCTATGCCCAGGGCCAGCAGCGCGTGGAGGAAACGGATCAGCCCCTGGGGTCGCCTCAGGCCATCCTGCCCTTTGCCGACAAGCTGCAGAGCGGCAACGTCAACTTCCACTTCTATGACAGGACCACGGGCGAGCACATCGACTCCACCATGCTCGATTTTGGCGGCGGCGCCAATTTCGACCCGTCCGTCCACAGTCTGGAGGATGTGCGCGACGCCATCAACGGCATGACCATCACCCGCAAGGACGGCACCACCGTTTCTCCGCTCTCCGCCACCATCCAGGACGGCAGGCTGCTCATCGAGACGGTCGCCGGTTCGGACATCGAGTTCGCCATGGGCGCGGACAGTTCCGGCCTCATGGCGGCGCTGGGCATCAATACCTTTTTCAGCGGCAGCGGCGCGGACGACATCGCGGTCAACAGCCAGGTGCACAACAACACGCACCTGATCGCCTCGGGCCAGGTCAACGGCCAGTTCCAGATCAACGCGGGCGACAATGCCACGGCCACGGCCATCGGCAAGCTGGTGGACAAGCCCGTGACCATCACCACGCTCTGGAAGACCGTGGACAACCAGACCATTTCGCAATATTACGCCAACCTCGTCACCACCGTGGGCGCGGACAGGCGCCTTTCCAAGACCAATACCGAATATCACGGCGCGCTCACCGACGATCTTTCCGAGCGCGTGGCCTCGGTCACGGGCGTGAACATGGACGAGGAGATGAGCAACCTCATCAAGTTCCAGCATTCCTATACGGCGGCAGCCAAGCTCATCACCACCGCTGACCAGATGCTGCAAACCCTGCTCGGCCTCAAGCAGTAAGGGGGAAGCCATATGGCCATCCGCGTCACCCAGAAAACCATGTACAACGACATGGTCGGCCAGATGCAGAAGAATCTGGCGGGCTATATGGAAAGCGTGCAGCAGGGTTCCACCCAGAAGAAGATCAACCGGCCCTCGGACGATCCGGCGGGCACCTACCGCGTGCTCACCACCCGCGTGGACCTCACCAATACGGCCCAGTATCAGGAAAATGTGGATACGGCCAAGGGCTGGCTCAATCTGGAGGACAGCGTGCTCTCCACGCGCGTGCCCACGGTGCTCCAGGACCTCATCACCCTGGCGGAGCAGGCCTCTACCGGCACCTATGACGCGAGCCAACGCAAGATCATGGCCGACCAGGCGCGCCAGCACTTCGGCACCCTGCTCAACCTCGCCAATACGGAATTTGAGGGCAAGAGCATCTTTGCCGGCCACAGGTACGATTCCAATGCCTTCGAGGAGGGCCTGGCCCTCTCCAGCTGGGACGAGGACTGGGACGCGGCCATCAGGGCCGGCGGCTACACGCTGCAGGGCGCTTCCAGCCAGACCGTCATCGTCCAGTTCACCGAGGACGGTCCCCTTGAGGACATGCCCGCCTTCCGCTGGTCCATCGACGGCGGCGACACCTGGCAGGAAGGCAGCTATGAGCGGGACGTCAACGGCGACCTCGTGACGGATGCCGACGGCAATGTGCAGATCGCGGCCAACGGCGTCATCCTCACCGTGCCCGCAACCATGGAGGTCAAGGCCGCGGAGACGGTCAACCCCGAAGGGGAGGACAAGGGCCCAGGCGCCAAAAACGGCACCCTGCTCTATATCCGGCCCACGGCCATCTATCAGGGCGACGACAAGGACCCGCCCGTGGATGTGACCCTGATGGGCGCGCCGAACGGTCTCAAGGTCGCGGCAACCGGCGACTTTGGTAAAAATGTCCTGGTCCGCATGGATTCGGATGCGGACCTGAACACCGCGGGCAGCGAATTTACCTGGTCCTACAGCACGGACGGCGGCGCCAACTGGGTCACGGCCAAGGGGCAGGCCAGCGGCGGCGGCACCATGCGCCTGCCCGTGCCCGGCGGCTATGTGGACTTTGACGCCACCGGCGCCGGCGGCACCATCACCGCGGGCAGCCAGATCATGATCCATCCCTCGCGCGCGGATCTCGACTACGAGATCATGAAGGACACCTATCTTTCCGTGAACAGCGTGGGCAAGGACATCTTCGGCGGCTACTACGAGGGCAAGCCCGCGCTGGACGGCGACAACAACCTCTTTGAGGTGGTGGGGGCCTTCATCGGCTATCTGGAGGGCAACAATCAGGAGGGCGCGCAGAGGACCCTGGTGGCGCTCAAGGAATCGGAAAAGCAGATCCTTTCCGCGGCCACGGCCGTGGGCGGCAAGGAAACCCGCGTTCAGACCGCGGCGGACGTCCTTTCCTTCCAGAAGCTGGACCAGCAGGAACGTTTGAGCTATGTTGAGGACATCGACCTGACGGAACTGCTGACAAAACTTACGCGGCAGCAGCTTACCTACCAGACGGTCCTGCAATCATCGTCCATGATCATGAAACTGAGCCTCGCCAACTATGTGTAAGCGCGCCCCTGGCGCATCGGACGCCATGCCATGCTCATTTTGACGCGACGCCCCGGTGAAAGCCTTTACCTGGGCGAAAATATCCGCATCACCGTGCTCGGTATCCAGGGGCGCCAGGTCAAGCTGGGCCTGGAAGTGCCCGCGGAAACCACGGTATACCGCGAAGAGGTCTACGAACGGGTCATTGAGGAAAACCGCCGCGCCCTGGCGACAAAGAACGAAGATTTCATGGTGGCTGCTGAACTATGGCAAGCGAAAAAGAGCTAGAGATCGAAACCCGCCT
>CAZNXQ010000098.1:4229-6423 GCA_964576895.1 uncultured Desulfovibrio sp.
GCATTGACGCGGCGGAAAGTTTTGAATAGTTCTAGAAACGCGAAAGCGCCGTTGGCTTAATAGGGAATCCCGTTGAAATCGGGAGCGGACCCGCCGCCGTGCGCCGAAGCGCGACCAGCCCTGATGGTCGCGCCCCGTTTTTCCCCACAGGCCACTGGGCCATTGCCTGGGAAGGCCGAAAAACGGTCGGCAAGCCGGAAGACCTGCTTTCGCGGCAGTGGCGTCACACGCCGAAATTGTGAGGACCGCCGGCAACGGGCTTTTGTCGCGGTTTTCGCGCGCCTTGCGTCGCGTTCGCGCCGCGGATGGCATTTTCTTGCAAAAAAAGCCCCCCGTTCTGGGAGTAGACCATGCCCGCGATGATCATCAAACGGGACGGCGCCGCCGTGCCCTTTGACTCGAAAAAGATCCTCAGCGCCATCACCAGGGCCAACCAGGCCGTGGACGGGGAGGATATGTCCCCGACGGATCTGCTCTTTGTCACGGAAAAGGTGTGCCGCAAGCTGGACGAGCGCAATCTCCGCCATGTGGAAGAGATCCAGGATGTGGTGGAGGAGACGCTCATCCAGTTCGATTATGCCAGGACCGCCAAGGCCTATATCCTCTACCGCGCGGAGCACGCCAAGATCCGCAACGCGGAGTCGGCGCTCATGGAGATCTATCAGCGCCTGACCTATTCCCCGGCCGTGGCGGAGGACATCAAGCGCGAGAACGCCAATATCGACGGCGATACGGCCATGGGCACCATGCTCAAGTATGGCTCCGAAGGCTCCAAATATTTCGTGGACAGCTACATCCTGCCCAAGGACGCCTCGGCGGCGCATATCCATGGCGATATCCATATCCACGACAAAGATTTCTACATGCTCACGGAGACCTGTTGCCAGATCGACCTGATCCCGCTGTTCCGCAACGGCTTTTCCACGGGCCACGGGTTCCTGCGCGAGCCCAATTCCATCGAGAGTTACGCGGCGCTTGCCTGCATCGCCATCCAGGCAAACCAGAACGAGATGCACGGTGGCCAGAGCGTGCCCAATTTTGACTGGGCCATGGCGCAGGGCGTGGCCAAGACCTGGCGCAAGGAATACCGCCGGGCGCTGGAGGCCTGCCTGCGTCTGGCCGGAAATCTGGATGCCTCCGCGGCGCGGACCCTGGCCGACGAGCTGCTGGCCGGGCGCGAGCCGCGCATGGGCGAGGCAACGGCCCTGGGTGAGGCGCTGGCCGCGGCCGCCGCGCCGGAACAGCGCGCGCTGGTGGAGCGCGCCCATGCCTATGCCGTGGAAGAGGCGCAGCTCCGCACGGAAGCGCGCGTCTACCAGTCCATGGAG
Source organism: uncultured Desulfovibrio sp. (assembly GCA_964576895.1). Classification (GTDB taxonomy): domain Bacteria; phylum Desulfobacterota; class Desulfovibrionia; order Desulfovibrionales; family Desulfovibrionaceae; genus Desulfovibrio. The sequence continues at coordinate 5,558 of CAZNXQ010000098.1, forward strand.
GCGCTCATCCACAATCTCAATACCATGAACTCCCGCGCCGGGGCACAGGTGCCGTTCAGTTCCATCAACTACGGCACCGACACCTCGCCCGAGGGGCGCATGGTCATGAAGAACCTGCTCCTCGCCACCCAGGCGGGCCTCGGCAACGGCGAGACGTCCATCTTTCCGGTGCAGATCTTCAAGGTGAAGGAAGGCGTCAACTACGATCCCGGCGATCCCAACCATGACCTGTTCCAGCTTGCCATGGAGACGTCGGCCAAACGGCTTTTCCCCAATTTCAGCTTTCTCGACGCCCCCTTCAATCTCCAGTATTACCGCCCCGGCGACTACAACAGCGAAGTGGCCTATATGGGTTGCCGCACGCGCGTGCTCGGCAATGTCCACGACCCGGAGCGGCAGGTGACGTGCGGCCGGGGCAACCTGAGCTTCACCACCATCAATTTGCCGCGCCTCGGCATTGAGGCCAGGGGCGACATCGACACGTTTTTCAACCTGCTGGATTCGGCCATTGACCTGGTGTTTCGCCAGTTGCTCCACCGTCTCAAGATCCAGAGCGCCAAGAAGGTGCGCAACTATCCGTTCCTCATGGGCAACGGCATCTGGATCGATTCCGGCGCCCTGGATCAGGAGGACCGCATCGGCGAGGTGCTCAAGCACGGCACGCTCACCGTGGGCTTCATCGGGCTTGCCGAAACGCTGGTGGCGCTGATCGGCGAGCACCACGGCCAGAGCGAGGCCGCCCAGGCCCTGGGCCTCAGGATCATCGGCCATATGCGCCGCCGCGCCGATGAAGAGGCGCAAAAGACGAAGCTCAATTTTTCGCTCATCGCCACGCCGGCCGAAGGGCTGAGCGGCCGCTTCACCGC
>CAZNXQ010000099.1:0-6404 GCA_964576895.1 uncultured Desulfovibrio sp.
TATGGCCGACGATGCGCCGCAGGGAAAAGCCGGGATGGCCCATCATGCCGGGAATAAGGTTCCCGAACTTGGCATAGAGCAGAAAGACGATGGCCACCAGCGTAATGGGCAGGCCCACGATACGCCGTGTGGCCTCCAGCACCAGCAGGATGGAGGCACAGCCAAAGATGAAGTCCAGTTCCGTTGGTGGTCCGGCATCCAGCACGATGACGTCATAATTCCAGATGATATATCCGCACACCGCCGCTCCGGCGGCGGCCAGGAGGACGTCGTACCAGTTGAGCCGGTGCTTGTTGCCCGTGGCCCGCGCGGGATAGAGCAGATAGATGAGAACGAGGACGAAACCGAGATGGACCGACCGCTGGATCTGCGGCGGATACAGGCCGGTTGCCGCCGTAAAGAGCTGGAAGGCGGAAAAGAGGATGCAAATGCTGCTGATGAATATCCGCAGCCAGCCCCGAAACGTGCGGAACGTGGCTTCCTTGTCGTATTTGGCGACGATCTCCGAAACGTCCAGCGTGTCCTGGATCTTGGCCGCCGCGTCGGAATCCAGACTGCCCTCTTCAAGGGCGAAGCCGCCGGAACCTTCCTGCTCGATGATCTTCATCCGCTCTTTATGACTCATGGCTGCCTCTGGAATGGCTCATGGGCGCCTGGGCGCGGCACCGCATCCGCACGGAGCAAAGGTAAAGGTAAGGGCACTCCCCGCAGGGGCCAGATCAGCCAGGGGGAGTTCCCGCGCTCCTCCCTGGGAGGGCAACAACAGCACATGCCCGGCCACACGCCCCACGCGCACATCGAACCTTGAGAGCGGCCTGTCATATCCGCTCATGACGATCCGTCCATTCCCGGAGCTCATGCTCTGGCCGGGCTCAGGGGCCGAGGGCAGCCCCGCGCCGAAGTCCTGATACACGGTCTTGTCCAGGCGGATGATCCCGTCCCTGATACAAAAATGGTCTTCCACCGGCGTCAGTGCCACGGAATGGGTATAGCGAATGGCAAAGCCCTGCCCTTCCCGCATGGGCCACGCGCCCACTATCGCGCCGCCGGCGTCAAGAACGCACAGCTCGCCGGCTGTTTCTCCGGCGGCGACCGCTGGTTGCGCCACCAGCAAAAAAGCCGCGCACAGGCATAGCCGAAGTGCCGCCAACAGGCAACAGCGTCCGCCGCAGCGTTCCCCGGAAAAAGGACGGAATGGGGAACGGAACGGCGAAAAACCGCACCGGGCGGGAGCATATCCCGCCCGGCCGTTGCAACGTCTGAGTTCAGAAACGCTGTTCAAGGTCTACTTCAGGATACCCTTTTCCTTGAGGTATTTTGCGGCCCCAGGATGGAACGGAATGGTCACGCCGTCAGCGGCCTTGTCCAGAACGATCTCCGCGCCCTTGTTGTGCCCCTTGGCCACGTCGCCGAGGTTTTCAAAAAGCGTCTTGGTGAGGGCATAGGCCACATCGTCGGGCATGTCCTTGTTGGCAACAAGGATGGCCTGCACCGAAAGGGTGGGCACGGCGTTCTCCTGCCCCTTGTAGGTCTTGGCCGGGATGGAGTCCTTGACGAGATAGGGGAACTTGGCGATGACCTGGTCGGCCTTGGCCCCTTCAAGAGGCACAAAAACCACTTCCTGGGTGGTGGTGATGTCCTGAATGGCCGGGCTGGGCGTCCCGATGGAGAAAACAAAGCCGTCGACCTGGCGATCCTTGAACTGGTCGGCGGTTTCGCCATAGGGCAGGAAGATGGGTTCCACGTTCTTGTAGTCCAGCCCGTAGAAATCAAAAATCTGGCGGCAGTTCACTTCATTGCCGCTGCCGCGCGCGCCCACGGAGATCTTCTTGCCCTTGAAGTCCTCAAGGTTCTTCACGCCGCTGTCCTTGCTGGCGACGACATGGATATATTCGGGATAGAGGCGGGCAATGGCGCGCACATTGCCAAGCTTGGCGCGGAAGGGAGCATTGCCGTTGAACGCCGCATCAGCCACGTCATTCTGAACGATGGCGAAATCCACATCGCCGGATTCCACCAGACGCATGTTTTCTCCCGAAGCGCCGGTGGCCTGGGCGGTAACGGCAAACGCGCCGTCGCTCTTGTTGCTCAGCACCTGGCCGATGGCGCCGCCCAGGGGGAAATAGACGCCGGAGGTTCCTCCCGTGGCCAGGGTAAGCCGTTTGGCATCAGCGGCAAACGCCGTGGCGGAGGCGAGGATCAGGGCGCCGGTCAGAAGAAGGCCCAACACGTTTTTCATCAGCGGTTCTCCTTGAAAAATGATTTTCCTCAATGGACGCCCGCAAGCCGCGCCGCGCGCCGGAGGAACATATATGGAAAGAGGTAATCCATACCCCAAAATCTTCCTGATGGCAAATGGGGCTGCCGCAGCGGCCGAAACCGCGGCGGGCAAAACGCTTGAAGCCGTGCCCTGCCTCCTGCTACCATGCCTCTTTCATTTCCCCATGACCTTTGCCCGGAAGAGCCATGCGCGCCACACTTGTTCCTGATCCACATCGCGGCCCGGAATATGCGCTCCTCGAACTCCATGACGCTGTCCCGGCGGCACAGCAGGTTTTCCAGCTCCGCCGCGCGTCTGACGGCGCATGGCTTTCCGACACCGGCTGGCGCCAGACGGAAGCCACGCTCCGGCCCGATGCCTGGGAAAACGACGACGAGTGCCAGCGTTTCATGATCGGGCCCGGCATCGTGGACAAGCTGGTGCCGGGAGATTCGTACTCGCTCACTCTCCCCGGCGTCGGCTCCTGCCCCCTGGACCTGGATGCCCGTGCCCGGTCGCGCTGCATCCCTGAAAAAGGCAGGGAAAAGATGCCGCCCCCGGCGCCGCGCCGGAAACGGCTGGGCTGCGTCCTGATCGGGATCCTGCTCTTCGCTGTGTGGCTGGCGGGGGGCTTCGCCTTGTGGCACGGCTCCATGAGCGCCCCGGCCACGCCGGCGCCCGCCACGGCTTCTGACGACACGGCCGAAGAGCCGTCCTTTTCCCTTTTTCCGCGCACGGACCCGGATGGCGAACCCACCTATGAACAGGAGGAGGCTTCCAAGCCTTGAAAAAAACCGCCATCTGGGAAATACTGAGGCAACACGGCCGAACGGCGGGACTTCCCCGCACGGGGCCAAACGGGAGCACTCCATGACGGCACATGAAAAGGAACAAGGCGCGCGGCTGCGCATAGGCTGGATCGGCACCGGCGTCATGGGGCGCTCCATGGCAGGGCACCTCATGGATGCGGGCTGGCCGCTCACCATCTACACCCGCAGCAAGGCCAAGGCGGAGCCGCTGCTGGCCAGGGGCGCCGCGTGGGGAGAAAGCCCGGCCGCCGTGGCGCGCGCCTCTGATGCGGTTTTTTCCATCGTGGGCTTTCCCGCTGATGTGGAAGCGGTCATGCTCGGCCCGGACGGCGCGCTGAGTGGTCTGTCCAGGGGCGGCATCCTGTGCGATATGACCACTTCCAGCCCGGAACTTGCCCGGCGTATCGCCGCCGAGGCTGAGGCGCGCGGCTGCGCTTCCCTCGACGCCCCTGTAACAGGTGGCGATGTGGGCGCGCGCGAGGCCACGCTCTCCATCTTCGTCGGTGGGGACACGGCTGCCCTTGCAACGCTCAGGCCCTGTTTCGAGACCATGGGCAAACGCCTCATGCACTGCGGGGGGCCCGGCTCCGGCCAGCAGGCCAAGCTCGCCAATCAGATCGCTGTGGCCGGCGTCATGTTCAGCGTGTGCGAATCCCTGCTGTTCGCCAAAGAAGCCGGGCTGGATGTGGCCCAGTGGCTTGAGCTCGTGGTTCCGGGTGCCGCCGGGAGCACAGCCATGAACACGCTGGGCCGGCGACTGCTCAAGCCGGACTATGCGCCGGGCTTTTTCATCGACCATTTCATCAAGGATCTTGGCCTCTGCCTTGAAGAATGCCGCCGGATGCAACTGGTGCTTCCCGGCGCCACTCTGGCCGAGGAGTTTTACAGGATGATGCAGGCCCAGGGCCAGGGCCGCGACGGCACCCAGGCTCTCATCCGCTGCCTGGCGGCGCTCTCCGGCAAGGAGTGGCGCGGGCAGGCATAATCGCCGCGCCTTCGGACGCGCATTCGCGCGGCAGGCGACGCGCGGCACAACCGCCGTGTGCGGGGAGCTTCCGCCATGTCGTACACGCCGCCTCAAAACCCGCTGGAAGACCCGGCGCTTGCGCCCTACCGTGACTTTCTGCTCCGGCGCAGCCGCGACTTTGCCGCGGAAATGGACCGCATTGCCGCCAGCTTCGGCTCATTGCGCGCCTACGCCGATCTGTACAAGGTCTTTGGCCTCCATCTCGTCCATGATGCCAATGGCGGCGAGCACTGGCGCTGGCGCGAGTACATGCCGCACGCCGAGGCCCTGTGGCTGACCACCAGCCGCCTCAATTTCCAGCGGCGCGCGAGCCACCGCTTTGAGCGCAACGCGGCCGGCGTCTTTGAGCTGACCCTGCCCCGCGAGGCGCTGGCCCATGGGGAATATGTGGAATTGCGCGTCCAGCCGCAGGGCAGCCTGACCCAGGGGCTGGGCAAAACCCCGCCGCCCTTGCGGCGCGTGCCCGCTTTCGCCCAATGGGTCGAGCAGGACAGGGACGTGCCGGAGCAGTGGTGCGCGCGCGTCTGGCACCCCGCCGAACCCTATCGCTTCCGCCACCGGCGCCCCGGCGCCCTGGTGTTCCCGCGCATCTATGAGGCCCATGTGGGCATGGCGCAATCCTCCCTTGACCATCGGGGCGAAAGCGTCGGCAGCTATGAAGACTTCACGCGCCAGGTGTTGCCGCGCATCAAGGCGGACGGCTACACGGCGGTGCAGCTCATGGGTATCCTCGAACATCCGCTCTACCGTTCGTTCGGCTACCAGGTGAGCAGCTATTTTGCGCCCAGCTCGCGCTATGGCACGCCCGACGGTTTCAAGGCGCTGGTGGATGCGGCCCACGGCCTGGGGCTTGCCGTCATCCTCGACATCACCCACAGCCATGCCGCTTCCAATACGGAACAGGGCCTTGCCGCCTATGACGGCAGTCACTACTTTTTCAGCAGCAAGGTCAACCAGTGGGGCACGCCGTCGTTTGACTATACGCAGGAGATGACGCGGCGCTTCCTGCTCTCCAACTGCCGCTACTGGCTGGAAGAGTTCCGCGTGGACGGCTTCCGCTTTGACGCCGTGGGCAACATGCTCTATCTCGACCACGGCCGGGATGACGACTTCTCCCATGTGGGGCGCTGTTTCTACGGCAAGGACGGCACGCCGCGCGAAGATGCGGCGGGCGAGCTCTATCTCTGCCTTGCCAATGCCCTTGTTCACGAGGAAGTGCCGCACGGCGTGACCATCGCCGAGGAATTTTCCGGCATGCCCGGCCTTACCTGTCCGCCGGATCAGGGCGGCCTGGGCTTTGACTACCGCTTCGCCATGGGGATCCCCGATTATTGGGCCAAGGTCGTGGAACACCCGCGCGACATGGGCAGCCTCTGGTACGAAATGACCAACCACCGCCCCTATGACCGCACCATCAGCTATGTGGAATGCCATGACCAGTGCATCAACGGCGATGATGCCATGATCTGGCGTCTGCTCGGCGATGCCATGTACCACAGCATGGGCGCCTCGGCGGAAACCTGGAACACCTCCCGCGGGCTGGCCTTTTACCGTCTCATGCGCCTCATTACGCTGGCTACCGCCGATGCGGGCTATCTCAATTTCATGGGCAACGAATTCGGCCATCCCGAATGGCTGGATGCCGAGGAACACGCCCACCGGCAGTGGCATCTGGCCGATCAGGCCGGGCTCAAGTATTCCGGGCTTGCCGCATGGGACAAGGCCCAGCTCCAGGGGCTGGTGGCCGGACATCTGGAGGACTTTTGCACGCCTCCCCTCTTCCGGTTCATCCATGAGGAGGAACGGCTGCTCGCCTTTGAACGCGGGCGCCTGCTGTTCGCCTTCAATTTCAACGAGACCCGCGCCCGGCAGAACCTGCTCTTTGCCGTGACGCCCGGCAAATATGTGGAACTGCTCTCGTCCGATGAGACGCGCTTTGCCGGCCATGGCAACCTGGTGCTCACGCGGCCGCCTCTGGAGCATTTCACCATGCCGCTGGCGGATCGGCCCGAACAGGATATCGAGCTCTATCTGCCGCCCATGGTGGCGCTGGTGCTCCACCGCGAGGACTGAGGACTGATGCGTCCCGGCTCCTCCTCGCCCACACCGCCAGCAGTGGAAGCGGGCACGCCCGCAAGCGCCTTGCAGGCGGCATCCTCCCCCATGCCGTCACCGGAACGCGTGGATGTGGCTGTCAATATCTTTGCAAAACCGTTCCAGACGGCTCTTGCCCTGCTGTCGCTTCTCAAGCAGAGCTCCGCCCATGTGGGGACCATCTGGCTCCAGTATGAACCCGTGGGTTCGCGCC
>CAZNXQ010000100.1:0-6396 GCA_964576895.1 uncultured Desulfovibrio sp.
AAAAACCGGAACTAGTGGGCGATGACGCGGAAGTCGTCGCGGCGGTTCTTGGCCCACACGGCCTCGCCGGTGCCCTGCACAGCCGGGTTTTCCTTGCCGTAGCTGATCATCTCAAGCTGGCTGGGGTTGACGCCGTTCTGCACGAGGTATTCATAGGCGGCACGGGCGCGGCGCTCGCCAAGGGCGAGGTTGTATTCCTGGGTGCCGCGATCGTCGCAGTTGCCTTCGATGCGCACGCGGATGGTCGGGAACTGCTTCAGGATCTCGGCTTCCTTCTTCAGGACCGCGTCGTACTGGTTTTCGATGTTGTACTTGTTGAAGGCGAAGTACACGCGCGAGTCGGAAATCTGCTGGACGGCGGCGCGCATTTCGGGGCTCATGCCGTCATCGTAGCCGGGCTCGGTGGTGGTTTTCTTCGCGCAGCCGAAGCCGGCGGCCAGGGCCATGACCAGGGTCAGAACAAGAGCGTAGCGTTTCATGTTGTGTGTCCTCCTGAACAGCTGCTCCAAACAAAAAAACCTTTCCTTTCGGCACAATGCGCCGCTCCCATGCGGCGCAGACAGATGGTATCCGGCCTTATAGTTTTGTCAAGGCGCGAAGCGGGGTTTCGTAAAAGTATTTTTACCCGCCCCGCGCAAGGCCGGCTACGCGCTACTTTTGCTGCACCGGCATGCCCCAGCGCGGGAAGAACGCCTGACCGTCGCCGGTGGGCACCTGCTTGGCGTCGCCGCCGTGGCGGGTGGTCAGATAGATATGCCTGCCGCCGCCGCGGGTGGAACTGAAGGCGATGAAATAACTGTCCGCGCAGAACGAGGGCTGCTCGTCGCTGCCGGGGCCAAAGGTTATCTGCCGCTCCATGCCGGTGACGAGATCCTGCACGAAGATGCGCTGCCCGTATTCCGTCATCCGGCTGTAGACCACCAGGGTGCCGTCCGGCGAAAGGTTGGCCTCGGTATTGTAGGTGCCGTTCTTGCTCACGCGCGTGACGCTGCCGCTGCCCAGATCCTTGAGGAAGATCTGCGGGCCGCCGAGCCGCGAGGAGGTGAAGGCCATGCGCGTGCCGGTCTTGTCGAAGGTGGGCGACACGTTGATGGAATTGTGCTCCTCAAGGATGCGTTCCTTCTGGAAAACATGGTTGAGGAGATAGATGACCGGATACTTGCCCCTGGAAAGCGCCACGGCCACCTTGTTGTCCGGCATGAAGGCCGGGCCGATGACCACGTTACCGGGGAAGCGGATGCGCTGCACCTTGCCCGTGCTGCGATCCCACACGCCGAGCGCGTGCGACTTGGGGTCGATATGGCTGAAGACCACAAAGCGCCCGTCAGGCGACCATGCGGGCGAAAGCGCTTCGCCGGGCATATTGGTGATGCGCCGCAGATCGCGGCCGGTGGGCTTGACCAGCCAGACATTGGCGTTCATCTTGCCGCTTTTCTTCACAAAGGCCAGGGTGGAGCGGAAAAAGTCGCCGTTGCCGGTAAGGGCCTCCAGCAGATCCGCGCAGAAGCGGTCGGCCACTTCGGGCAGATCCCTGCTGTTGACCCCGGTATACTCCTTGCCGAACAGGCGGCCGCCGGTATTGGTTTCAAACGCGCGGATCTGCACGGGCTTGGTGCCGCTGTCGCCGTTGGGCCAGTAGGTCGTGACCACGATGTCCGACCCGGCAAGCTGGAAACGCTTGAAATCAAGCGACGGGGGCTCCCAGCCCTTGAGCACGATGCCGCCGAGCACGGCCCTGGGATCGGTCAGCCGGGCGAACGGCAGAAAGCTCAGGTTCTGTTCCACCAGTTTCTGGAGTTCCGTCCCCATGCCCGTGGCCTGGCGCTCCGGCCCGGTGAGCGGGGCGGCCAGCGCCAGATTGACGATGTTCTGGCCGGGATTCATGATGTCCACGCGCATGGCGGCCCTGGCCTCGCCGGGCCGCAGGCCCGGCAGAAACACGGCCAGCAGGGCGAACGCCGTCACGGCCAGAAGAAGAGAAGTTTTTTTCATGGCACGCTCTTCCGTTGCAGCTTCCGGCAGGGGATGCCGCGCGTTTCCGCGCGGCGCCCGTCACTGCCGGGTAAGGGTAAAGGTGAGATCCAGCGTGTCGCCGAGCCCGGCGGGCGGCGGCGGCACCGAGCCAGCACGGCGTATGCCCTGGAGCACATACTTGTCAAGAAGGGCATCGCCGCTGCCCCTGAGCAGCGTGGCGTCAAGGATCTTGCCCGCCGCGTCATAGCGCACCTGCGCCGTGGCGTGGTAGGTTCCGGCCCTGGTCTTGGCGGGGATGTACATGGCGTTGCGCAGCTTCCAGACCACCTTGCTGATATATTTCTGGAAGCGGGCGTCATACTTGTCCTGCGCCTTGAAGCCCGCGCCGGAAGAGGCCGGGGCCGCCGTCCTGGGGGCGGATTCCGGAGCCCTGGCGGCGCTTCCGGTGGCGGTTTCGGCGGCGAGCGCCGCCGCGCGCGTCTGGGCATCGGGCGGAGCGGGCGCCTGCGCCGCCGCGGGCGCGGCCGGCGCGGCGGGGGCCTGCGTTGCCTCCCGGCCCGCGCTCTTGCCCCTGGGCTGGCCTGTCCAGAAGGAAAAATAGACCTCCAGCGGCATGCCGTAGGGCGGCGTGCCGAAGGGCGCGGCCTCGCGCACGGCGGCGCAGGCGGAGGAATCCAGGGCCGGCAGCCCCGAAGGTTTGACGGCCCTGCATTCCGAAACACGGCCCTCGCCGTCCAGAGAGATCCGCAGCCGCACCTGGCGTTCATCGCGGGTGGTGGGCGGCGTCCAGACCGCGAGCACCTTTTCCATCACCTGGCCGGAATAGCCTTCGTTCTGACTGGCCGCGGCCATGCTCGCGGCCCGCGCCTGACCGGCCGGAACCGCGGCCAGCGCCGCGCACAGGCAAACGGCGGCGGCGCACAGCGCCAGGCCCATGCTGCGGGCCTGTTCCTGAGAGGGGTGGCTGGCTCGAAATCCTGCGGGCATGATTCTCCTCCCTCATACTGCGTGGAAGATGGTGATGCGTGGAAGATGCGGCAGCATCCACTCTTCAGCCCGGAAGGGCATCCGCGTGTCCCGCCGGGCGCTCCCGATGCCTCTACCGGCGCCCCATGAGCTCGTCAAAGGTAAAGACAAGGTCAAGGTCCATATATTCCGGCGACGGCGGCGGGGGAAATTCCCCGGCCTGGCCCGTGCGGATGATGGCGTTGACCGCCGAGGCATCGTACTGGGCATTGCCCGAACTCTGGCTGATGACCGCCTGGAGCACCTGGCCCTGCATGTCCACCTTCACCCGGACCGCGCAGGCCAGATTGAGCCGCCCGGCGGAGGCAAAGCCCCAGTTGGGCCGCACGGCGAGCATGACCTGGCCCATGTAGACATCGCCGAGGCCGCCGCCACCGGGGCCGTCCCCCTCGCCGCCGCCTCCGCCGCGGTTGCCGCCGGCGCGGCGCTGCGCCTGGGCCAGCGCCTGTTCGATGGCGTTGCCCCTGTCGCCGGACTGGGCCCGCGAACTTGCCTTGCGCGCCTGCTGGAGCGCCGCGGCCACGGGATCGGTCTTTTTGGGCGCGGGCTTTTCCTGCGTCTTGGGCTTTTCCTGCGTTTTGGGCTGCTCCTGCTTTTTGGGCTCTTCCTTTTTCGGCTCCGGCCTGGGTTTGGCCTCTTCCTTTTTGGGTTCGGGCTTTTTCTGTTCCTCGCGGGGTTTGGGCTTGTCCTCCGGCTTTGGCTCCGGTTTGGGCTCCATCTTGCGCGGAATGGGCACGGCATCGGGTTTTTTCGGTTCGGGCGCGGCTTCTTTGGGCGGCGCGGGCACGGGCTCCGGCGGCTTCGCCTCCTCGCGGGCGGGCGCGGCGATCTCGCTTTGCGGCGCCGGCGGCGTGGGCGCGAGCGGCCCGTCGCCCGGTTCGCCCATATGCCCAAGAATGGGCGATGGCGTGCGATTGCCGCCGGGAGCGCCTTCCACAAGGCTGATCATGACCGGGCGCTGGTCAAGCCTGAGCGGCGGATGCGCGGGCCAGAACCAGATGAGGAGAAAGAGCGCCGCGTGCAGGCAGAGCGAAATGATATACGAGGCGAGCCGCATGCGAGCCTACTTCTTTGCCGCTCCGGAAGCGCGGGGGGCCGCGCCGGAACGCCGGGCCGGAGCCGCCGGGGCGGCCTTTCCGGCGGACGCGCCTTCGGGCTGGTCGGCCATGACGCCGAGGTTCTCGATGCCGGCGGCCTTGATCTCGCCCATGACCTCCACCACCAGGCCATAGGGCACTTCCTTGTCGGCCTGGAGAAAGAGGGTCCGGTTCTTGGCCTTGACCAGCCGTTCAAGATAGCCGCCCAGCTCGGCCATGTCCTCCACCGGGTACTCGTCAAGGAAGATCTTGCCGTCCCGGCGGATGGTGAGGATCATGTGATCCGCTTCGCTGGGCAGGGTCTCCACCTGCCTGGTCTGCGGCAGATCCACCTCCAGCCCCTGGGTCATCATGGGCGTGGCGACCATGAAGATGATCAGCAGGACGAGCATCACGTCCACAAAGGGCGTGACGTTGATTTCCGAGACGAACTTGCCGCCGCCGAGATTGGCGCCCATCTCAGAGCTCCGTGGCGCCTGTGCGCTGCACAGGGCGCTGGGCGTTGAGCTCGCGCTGGACGCGGTTCAGGAAGAACCCGGCAAAATTCACCAGCAGGGTATCCACCTGCGAGAGCTTGCCCATGAACAGGTTGAAGCCCACGGTGGCGGGCACGGCCACGGCCAGGCCGATGGCCGTGGCCACGAGCGCCTCGGAAATGCCCGGCGCCACGGTGGCGAGCGAGACGGACTTGAGCATGCCGATGGAATGGAAGGAATTCATGATGCCCCAGACCGTGCCGAACAGGCCGATAAAGGGCGCGGTATTGGCCGTGGTGGCCAGGAGGGAAAGCGAACGCTGGAGCCGCGCCATCTCGCTGGCCGCCCCCTGCCGCAGGGCGCGGCGCACATTGTCCACCACCACCTCGCTGGCATTGCCGAGCTCGCGGGAACGGTTGAATTCCTGCACGCCCTGATGCGCGATATAGTAGAGCGGCGAACTGGGGTCAGCCCCCAGGGACTGCACGGCATCCCGCAGGTTGGCGGCCTTGTCGAAACGCTCGATGCCCAGGATCGCCTTTTTGTTGGCGGCGTTGAGCGCCACGAACTTCTGGATCATCAGGCCCCAGCTGCCCACGGACATGGCCACGAGCAGCAGCAGCACGGCCTTGGCCACCAGGCTTGCCTGGGCGACCATCGAAAAAAAGCTGAATTCCATTGACCACTCCGCTGTGAAGATGGGGCTCTCGCCGGCCATGCCGCACCGGCCCTCCGTGCGGAGGATGTACCGGATGCCGCACTTTTTCAAGAAATTTTTTAGACTGGCGCGCGAAACGCGCCATGCCGCCCCCTCCTGCCGGAAAACAGGGCCGGGCCCCGCCTGCGCCCCTTCACGAAAAGAACGCGGGAAAAAATCTGAGCGCGCGGCGTTTTTTAACCCGTCCTTAACCTGCCTTCCTGTAGCTTCTCCAAAAACCGGTGCGGCCCGGCCGCAGGGGAGGGGCAACCAGCCGGCGGATGCCGGCGCACATTTCAGGGAGGAAGCATGTATATCAACAATAACAGCATGGCCAGCAATGTGGCCAACACCCTGACCTCGCACTACAACAACCTGTCCACGTCCACACAGCGGCTTTCCTCTGGTCTGCGGGTCAACTCCTCGGCCGATGACGCCGCGGGTCTGGCCATCCGCGAGCTCATGCGCTCCGACATCGCGGCGCTGCAGCAGGGGCAGCGCAATGCCAATGACGCCATTTCCCTCATCCAGACCGCCGACGGCGCCCTGGGCGTCATCGACGAAAAGCTCATCCGCATGAAGGAACTGGCGGAACAGGCGGCCACGGGCACTTACGATTCCACCCAGCGCCTGATGATCGAGTCCGAGTATCAGGCCATGGCCTCGGAGATCACCCGCATCGCCAATGCCACGGACTTCAACAACATCCACCTTCTGAACGGCGATCTGTCCAGCGACACGCATGATGGCAGCGGGCTCACGTCCACCGGCAAGCTCAAGGTCCACTTCGGTTCGGCCAACGACTCGGCGGAAGACTACTACTATATCCAGATCGGCAACAGCACGGCGTCCGCGCTGGGCGTGGGCAACCAGGCCTCCACGGATGCGCTTGCCTACACGGTCTCCACGCAGGAAGCCGCGCAGAAGGCCCTGGTGGGCATCAACGACGCCATCGTGTCCAAGGACAAGATCCGCGCGCATCTGGGCGCGCTTCAGAACCGGCTGGAAAACACCATCACCAATCTGACCACGCAGGCGGAAAATCTCCAGTCCGCGGAGTCCCGCATTTCCGACGTGGACGTGGCCACGGAAATGACGCAGTTCGTCCGCAACCAGATCCTCACCC
>CAZNXQ010000101.1:0-6337 GCA_964576895.1 uncultured Desulfovibrio sp.
GCTGAGCGAGCTTGTGGAACGCCACGTCTGCTGCCGCGCCGACAGGGAGCGCCCCTCTCTGCCCACCATTGCGCCCCGGACCTGCCAGGACGAGGTCCTGCGCGGCCTGCTTGATGCCTTTGCCCGCGAGGGCATCCATCTCGTCCTCAAGGATATTTCGCTCGGCATGCCGCTCCCTACCGTGGCGGCCCTGGCCTGGGACCCGGCGACCTTCCCCCATCGCTCGGAGATCGTCTTTACGGCGGGCACGGCCTCCTCACCGGCCAAGGCCGCTATCCGTGCCGTCACTGAAGTTGCCCAGCTTGGCGGAGATTTTTGTACCGGAGCCTGCTATGAGGCATCGGGACTGCCAAAATTCACGGATCTCGCCCAGGTCCGGTGGCTGCTGGAGGGGCCGACCATTCCCCTGCACGCTCTGCCCTCGGTGGAGGCGCACGACATCCGCGAGGAACTCCTTGCCGCCATTGACGGGCTGGCCCCGCTGGAGGTCTACGCGGTGGAAACCACCCACCCGGCTCTCGGCATCCCGGCGCATTACACCATCGTGCCCGGCCTTCAGTTCCGTGAGCGGGACAGGAATCAGAGCCTCGGCCTTTTTGTCGGGCGCAAGCTCGCCGAGACCTGCGACGGGCAGACTGCCGCGCACGGGCTTGCCGCGCTGGCGGAAATGTGCCCTGGGGCACACTTCCTGCCCTTTTTTCAGGGGATACTGGCCTTGCGCCGCGCTGCCCCCGAACAGGCCCTCGAACACTTTCTCACCGCCCTGCCGCTGCAGCCCGATGCGGACGCGGCCGGGCTTGCCGCCTTTTATGCCGGGCATACGCAAACCCTGCGCGGCCACTGGGCCGAGGCTGTGCCCCTGCTGGAGCAGGCGGTGCGCCTCTGCCCGGAAATGAAGGAATACGGCAACCTTCTTGGCGTTTCCCTCTACAAGACCGGGCGATATGCGGAAGCTGCCGCGGCCTTTGAGGCCGTGCTCAGGCTGGACAAGGGCTCTGCCATGGATCGCGCCAATCTCGGCGTTTGCCACAAGCTCCTCGGCAGGCTGCCTGAGGCGCGCCGGGAGCTGCGGGCCGCGCTGGAGCTTGATCCGTCTCTGGACTTCGCGCGCGCGCATCTGGAAGAGCTGGAAGAAGGCGCCCCCACCGGAGAGCACGATGCCCTTCCGTAATTTTCAGGACATCCGGCGCCATCTGGACGCGCTGGGCATGTTCCACATGGACTTCGGCCTCGACCGCATGCGGCGGACGCTGGGAGCGCTTGATCTGGAACGCCCGCCTTTCCCGGTCGTCCAGGTGCTCGGCACCAATGGCAAGGGCTCCACTTCCGCCTTTCTGGCCGCGCTCTGCGCGGCCCACGGTTGCCGCGTCGGTCTTTATACTTCGCCGCATTTCGTTTCTCCCGAAGAACGCATTCGCGTCAACGGCCGGCCCGTTCCCGGCGCAACCTGGCCGGATCTGGCCAACAGTGTCATGGCGGCCTCCGGCGAGGATCTCACCTATTTTGAATTTCTCACGGTGCTGGCGCTCCTGGCGTTTCGGGAGGCGCGCGTGGATGTGGCCATCATGGAGGCCGGTCTTGGCGGCCGTAGCGATGCCACCACAGCCGTGGCGGCGGATCTGCTGTGTTACACGCCCATTGCCATGGATCATGCGGCCGTGCTCGGCCCCGCTCTGGCGGACATTGCCCGCGACAAGGCGGCGGCCATCCGCAGCGGGGCGCCCGTCTGCACGGCCCCCCAGTTCCCCGCGGCGCGGGAGGCCCTCAGTGCGGCCGCGCGGGCGCGCGGGGCACAGCTTGCGTTCGCGCCCCCCCTGCCGGAAGCATGGTTGCCGCGCCTTGGTCTTGCCGGAGCGCATCAGTTGTGCAATGCGGGCCTTGCGGTGACCGCATGGCAGCGGCTGGCGCCGCTGCTCGGCAGGAGCGCCGATGATGCCCGCGCCAAGGCCTGGGGGCTGAAAAACGCCTTTCTGCCCGGTCGTCTCCAGGTTGTGCCGCCCGCAACCGGGCACCCGGCCTTTCTGCTGGACGGCGCCCATAATCCGCACGGTATGCAGGCGCTCCTGCGGACCCTCGTGACGGACAGAACACCGGCGTGCCCTCTTCCCCTGCCGCGCGCCATCATTTTTTCCTGTCTCGCCGACAAGGACTGGCGCACTTCGGCCGCCATGCTCACGCGCCGCTTTCCCCGGACTCCCGTCTTCATTCCAGCCCTGAAGAATCCGCGCGCCGGTGACCCCCAGGAAATCGCCGCGGTCTGCAACGGCCAGTCGCCCGGCATGGCCGTTGCCCTGACCGGCCCGGATGCGCTGGAACAGGCGCTGGACGCGGCGGCCGGCGTCTGCGGCGCGGATACCGGCATGACGCTCGTGACCGGCTCCCTGTATCTGCTCGCAGAATTTTTTGCACGCCATCCCCAGTTTCTGGAACCCCCACTTTCACATTCCGCAATGGAGAATCTGCCATGAACGACAAACTCGCCTACCATGCCCCCAATGCCTGGGATCGCTATGGAACCGCCCCCAGGGACATCCAGACGCTTGCCAGACGGTACCTTGACTTTCTCAGCCGCTGCAAGACCGAGCGTGAAACCATCGCCCATGTGCAGGAACGCCTTGCCGAAGCGGGCTTTGCCGAAGACTTCGCTGCCGATCGTGTCATGCGTCCCCTGCGCGGCAAGGCACTGTTCGCGGCGCGGCGCGGAAGTCATCCCCTGAAGGATGGTCTTGCCCTTATCGCCGCGCATGCGGACAGCCCCCGGCTGGACTTCAAGCAGCACCCGCTGGTGGAGCAGCCGGGCGTTGTCCAGGCCAAGACGCACTATTACGGTGGCATCCGCAAATACCAATGGCTTGCGCGGCCCCTGGCGCTCCATGGCGTCATCATCCTCGAAAACGGCGAGCGGGTGGACGTGAGCATCGGCGAAAAACCGGGGGAACCGGTCTTCTGCATCGCTGATCTTCTGCCGCATCTGGCGCAGAAGCAGGCCGGCCAGAAACTCAGCGAGGCCTTTGAAGCTGAAAAACTGAATATCATCCTCAGCCATGCGCCGGATACCACCGGCGCGGACCGCAAACGTTCCCGGCAGGGTGCGGAAAGCGAAGCAAAGGACGGCGACCTCAAGGCGGCGCTGCTCCGGCTGCTGCACAAAAAATACGGCATCCGCGAGGAAGATCTCATCACCGCCGAGCTTCAGGCCGTGCCCGCCGGTGCCGCGCGCTTTGTGGGCTTTGACCGGGCGCTTCTCGGCGGTTATGGGCAGGATGACAGGATCTGCGTCTTTGCCGCTCTGGAAGCTCTCCTGAACGCCGACGCCTCGGCCTCCCGGCCGCTGGCGGTGATTTTCTGGGACAAGGAGGAAATCGGCTCCGATGGCGCCACTGGCGCGGCGTCACGTTTTTTCCAGTACTGCGTGGAGGATCTCGCGGCGGCCTGGGCTCCGGGCACTTCGGCCTCGCATGTGCTTTTGAACAGCCGCGCCCTTTCCGCCGACGTGCAGGCGGCTCTGGACCCGGATTTTCAGGAGGTGCATGAAAAGCAGAACGCCGCCCTGATCGGGTATGGCCCCTGCTTTTCCAAATTTACGGGCTCACGGGGAAAATATGGCGCCAGTGAAGCCGACGCGGAGTTTTTCGCTGAGCTGCGCGGTATTTTCAACGCACGCGGGATTCCCTGGCAGGCGGCGGAACTCGGCAAGGTGGATCTTGGCGGCGGCGGAACCGTGGCGCTCTTTCTTGCGGCGTATGGCATGCGGGTCATCGACCTGGGGCCCGCCCTGCTCTCCATGCACAGTCCCTTTGAACTGGCAAGCGCCGCCGACCTGTACGCCACCGTGGAGGCATACCGCGCCTTTTTTGAAGCCTGAGCAAAACGGGCCCCGGACAGGCGGAAACGCCCGGCACCAATGTCAGCCGGAACGCGCGTTGCCCGTTGGCGCTTGATGCGGTCAGCGGGCAGAGACGCGCGTTGCGCCGCTTGGGCCCGCGTTTCACCGTTGCCCGCGGGGGCGCCATTCATCGGCGCGCGCCGCCGGTGTCGCCTGTGACGCGCCAAGACGACGCGCCAGATGGGGAGGCTCGTCGGGAAGCTCCGTCTCCGTCCGCAAATGGGCGTGCAGACTGCCCATGAGCGAACCAAGGTCATCATGCTGTTCCTGATGACCAGGGCCGCTCAGAAACCAGCGGCTGCGGCCATGAAGCACCCGATGCGTGGAATGCAGGAGGCGTTCACGCATGCAGAGTTCCATGCGCCAGGTCCCCTTTGGGGTATGCAGCAGGAGGGCGTTGGCCGCTGTCTCCATGCGGTAGCCGGGAGGGGAATCCGCCAGGCGCAGCAGGTCTTCCACCCCGGCGCGCAGCAGGGCCATATGCTCGGCCGCCGGGACCTGCCGTTGTTCCTCCGCAAGCTGGCGTTCGCCCGAATGGATGCGCTCAAGGAATTTGCGCCGGTCATCATCCAGTGTCCGCAACCCGTGCCGCATGAGCCGGAAACAGAAGATCAGGGCCGCAAACATGACGGCCCCGGCGGCCACCCAGCCCAAAAGGCTCATGTCCCCTCTCCTGACGGCAACATGCGTTCAGACGGCGGCGGTTCCGTCTGCGGCGCTGCTTTCGCATTCCGCCGTGCCATCGTTTCCACAGGCAACGTTGGCAACAGCACAAATATCAGGCACGCGTCGCGGGCTCTTGGTGAACATGGCCCGCGACGCTGCTTTTACGACACTATCCCCTGCCTAAACACCGCGCGTGCGCGCATAATGATTGATGAGGCAGCCATCCAGAAGGATCTGGCGTTCCGCCTTGCTCAAATCCCGCAACGACAGGACCACCTGCTCGGCCCAGGGCTTCTTTTCCGCGGTCGTATGCACCAGTGCGGCAAGCACGCTTGGCTCTCCGCCCGCAACAGCGGCGCGAACATGGGGAAGAAGAAGGAAGTCGCCGGGTTTCAGGGCCTGTGCCATGTCCGCTTCCACAATAAACGGCAAGATGCCCCAGTTGATGAGGTTGGAGCGGTAGCGCTTGGTCGCGTACTCCACGGCGAGGTTGGCCCAGCCGCCGAGCACCTTCTGGCAGGAAGCCGCCTGCTCGCGCGCGGACCCATCGCCCGGCCTGAGCGCGAACACGAGCGAACCGATGCCGACCTGACGCAACGGCTGCGGCCCGGAAAGCATGGCGCCCACTTCCGGTTGATCGGCGCACACATCCGCAAGGGCGCGCACCTTGGCAACCACCTCCGCGTCATCGGGATCGGCCAGCCGCGCGCGCTCCAGCGCCTGAGCCTCCCTGGCGCGGCCCACATAGGCCGGATCCTTCCGGGAAAGCGTGAACTCCGAAAGCCGTTGCGGATTGGAGCGGAGGGACGACGTTTCTCCGGAGGGGATCAGCTCGTCCGTGGTGGTAACAGGGTCAGTGATGACGCTTGCCACCTCAAGCACAAGATGTTCCGGCAACGGCGATATTTCCGGCCAGTCGGCGATATTGGGGCCGAACACCAGTTCGGTCTCCGGTTCGGCATGACCAAAGCCATTGTATACACGCCGCTTGTAGATTTCAGAGTTGAAGTGATACTTGAGGTCAACGCGAAGATCGGGTGAATCCCAGTCCAGCTCAGTGGCCGGCGTGAGGCGACCGCCGTTGGCCGCCGTGGCGGCGATGGAACGCGCGTCCATGAGTGCCACCGCCGCGATCTGCCCTTCGCCCGGCTTGGAGCCTTCGCGATTGGGAAAGTTGCGTGTGGAGTGACGGAGCGAAAGTGCCCCGTGGGCCGGGGTGTCTCCGGCGCCGAAGCAGGGGCCGCAAAAAGCGGTTTTCACAATGGCCCCCAGGGTCATGAGCCGTTCGGTGGCGCCATTGTTCACGAGCGCCACAGCCTGGGGCACACTTGCCGGATAGACGGAAAAGCTGAAGGCGGGATTGGGCTTCTTCCATGTTCCCAGAATGGCCGAGGCCATGCTGATGTTTTCAAACGTGCCGCCCGCGCAGCCGGCAATGATGCCCTGATCGGCAATGACGCCACCCTCGCGGACTTTGGAGCGCAGGCGCAGGCCCTTGCCCGCTTCGCCAAAGAGCCGCACGGCCTCTTCCTCCACCTCGCCCAGAAGCTCCTCGGCATGCGCTGCCACCTCGGCCACGGTATGGACGTTGCTGGGATGGAACGGCAGCGCGATCATGGGTTCCACGGCCGAAAGGTCGATACGGACAAGAGCGTCGTAGCAGGCCGGCCCCTCCAGACGCAGTTCCCGGTAGTCCGCCGCCCGGCCATGCAGGGCGAGCCATTCCCGCACCTTGTCATCCGTGCGCCAGATGGACGACAGGCAGGCGGTTTCCGTGGTCATGAC
>CAZNXQ010000102.1:0-6249 GCA_964576895.1 uncultured Desulfovibrio sp.
ACATGACGCCCGTTGCCGTGCGTTCTTCCGCCGCCGGCGAGGACTCGCGCAAAAAAGCGTTCGCCGGCCTTCAGGATACCTATCTGAATATGGTCGGTCCGGACCATGTGGCGGAAGCCTACCACTGGGATTGCGCCTCTGCCTATAATCTCCGCTCCATGACCTATCGCCGCGAGGCGATCCTTGACGCCCTCGCCAAGGCCGAGGAAACGGGTGACGATTCCATTGCCGATATGGCCAAGAAAGAATGGGCCATCGAAAATACCTCGCTTTCCGTCTGCATGATGCAGATGATCAATCCCGTCATTTCCGGCACGGCCTTTTCCGCGGATACGGCCACAGGCTGCCGGGGCACCGCCCGCAAGGATCTCGTGAGCATCGATGCCAGCTACGGACTGGGCGAAGCCGTGGTGGGCGGCAAGGTGACGCCGGACAAGCTCTATGTCTTTCAGCGGGATGACGGCAGCGAGGTGGTCATCCGTCAGATGGGCTGCAAGGACATGAAGATCGTCTATGACGAGAAGGGCGGTACGCGCGAAGTGCCCGTGCCAGAGCTGGAGGCTCTGCGCTGGGCGCTTTCGCTGAGTCAGGCCGAGCGGGTGGCCAAGGGTGTGCGCGCCGTCAGCCGTGCCTACGGCGGCATGATCATGGATACGGAATTCTGCATTGACGCCAACGACAAGCTCTGGTTCGTCCAGGCGCGCCCTGAAACCCGCTGGAACGAGGAGCTTGAGCTGCATCCCACCACCATCTTCATGCGCCGCATGGAGGTGGACCCCAAGGCCGCCGCCGCCGCGGAGATCCTTGTGGAAGGCAACGGCGCCTCGCGGGGCGCCGGCCGGGGCACGGTGCGCTTCTTGCGTTCGGCCCTGGAACTGAACAAGGTCGCCAAGGGGGATGTGCTGGCCGCCGAGCGCACGGACCCGGATATGGTGCCGGGCATGCGCGTGGCCTCGGCCATCATGGCCGATGTGGGCGGTGACACGAGCCACGCGGCCATCACCTCGCGCGAGCTGGGCATTGCGGCGGTCATCGGCATCCAGCGGGTGGAAGTCCTCCGTGCCCTGGATGGTGCGGATGTTACGGTGGACGGCACGCGCGGCCGTGTCTATCGCGGGCTTTTGCCCCTGCACCAGGTGGGCGGCGAGATGGACATCGCCAGGCTGCCCGTGACCAAGACCAAGGTCGGGCTGGTGCTGGCCGATGTGGGGCAGGCGCTCTTTCTCTCCCGCCTGCGCGACTATCCCCAGTTTGAAGTGGGCCTGCTGCGCGCGGAATTCATGCTCGGCAATATCGGCATCCATCCCCAGGCGCTGGAAGCTTTTGACAACGGCGAACTGGAAGTGGTGGTGGAGGCCAAGCTCAAGGAGCTGGAAAACCGTCTTTCCAAACTCCTGCGCGAGCAAATGGGCGCCGGGCTCATTGTCTTCAATTTCAATCTGCGGGAATATGTTGGTGAAATCACTGGTCTTTCCGCAGAGCTCAACACCCTTGCCGATACGGACCAGAACCTGACCTCCGATGAGATCCTGCTGCAGCATCGCAAGATGCGCGAGCTGGATCACAAGCTGGATCAGCATATGGAAATGGCCTCCCGCCGGCTTGAGGTGCTCAAGACCTCCGCCGATCTCGCGGACCATGTGCGCATCATCATGGGCTACGATGACGAGCTGGCCCTGCTCTCCTCCTCGGACCCCGAATCGCCCAAGCGCGCCGCGGAAATCGAGGCCAGCGTGGAGGCGCACATCCAGCGCGTCAAGGATTTGCCCGCAGTGGTCAAACTGCTGGAGAATATCCGCCATTTGCGCGAGGAAGTGGGCCTGCGCTCCGGTCTCAAGAAGGAGATGGACGACGTTCGCAATCTGCCGGACAAGATCCGCGCCATCATCAAGGCGCGCGGCTTCAGGACCGGCAAGGAACACTATGTCCAGACTCTGGCGCAGAACCTCGCGCTCTTTGCCATGGCCTTTTATGGCAAGCCCATCACCTATCGCACCACGGACTTCAAGAGCAACGAATACCGCAATCTTCTGGGCGGCAACCTGTTCGAACATCAGGAAGCCAACCCCATGCTTGGCTACCGCGGGGTTTCGCGCAATATCCATGACTGGGAGATCGAGGCATTCAAGCTCGCGCGCGGCGTGTACGGCGGCAGCAATCTGCGTATCATGCTGCCCTTTGTCCGCACGCTGGAAGAGGGCCGTTCCATGCGCTGCTATCTGGAGCAGGTGCACAAGCTCAAGAGCGGTCAGGACGGGTTGAAGATCATCCTCATGTCGGAACTGCCCTCCAACGCCATTCTTGCCAAGCAGTTCATCAGCGAGTTTGACGGATTCTCCATCGGCTCCAATGACATGACCCAGATGGTGCTTGCCACGGACCGCGACAACGCGCGTCTTTCGCACATCTATGATGAAGAAGACCCGGCGGTGGTGTGGGCCATTCTTGTCAGCATCTTCACGGGGCAGAAGTATTGCAAGAAGGTTGGTTTCTGCGGTCAGGGCGTCTCCAACAGCGTCATTCTGCGCGGCTTGGTGGCCATTGCCGGCATCACGTCGGCGTCGGTCGTTCCTGATACCTACTATCAGACGGTTTTTGATATCAACGCCGTGGAGGAAGAGAACATTCCGCCCTCCGGCCTCGGTCAGTGGCTGACGCGCCAGCACCACAGGCGGCTTTCTGAACTGATGGAAAAGTCCGGCTACGGGCACATTCTCAAAAAGTACACCGAGCCGCAGGATATTCAGGAGTGGTATGAAGGCGAGCTTCAGCGCCGCCACGAACAGCTGCGCGAGCATCTCGACACGCCCAAGGAAGACTTCTACAGGACGGAATTGCAAAACTTCCGCGCGACCTTCCACAAGCCTGTCATTTACGCCACCTGGAACTGGGAGGATACCGTTCTGGATGCCCTGCACCAGGCCGGTTTTGCCGACTTTGAGGAACAGGGCAAGGCCATGATCAAGGCGCGGGAGATCGAGGCCTGACGTCACTCTGACTGTGCACAGTACACCCAGAGAGCCCGCTCCCCGGAGCGGGCTCTCTGGTATGGTGGGGGAGTCTCCGGCGAGTGCGGGATGTGCAAACGCACTGCAAGGCCGGGCCGTCGTGCCTGCGGAAAGAACGCGTCCGGCAGGAACCGGCACAGCAAAAGGGGAACCGATACGGTTCCCCTTTTGCTGCCGTATGCTGTGTTTTACTATTTTACCAACTGCGGTTGCTGCTTGTTCTGCTCCATGGGGCTGATACTGGCCGCCTTGGATGTGGACATGAGATAGATTTCGTGCGGGTCCAGAATAAGGATGACCGAGCCGTCCCCCATGATGGTCGCGCCGGAAATGCCCTTGAGATCTCCCAGATAGGCGCCGAGGGGCTTGATGACGATTTCCTGGCGTTCCAGCAGCTCGTCCACCACCAGACCGAGACGGCGTTCATTATCGTGAATGACGACCACGGAAAGGACTTCCGGCAACGTGGCGGTGGAGCGGGGCAGACCAAGCATCTCGGAAAGTTCAACGATGCCGAGCACTTCCCCACGCAAGGTTACGGCCTTGCGCCCTTTGACATCGGTGAGGCGCACGGTTTCGATCTTGGTCGTTTCGGAGACGGCATCCAGCGGAATGGCATACATCTGGCCGGAGACCTTGACCATGAGCGCGTCGATAATGGCGAGTGTCAGCGGCAGGCTCAACGTGAAGCGCGTGCCCTTGCCGACCTCGGAATAGGTATTGACGCTGCCCTTGAGGTTCTTGATGTTGGTCCGCACCACATCCATGCCCACGCCCCGGCCTGAGATATCCGTAATCTTTTCGGCGGAGGAGAAGCCGGGGGCGAAGATAAGTTCGATGGCCTCCCTGTCGTCCAACTGGGCGGCTTCTTCCGGCGAAATGATGCCCTTCTTGACGGCGACCTCGCGCATGACATTGGGGTCGATGCCCTTGCCGTCATCCTCGATCTCGATGGCGACGGAATTGCCCTTGTGGAAAGCGCGCAGCGTCACCTTGCCCTTGGCCGGTTTGCCCTGCGCGAGGCGCTGCTCTTCGGGCTCGATACCGTGGTCCACGGAATTGCGGATAAGGTGGACGAGCGGGTCGCCGATGACCTCCACAACGCTTTTGTCCAGTTCCGTCTCTTCGCCTTCCATGATGAGGTCCACCTCTTTGCCGCTTTTGCGCGAAAGGTCGCGCACCAGGCGGGGGAAGCGGGAAAAGACGGAGGAAACGGGCACCATGCGGACCTTCATGATGGTATCCTGAAGGTCATCGGAGATGCGCGCCATGGCATAGGTGGTTTCGGAAAGGCTCTGCGCCACCTCGGCCACATTGATGTTGTCCTCACTGCCTTCAAGCGAACGGGCGATCATGGTGTAGCGGTTGCGGTTGATGATCAGCTCGCCGATGAGGTTCATGAGATGGTCCAGCCGTTCGTGATCCACGCGGATGGTGGAGGAACTCTTGTGATCTCCGCCGGCAGCCGCAGTCTTGTTGTTGGCGGGGGCAGCCGCTGCCTTGCCATTGGCCGCGGGCGCCGCAGCCGGTGCGGCGGGAGCCGGTTTTGCGGCAGAAGCGGGCTTCTGTGCCGGGGCGGCTGCCGCCGTGGGAGTGGAGGCGGGGGCCGATGGTGTGGGCGCCGTCGCCTTGGGACTGGCGGGTTGGGCGGGAGCCGCTGCCGGAGCGCTGGGGGCGGCAGCGGGCGCCGCTTTGGCGGGAGGCGTCACAGGAGCCGCAGCGGGGGCGGCTTCCGCCGTGGCGGCCGGAGCCTCGGCCTTTTCCTCTTTGCCGGCGCAGACCTTGCCCTCATCCAGGGCTTTTTGCACCATGTCGTTGATGATGTCCGTCTCCTGACCGAGAAGATCGACCATGAGCGTGAAATCTATGCCGGTGGTGCGGCCCTGGTCCACAATGCCGGCCGTGCGCTCCGCATAGACCTTGATCTCGTCCAGGCCGACAAAGCCGCATGCGTTCTTGATGGCGATGAGGCACCGGTAGAGGGCGTCAATGGAATCCTTGTGCGAACCATCTTTCCGCAAGGTGGCCAGCGCGGCGCTGATGATTTCCTGCTGCTGCTTGACCGTGACGCGGAAGACGTCGACATCGTCATTTTCAAGCCCGACAGGAATGATGCTGGGCTGCACCACTTCAACGCTGCCTGCACCGGCGGGTGCGGCCCCGTTGTCGGCGGCAGCCGGTGCCGTTTCCTGAGGCGCAGGAGCCTGGGCGGCCCGCAACGCCGGGGGCAGCGCAATGCCTTCGCCGGCAAGGGCAAGCTGGAGTTGCTTGACGATGGGGCTGGTATCGAAGGGAGTGGCCTGGCAGGCGGGAACATCGATGGTCTGGACGAGGCCTTCCATCACATCCACCGTCAGCAGGAGCAGGTCAATGAGTTCGTGGCTCGGCGTGATCTTGCCCTGGCGCACATTGTTGAGCAGCGTCTCCGCCTCGTGCGTCAGGCCATTGAGCTCGTTATAGCCGATGATGCCGCTGTTCCCCTTCATATTGTGGAAATAGCGGAAGAGGTCATTGACCAGATCGTCGCGACCTGTGGGATTCTCCTCAAGGTCAAGCAGGCCGTCGTTCAGATTGGCGATGATTTCATAGGATTCGTCGATGAAATCCTTGAGATGCCCCTCGCCAAAGGCCGTCAGGGTATAGGGGGCCCCGCTGGGCAGGCTTGCCACCCATTCCTTGGCGCTCATGCCCTGCTGTTTTTCCGCCTCCGCGGCGGCAGGCTCCGGCTCAGGGGCGGCGGCAGGCTGGGGGGCGGGCGCTTCCTCCGCCGGAGCCTCCGCAGGGGCAGCGGCCTCGGCAGGCGCCTCCTCAGGGGCAACGGCGGCGTCTTTAGCTGTTTCCTGGGGGGCAGCCTCTTGGGGAGCCGCCTCCTGAGGTGCAGCATCGGTGGGGGCAGCATCGGTGGGGGCAGCATCGGCGGGCGCTGCCGGGCGGGCGCTTTCGCCGGCCATGATGGCGTCGATCTGCGCCATGATGGGTTCCGTCTCGACATCGCCCTCGGTGTTGCTGCTTTCGAGGTTATCGATCATCTGGCGCAGAGCGTCCGTGGAGGCAAGGATAACGTCCATGATCTCGGACGTGACCTGCATGCTCCCCTTGCGGAGCTCGTCAAGGATGTTCTCCGACTTGTGCGCGAGATGGTTGATGCGGTTCAGGCCAAGAAATCCGGATGCCCCCTTGAGCGAGTGCATGGGCCGGAAAATATCGTTCAGCAGGGCAAGATTGTCGGGAGCCTTCTCAA
>CAZNXQ010000103.1:0-6019 GCA_964576895.1 uncultured Desulfovibrio sp.
AGGAAGCGCTTGAGCGCGGCAAGATCGCGCACGGCCAGAGGGTCGGAGAGGGTGCAGGCATCGCGCCAGGGGTGGCCGTCCTTGCTGAAAACATCTTGCCAGCGAATCATGCCTCGGTGTCCGTTGGTTTTTTAGCATTTCTAGCAGTTTTTTAAAAAAACTTCCAGTGTGGAGCGCCCGCCGGCGCGCACCCGCGCGGGCCGCCTCCGGCACCGGGGAAAGCTGTTGCGGCGGGGCGGCCGCTTTGTTACAAAAGATGGAGCGTCGCCGGCGTTCCGGCGGCGCGCCGTTCGCACCTCAACCCTGCCGCGCCATGAACGCCACATCTCTTGAACAGCATGTCCTCAGCATCATCTGCAGCGTTTTTGACGCGCATTCCGCCGTGCTCTTCCTGCCGGAAGAGGATGACGACGCCTGCCACCTCGCCGCGGCCTTCAGCCTGGGGGAAAAAATCGCTCCAGATGCCGTCATCCGGCCCGGCGCCGGGCTGGTCGGCTGGATCATCCGCAACCGCGAGCCGCTTCTGGTGCCCAATTTCGACCAGCACCAGAGCAATCTCGGCTATTATGACGACGGCGCGGAAACCGGCATCAAGGCCTTCATGGGCTGCCCCGTGCCCACGGGGGGCGTGCTCTGCGTGGACAGCAAGCGTCAGTATTCCTTTTCCGACAAGGACTACAAGCTGCTCCAGCTCTTTGCCGAGCTGATCTCGCGCCTGCAGACGAGCCTGAGCGGCCAGGATATTGCCGGGGATATCCCCCGCTATTTCGCCGAGCTCGGCGTCATTCAGGAGCTTCGCTTCCGCTGGCGCCGCTGGCCGCTGTTCCTCGAAAACTACCTGCTCACCATGCGTGACGCCACGGGCTTTGAGTACTGCGCCTTTGCCTCCATCGATCCCGCCGGGGAGCGGTATTGCGTGGAGGCCGAATCCTCGCCCCTGCTGCTCACCGAGGGCGCCTCCGGCTGGCGCTCCCTGGGCAGCGGCATCGTGGGCTGGGTCTTCCGCAACGAGCAGCCCGTCTTTGCCGAGAACGACGCGGCCACGCCCGCGTCCGCGCTGTTCGGCAAGGTGGAGGGCATGCCGGAATTCCAGACCGCCATCTGCCTGCCCGTCATGGTCAACAAGAGCGCGCGCGGCGTGCTCTGCCTCGCGTGCACGCGCTCCGCGTGCATCGACGAGGGCCTGCGCAGCTTTGTGCGCCAGGCGGTGGACCATCTCGCGCTCTTCCTGGAAAATCTCTATCTCCGCACCCGGCTGCGGGACATCCTGCCCAGGGCCACGGTGGAAAGCGACGGCGCGCGCGTCTTTGATCCCGACCTTGCGCCCACGGCGCCCCGCGAAGAACGCTGACCATGCTGCCGCGCCGTCTCCTGCGGCTGTTCGCCACGGACATCGCCATGGATCTGGGCACGGCCAATACCCTGCTCCAGACCAGAAAACACGGTATCG
Organism: uncultured Desulfovibrio sp.; assembly: GCA_964576895.1. Lineage (GTDB taxonomy): Bacteria > Desulfobacterota > Desulfovibrionia > Desulfovibrionales > Desulfovibrionaceae > Desulfovibrio. The sequence continues at coordinate 1,451 of CAZNXQ010000103.1, forward strand.
TCGTCAACGAGCCTTCCGTGGTGGCGGTGGACGCGCGCACCGGCGCGGTCCTTGCCGTGGGGGCGCAGGCGCGCGGCTATCTGGGGCGCACGCCCGCGGGCATCCGCGCCGTGCGGCCCATGCAGAACGGCGTCATTGCGGATTTTGACGTGACCCGCGCCATGATCGCCCATTTTGTCCGCAAGGCCATTGAGGGCCGGCGGCTGGTCAGGCCCTCCATGGTCATCTGCGTGCCATCGGGCGTCACCCAGGTGGAAAAGCGCGCCGTCATCGACGCGGCGCAGATGGCGGGCGCGGCGGACATCTCCCTGGTGGAGGAGCCCATGGCCGCGGCCCTGGGCGCGGATCTGCCCATCCGCGAGCCCGTGGGCAACATGGTGCTCGACATCGGCGGCGGCACCAGCGAGGTGGCGGTCATTTCCCTGGGCGGGGTGGCGGCGGCGCAGTCCGTGCGGGTGGCCGGCGATGCCATGACCCGTGCGGTGCAGCGCTATCTGCGCGAGGTTTTCCGTCTGGAGGTCGGCGAAAATACCGCCGAGAACGTCAAGATGTTCCTGGGCTCGGCATGGCCGCAGCCGGACGCGCCCGCGCTGGAGGTGTCGGGCAAGGATCTGGTGCTCGGCAGGCCCAGGGCGGTCACCGTGAGCGAGGGCCACATCCGCGAGGCGCTGGCCGAGCCGCTCCAGACCATCCGCGATGTGGTGCTTCGCGCGCTGGAGTCCACGCCGCCGGAGCTCGCCGCCGATGTGGGCCGCAACGGCATGCTTGTCGCAGGGGGCGGGGCGCTCCTCAAGGGGCTGGACCAGTATCTCTCCCGCGAGACGCGGCTGCGCGTCTTTGTGGACGCCGACCCGCTCACCACTGTCCTGCGGGGCACGGCCAGGGCCATGAGCGACCGCAAGGGCTACCATTCCATCTTTATCAACTGAAACCGGCGGGAAGACGGCATGAAGGGACTTGACGGCCAGGACGCGGCCGGGCTGCTTGAAGCCTGCGTCCGGGTGGTGCGCGAGAGCGGCGACATCGTGCGGCGGCACTGGGACGCTCCGAGCCATGTGCGGCACAAGGGCGCCGTGGATCTGGTCACGGAGACGGATCTCGCGGTGGAGGCATTTCTCAAGGAACGCCTCGCGCCGCTCGTGCCCGGCGCCGCCTTTCTCGCCGAGGAAAGCAGCGCGGCGGCCGGCCCCGGCGCGGGAGACGGCCCGTGCTGGATCATTGACCCCGTGGACGGCACCACCAACTTTGTCCACCGCCTGCCACAGGTGAGCACCTCGGTGGCCCTGTGGGCCGGGGGACGGATTCAGCTTGGCGTGGTCAACGCGCCCATGCTCGGCGGGGACGGCGAATGCTTCTGGGCGGCGCGCGGGAACGGCGCCTTTCTCAACGGGCGGCGCGTGACCGTGTCCGGCGCGGCCACGCTTCAGGACGCGCTGGCGTGTACGGGCTTTCCCTATGAGCTGGAAGGGCGGCTGCCCGTGATCCTGGAACGGCTGCGGCGGGTGCTGCCCGCCACGCAGGGCATGCGGCGCCTGGGGTCGGCGGCTCTGGATCTGGCCTTTGTGGCCTGCGGCAGGCTGGATGTCTTTTACGAGGGGTGGCTCAAGCCGTGGGATCTTGCCGCGGGCTGGCTGCTGGTGGAAGAGGCGGGCGGCAGGGTCAGCGGGCTTGACGGCACGCCGTTCCGTTTCGGCCATGCGCTGCTGGCCACCAACGGCGGCCTCCATGCGGCCATGACGGAGCTGCTGGGGCCGACCGTCGGCGGGGTTTAGCTTCAGACTCTACGCTGTTGGTCAGGGATGTTGCTGGTTGTGTCCTGCCACAATTATCCGTCAAAAACAGCCTTTTTTGCGCCAGCTGTGTCACTGTGCGATTTTTGTCGGTCATGTACTTAAGTACACTCCCTCCCAAAATCGCCCATTTCCTTGCTGGCGCAAAAAAATCTTATTTTTTAGGATTCTTGTGGCGACAGCCCCGCCCGTCGCTCCGCTCCGGGCGGCGAGCGGAAAAATCTCCCTTTTACCGTCGGCGGGGTCTGGATGTAAAGGTCAATAGGTTGTTCCCATTCCCCGTAGCCGGACTGTGGGGGGCGCAATGCCCCGGCGTCATCTCTCCAGCCAGCCGGAAAGCGCGGCGTGGCGCAGCAGCGGCGAGAGGAGCGGTTCTTCCTGACGCGCCAGGCCCGCCAGTTCGATGCCGTCCAGCAGCGGCAGCCCTTCCGGCGTGATGACGCCGGGCGCGGCGAATGCGCGCGCGGCGGCGGCGGAAATGCGCGTTTCAAAGAGCGTCAGAAAGGCCATGCCGGTTTCCGCGCAGGCGTCCACGCGGCGCAGGAGGCGGGGCGACGTTGCCCGGAGTGCCCAGTCCGTTTCGAGGAGCCTGCGGCAGCAGTCTTCGGCGGCTTCCATGGCCCAGGGCAGCGCCAGAGAGGAAAATTCCCAGCCGCTCCGGGGGTGCGGCCGCAGGAGCATGCGGCCCGCGCCATCGCGCAGCAGAAGGGCCACAGCGCGGTGGCGCAGACCCTGACGCAGAAGATGCTCTTCCGGCATGAGGCAGAAGGGCGTATCGGCCTCGTCCACCACTTCCCTGAGAGTCTCGAAGGCTCCCATGGGGGGGACGGCATGCGGGGTGGGGGAAGGTAAGGGCATGGTGGCTCCTGGACCATATGCGGGGAAGAGGCGCGCGCCGGTCGCGGCGCGGGCCGCCGGACTTGCGGCGCGGCGTCTGGACGCAACATGCGCCCATGACGTGTGGGAGCTGGAGCGCCGCTGTTTCTCCATGCCCTGGAGCGAGGAACAATGCCGCGCGGCCTTCGCGCAGGCTGCCTTTGCGGCCTTCGGGCTCTATGGCGGTGCGCGGCTGGTGGCCTATGTTTCCCTTTACCATGCGGGGGCGCCGGCAGGACCAGCCTACGCTCCTTCCGGGGAACTGGAAATACTCAATCTGGCGGTGGAGCCGGACGCGCGCCGTCAGGGCTGCGGGCGGCGCCTGCTGTCGCTGGCCTTGCAAGCCGGGCGCAAAATGGGTATGCAAAAAGCGATTCTCGAAGTACGCGAGGGCAACGGCGCGGCCATTGCCCTGTATCTGGGCAGCGGCTTTGTCCAGGTGGGGCGCCGCCGCCGGTATTATGCCGATACGGGCGAGGATGCCCTTGTCCTCGAGTGTCCACTTGCGGGGCTGTCGGCCCGCTCCCCCCGCTGAGGCGCGGGTGCCGCGCCCGGTCACAAAGGAGAGTCCCATGCAGAAGATCATCGCCGCCAACTGGAAGATGTTCAAGACACGCCCCCAGGCGGCCCAGACCGCCGCCGAGCTGGCGCTCGCCCTTCGGGAGGGCACGCCCGAAAACCGGCTGGCCGTGGTTTTTGCCCCCTTCACTGATATTGCCGTGGTGGCCGACGCCTTTGCGGGCGTGAACGATCTGGCCGTGGGCGGCCAGAATTTCTACCCTGAGGAGCAGGGGGCCTTCACCGGCGAGATCTCTCCGGCCATGCTGCGTGACGCCGGGGCGCAATGGCTGCTCACCGGGCATTCCGAACGCCGGCATGTCTTTGGCGAGACGGACGCCCTGGTGGCGCGCAAGACGGCCTATGGCCTGGAACAGGGCTTCAGGGTCATGCTCTGCGTGGGCGAAACCCTGGAAGAGCGCGAGGCGGGCCAGCTCGGCGCGGTGCTCGGCCGTCAGCTCAGGAGCGCCCTTGAGCCGCTCTCCGCCGCTGTGCGCGCGCAGCTTGTGGGGAACTTCGCCATTGCCTATGAACCCGTGTGGGCCATCGGCACGGGCAAGGTGGCCGGTCCCGCGGAAGTGCTCGACGCGCACGCGGTCACGCGGGGCATCCTTGCGGAGATCCTGGGCGCCACCGCGCAGCAGCTGCCGATCCTTTACGGCGGCAGCGTCAAGCCGGACAATGCCGGCGCGCTTGTGACCCTTGACAACGTGGATGGTCTTCTGGTAGGAGGCGCTTCTTTGGAAGCCAAGAGCTTTCTCCAGATTCTGGGCGCGTGACCCGCGCGGAAAACGCGGGAAAACCGGCGCCCCACGGCAGGGCCCGCGCGGCGCGCGAGCATGCCGGAGGCCGGGAGGATTTTGTGCAGAGCCTCATTCTCACACTCCATATCATTGTCTGCGTCCTGCTTGTCATCCTTATCCTGCTCCAGTCGGGCAAGGAGGGCATGGGCGTCATTTTCGGCGGCGGCAACACCTCGGTCTTCGGCAGCAGCGGGGCGGGCGGCATTCTCGCCAAGCTCACGACGCTCATGGCCGTCATCTTCGTCATCACGTCCCTGAGCTATACCTATGTGACGAGTTCGCGCCCCGGCAGCGAGTCCACCATCCTCAACGTGAAGATCGAAGAACCGCAGGCGCCGGCCAAGGCCCCCGCTCCGGAAGCCGCTCCGGCCCCGGAAAACGCGCAGGCCCCGAAAAACGCTGCCGGAGGTTCTCCCGCTTCCGGTGCTCCGGCCACGCCCGCCCCGGCACCCGGTGGCGCGCCGGGGACGCCCCAGGCCCCGCAAAATCCCTAGATAGTGTCGTCATTTAATTTTAGCCCAAATGGCAATACACCTGATATG
>CAZNXQ010000104.1:0-5770 GCA_964576895.1 uncultured Desulfovibrio sp.
AGACCAACCCCCTGCCGGTGCTCATGGTCAGCTCCCTGACGGAAAGCGGGGCCGTAAGCACCCTCAAGGCGCTCGAATACGGCGCGCAGGATTTTATCCCCAAGACGCAGAGCAACGACAGGGATGCCTTTGGCGAGGACCTGCGCCGCAAGGTCAAGGCCATTGCCCGCCGCAAGAGCATCATCCGGCTCAAGTACCACCATCACTCCGCCCCGCAGCCGGCGCCGGCGCATGCGCCGTCGCACCCGTCGTCTGCCGCCTGCGGAGCGGCCTCGGCCTGCAAGGGGCCGCGCGATCTGGTGGTCATCGGCGTCTCCACCGGCGGGCCGCCGGTCGTGCAAAAGATCCTCAGCGCCCTGCCGGCTTCGTTGCCCGCGTGCATCCTCATTGCCCAGCACATGCCCGCGACCTTTACCGGACCTTTCGCCAAACGCCTTGACAGCGTGAGCCAGATTTCCGTGACGGAAGCGGTGGACGGGGACAAGCTCAAGAACGGGCATGCCTATGTCTGCCCCGGCGGTATGCATATCGGTGTGCGTCTGCGCGGTCCGCTGCCGGAAGTGGCCGTGACCGAAGAGCCCAAAAGCGCGCTCTACAAGCCCACCGTCAATGTCCTGATGGAAACGGCGGGCATGATCATGGGCCGTCGCGTCCTTGGCGTCATGCTCACGGGCATGGGCTCGGACGGGGTGGACGGCGCCCGTGTCCTCCGGGAAAAGGGCGGCTGCCTTATCGCGCAGAATGAGGCCTCCTGTGTGGTCTACGGCATGCCCAAGGCGGTTGTGGACGCCAACCTCGCCAACCTGATCCTTGACGCTGACGACATTGCCAGCGCCATCATCACAACGGTCAAAGGCTGACCCACCCAAACGGGAAGACACCATGAGTATGGAAACTCCTCAAGCCAGCGCGCCGGATATTCTGGATGCCTTGAAATCCGGCGATAACGATGCCGCGCGCAGCGCGGCTTTCAGCGCCGGAGATCTCGCTCTGGACGAAGCCATTCCCTTCCTCTGCGAACGAATCAAGAGCGGCAATATCGGCGTGCAGGAGGCCGCGGAATACGGCCTGCGCAAGATCCGCGGGGCCAAGGCCATTGAGGCGCTCCTGCCCTTGCTGGCCAGCGACGAGGCCCCCGTGCGGAATGTCGCCATGGACATCCTGCGCGAGATCGGCGTGGATGCCATTGATGCCATGCAGCCCTACCTGCGCGGCGACGATGCCGACCAGCGCATCTTCATCACCGACATCCTCGGCTATTGCCGCAGCCACAAGTCTGCCCAGTTGCTGGGCGAGGCGCTCCTCAAGGACCCGGAAGTCAATGTGCGCTATCAGGCCGCGGTGAGCCTGGGCAATCTGGCCTTTCCCGAATCCGTGGGCTGCCTCTGCCAAGCCATGCATGACGAGGAGTGGGTGCAGTTCGCCGTGGTGGAGGCACTGGCAAAAATCAATGATCCCGCCGCCATCAGCGCGCTGATCAAGCTCCTGCCACTTTCCTCGGTCCTGGTGAGCGCGGCCATCGTTGACGCCCTTGGCGAGCTTGGCGACATCAAAACCGTGCCCATGCTCTTCAACGCGCTGGAGAACGTCAACGTCATCCTGCGGCACAAGATCGTCAAGGCCATTGTCCAGATCCTCAGCGGCCGTTCGCTTTCGCTGCTGGCGCCCAAATCCCAGGAACGGCTCCGCACTTACCTGCTGGACGCCCTCACGGATAACGACGAAGAGATCCAGATCGCCGCGCTGCAGGGCCTGAGCGCCATCGGCACAGGCGAGGCCAGCAACGACATCATCACCCTGGCCCTCACCATTGACCCCGAACGGCAGTCCGAACTCTACGAAGCGGCCATCCGCGCCCTGGCGGCCATCGGCTACAATGATGTGGTCCGCGATTCCCTGCGCAGCGACGACGAAACCAGAATCATGATCGCCATGGAAGCCTGCCAGCTCATGGATGACAAGCGGCCGCTCGAAGAGTTCAAGAATCTCTTCTGGCGCGTGAGCCGCGAACTTCAGCGCGCCGCCGTGGCCGAAGTGGCCCATCTGGGCGGCTGTGACGATGTGCCCTTCTTCCTTTCGATCATTGACGAATGTTCCGACGCCGAAGTGCTCAAGAGCGCCCTTGCCTTCTTTGGCAACCAGCATACCTGCCCCGATGTGGAAGATGTGGTCTTCCACCAGCTTGACCACCGCTATGTGGACGTGAAGGAAATGGCGCTTGAGGCCTGCATCAACCTGCACAGCTCCATGCTCAACGAGCGCTTCAAGGAGCGCGCCCGCAGCGACGATGTCATGCAGCGGATGATGGCCGTCTACGCACTCGGCCGGTACAGCGTCACCGAAAACATCGCCGAGATCACCGATGCGCTGGAAGATGCCGACCCCGCCATCCGGCGGGTGGCGGTGGAGGCCTTCCTGAATATGGGCACCGCGGCCGAACGCTATCTGCCGCGCCTGTTGCCGCGCCTTTTCGATGAGGACAAGGATGTGCGTCTGGCTCTTGTGGACCTGCTCGGCCAGATCGGCACTCCGGCAGTGATGCCGCACCTTGTCACGGCCCTGCGCGATGAGAACGACTGGGTCCGCATCCGCGCCATCGAGGCCCTGGGCGTGAACAAAAATACCGAGGCGGTACCCACCCTCGTCGAGATGCTTGAACACGCCGAGCCCATGGTGGTGTTCCGCATCATTGAAGCTCTGGGACGCATCGGCGGCAATGTCGCCTTTAGCGTCCTTCTGGGCATGACGGATCATGAAGACCCGGAAATCCAGCATGCGGCGGCAGATGCCGTGGCCGCCATCCAGGCCGAACAGGAGTAGTTATGGCGACCTCTCCTTCACAAGACAAACCTTCGTTCTTCAAGGCCGGCGACACGGCACAGCGTACCACGACCACCGCCGCCCCCACTGCGCCGCGCCGTGATGCCGAGGCGGATCGTCCGACCTCTCTTTACAAGCCACGGCAGCCTTCGGCCTTTTCCACCGGCACCGCGGACAAGGAAGGTTCGCAGCGCCTCTTCGGCACAGATCGGGCCACCGCGTCCCCCTTTGGAACGCCGGGGCAGACCGGCACGGCGGCACGGCCCTTTTCTTCGTTGCGTACGGCTGCCCAGGCGCCCGCCGCCGAAGGAACAGCCTCGCGCTTCTCAACGCTGACGCGCCCGGCGGCCCCGGCAGCCGGCGCCCAACCGGCCACGCCCCGCGCCACGTCCTTCGGCACACGACCGGTTTCCCTGCGCTCGGCCGCCGGCGGGGAGCCAACGCCCTCCCCCACCAGCGCCTTTCGCAGCAAAACCGATACGCAGGCGCCGCGCCCCGCCTCGCCCTTCCGCAAGGATCTTCAGATCAGCGATGAGGAGTTCCTGCTGCTCCGGGATTTCATCTACCAGCAATGCGGCATCTTCATTGCCGAGAACCGCAAGTATCTGGTGGAAAATCGTCTCTCCAACCGGATCAAGGAACTGAACCTCAAAAGCTACAACGAGTATTACAATTTCCTCCGTTTCGACGCCAGCCGCAAGCAGGAGCTGAACAAGCTTTTTGAAGTGGTCACCACCAACGAGACGAGCTTCTTCCGCAATCCGCCGCAGCTGGAGGTCTTTCAGCGCGTGGTGCTCGGCGAGGCGCTGGAGCAGTGCCGCAGAAGCGGCCAGAAGAAGCTGCGCATCTGGTCGGCAGGGTGTTCCACGGGCGAGGAACCCTATACCCTCGCCATCATCCTGCACGAAACGCTGAAGAACGACATCAGCAACTGGGACATCAAGATCACGGCCAATGACCTCTCCGAGGCCGTCCTGGCCGCGGCGCGCCGGGGCATCTACAATGAATATGCGCTCCGCACAACGCCCAAGGAAATGGTGGACAAATACTTCCACAAGGACGGCAACATCTACAAGCTGGATGCGGCCCTCAAGCGTCTGGTTTCCTTCGGCCAGATCAATCTCAGCGACAAGGAACAGCTCAAACGGGTCGAAAAGTCGCAGATAGTCTTTTGCCGCAACGTCATCATCTACTTTGATGACGACATGAAGCGCAAGGTCATCAACGCCTTCTACGACAATCTGCTGCCCAAGGGCGTGCTTCTCATCGGCCATTCGGAATCGCTGCACAATATCAGCCGCGCTTTCCAGCTTGAGCACCACAAGGGCACCATCCTGTACCGGAAAATAAGCTAGCGGAACATGCCCGCCCTGCGCGGGGCATGCGCCCGACCTGCGGAACGTGTGTGAATGCGAAAGTTCTGACGATCGCCAACCAGAAAGGAGGCGTGGGCAAGACCACCACTTCAGTGACGCTCGGCAGCGCCCTGGCGCGAGAGGGAAAGAGGGTTCTCCTGCTGGATCTTGACCCGCATGCCTGCGCCACGCTCCATGCGAGGATATTTCCCGAAGATGTCGCGGAAAGCCTGTATGACATCTTCCTTTCAGCGGAGGAGGCGTGGCCGTCGCTCTGGTCCAGGGTCATCCATGCGGGCGCGCTCCAGGGCATGGATATTGCTCCAGGGCATATCCGGCTTTCGGAACTTGAAGTGGACTTCCGCGAACGGCGCGCCAAAGGCGCGGTACTCACGCGCAGCCTCATGGCGCTGAAAGACCGGTATGACTTCATCATTCTGGACTGCCCGCCCCATGCGGGCATCCTTCTGGTGAACGCCCTGGTGGCCGCGGACTTGCTGATCATTCCCATCCAGACGGATTTTTTCGCGCTGCATGGGCTGAAACTGCTCTTTGACACGCTGCATATTCTGAACAAGGTGCTCCCCAGCCCCATCCGGTACCGTGCCGTACCGACCATGTATGACAGGAGGGCCAAGGCATGCACACGGGTTCTGGAGCTTATGCGGCAGAAAATGGGAGAGGCCGTCTTCCGGACGGTCATCAGCGTGGACACGCATTTTCGGGAGGCAAGCGCCCGCGGCTGCTCCATTTACGATATTGACGCCCGCTCCCAGGGAGCGCTCGGCTATGCAAGTCTGGCGCAAGAAGTGCAGAGTTTATGGTGAAAACACCTGAGGAGTATTTTTCCGCTCTCAACCTCACATGCGCCGAATCCGGCGCGGGCAGCGGATTGAACGATGCGGAACGCGCTTTTGTTGAAAAGTACGTCGGCATGGAAATGCTGGAGCAGCTGCCTGCCGTCGCCTCGACAAACGCGCCCCGCACCATGCGCTCTCCCTCGCCGGCGGCAATGTCATTACGCGAACGATTGCAGGCTGAAGCGCGCGTCCAGATGGTGTCATTTTTTGTCCGGGAGCAGCTCTTTTTGCTGCCTGTGGCAGGTATTCAGGAGGTTTTGCGGCATATTGAGCTCGTCAAGGTTCCGCTGGCGCCTTCATTTGTGGCCGGCGTGGTCAACCTGCGCGGCCGGGTGACCCCGCTGATCCTTCTTGCCGAGCTCCTTACCGCCAGGAGCGGCGAATATTCCGAGCGCAGTTCCATTATCATCTGCGGCGCGGAAACGCTGCAACTGGGGCTGATTGTGGACAAGGTACACACCATGCACATGGTGGAGCAGGAAAAGATTCTGTGGAATGCGGAATCCAAACTGGGAGAAAGCGCGGATTTTCTTTGCGGCGTTGTTGATCTGAATGACCATGTGCACGGCATAGTGTCGCCTGATCTGATCACGCAACGTCTGCTCACCGCATAATGCGGACAAAACGACTGGAAACTGTGGCAGGAGTGCCGCCGCGCGGACGCGCATTCCTTCAGCGCTACTCACGCCGGGCTTTCGCGGAGCTCGACAGGACGTTCGGGAACAGGTGTCAAAA
>CAZNXQ010000105.1:0-4507 GCA_964576895.1 uncultured Desulfovibrio sp.
CCTTCGCTCCGCTTCGGGCGGCCAGCGGAAAAACCTCTTTTCCTCGCTGAAAAAACCATAACGTAATTTCCTGAGCCTGGAGCACCTTGCTGAGGAAAATATCTGCCTTACAGATATTCTCCTCAGGTTTCGTTGCCTCCATTGCGGCGCGGGCGTCCGCTCCCGCGTCCACCAGGGCGTGCACGCGATTTCATTGCGAAAACGCTCTCATGCCTTCCGCCAGTTCTTCACAGCGGGCCCGGAAGCGTTCCGCCATGGCCTCAAGACCAATGGCAGGCCGGAACTGCTCTCCGGCCTGACGCATGCGCGCCCGGAGGCGTTCATCCCGCATGACGCCGATCATGGCCCGCGCCAGAGCCTGGGGATCATTTTCCTCCACGCGCAGGGCCGTTGCCGCGGGCGCTCCGGCAAGGCGCTCGCGGTGGAGCTCGCTCTGCGCGCAAATGACGGGCAGCCCCGCCGCCACGCCCGCCCAGAGCGTTTGCGGCAGTTCCTCCGGCGACGTGCCGGGCACCACCCAGGCGCCGCAATGCCGCAGGGCCTCCACAGGGGGCTGGTCGCCCAGGATGCAGAGCCGCGAAGCCACGCCCAGGCTGGCGGCTTCGCGCAGGATCTCCTCAAAGCGCGGCCCGGCGCCGAACATCCGCACCTCCCAGGGCGGCAGGTCATCCCGCTGCCAGAGCGCGGCCATGGCCCGCACCATGAGCAGGGCGCCGGAGCGTGGCGCCAGGCTCTCGCCCATGCCGAAGACAAAACGGGGCGCGGCCCCGGCAACGGGCGCCATTTCCGGCTCCAGACGGTAGTCCGCCAGCGCGATGCCCGGCGCGAGCAGCTCCAGGGCGGCGGCGGGACGCCGTTTTTCGGGCATGCCCTCCCAGAGTTCCCGGATGCGCCGCCGCACATGCTCCGAACCGCAGAACACGCGGGCCGCCGCGCGCATGGCGCGGCCGCGGCAGCATTCCGGCGCGGGCGGCCGCACGAAAAAGGCGTGGGACAGGAGAGCGCTCCCCTTTTTGCGCATGCGCAGGACCCGGCGCCCGAAGCCCACGGCTTCCGCGCCCACGGTCTGGATGAGCAGGACCTTGTGCCGCCGCTGCCAGAGCCAGAGGCGCGCATGGGCCGCCACGTCGCCCCCGCCGCCCACGGCGAGCACGGGAACGCCCAGCGCCTGCGCGTCGTCATGCAGGCGGCTCCCCCTGCGACAGACAAGGAGCGGCGCGAACCGGCCGCCATCGCGCAGGGAGCGGGCCATGGCCAGCGCCTGGCCGGCTTCAAGGCGCGCCAGCCGCGCGGGCGCCGTTCCCACGGCCCCGTCCGCCTGCCGCGCGGTCTCCGCTTCCTGCTGGAGCGCGATGAAAAGAATACGCATGACCATCCCCGATAGTGGCCGCGCATGGGACGGCCAGGGTCAAACTTCCTTAAAATGGCCCTTTATACACTGCTGTTGAGAGCTATTCCTTAACTCCGTCTGGAGCGGAGCGACAGACGGATGCTGGTGCCGGAAGAATCCTAAAAAATAAGATATTTCGGCGCTGGCAAGGAAGAGAAAAATTTTCGCGGGGAGTGTACTCAGGTACTCGACCAAGAAAATTTTTCTCTGACGCAGCCAGCCTTGAAATACCTGTTTTTGACGGAGAATTTCGGCATTTCCCGCACAGCACAGGCAATCACCAACGCAAAAGCAGAACAAAGCCTAGTACGGCGTGCCCGTGGCGAGCATGTGGGCCAGGAGCGCGTCCCTGAGCCAGCGCGCCACGGGGCCCGGCCGCCCCCGGTCCTCGCCGCTGCCCACCGGACGCCCGTCAAAGGCGGTCACGGGCACGCACAGCGTGGCGCTGGTAAAGAGCAGCAGCTCCCGCGCGCCGGCGATCTCGTCCCGGTAGATGGGGCCTTCCACCACGGGCATGCGCTCCGCCGCCAGCCGGAGCGCGGCCAGAAGGGTCGTGCCGGGCAGGATGCGCCGGATCTCCGGGCTGCGCAGGCGCCCCGCGGCATCCACCATGCCGATATTGGCAATGGCCGCCTCGCCCATGCGTCCGTCCTCCTCAAAGGTGACAGCCACATCCATGCCCTTGCGCCGGGCCTCGGCGGCCATGAAGACATTGGGAAGATAGTTGGTGTTCTTGATGCGCGCCAGATATTCCTGCTTGGGCGGGATGGCGCTCGCAAAGGCCGAAAGCCCCTTCCGGTACATCTCTTCGGTGGGCAGGCGCGAGGCCAGCGCCACGATATAAAGCCCGGCCACCGGGCATTCCGCGGGCGAAATGCCGAAACCGCCCGGCCCCCGGCTCAGGAAGACCCGCAGGTCGCAATGGTCGCGGCCGCCCGCGCGGGCCACGTCCAGAATGCGCTCGCGGAGCTCCTCCCAGGAACAGGGCGGGGTGAGGCTCAGGGCCGCCGCGCCCTCGCGCATGCGCGCCAGATGGGCATCCAGGGCGAAGACGCGCCGCTCGCGGCAGCAGATGCTTTCAAACAGGCCATCGCCCCGGTGGCAGAGGTGGTCATCCAGCGGCACGAAGAGCAGGCGCGCATCCGTGCAGATGCGCCCCACGCGATGATCGTAGAAGGCGAGTATCCTGTCCGCGCCGGGCCTGGGCGCGGCCAGCAGGGCCTCCAGATAGACCTGCGGATCGGACGTTTCCATCTTCAGCCTCCTTCAGCCTCTCCGCCAGCGGGCGCGGGCGTTCCTCAGGCGGTGAACACGGTCCTGTCCGGCACGCGCACGAGGCCGCGACGCACGAGCTCCTCAGCGATCTGCACGGCATTGAGCGCCGCGCCCTTGCGGACGTTGTCGGCCACGATCCACATGTTCAGCCCCTTGTCCACCGTCTCGTCCTCGCGGATGCGGCCCACAAAGACGGGGTCCTCGCCGATGCAGTCGGCGGGCAGGGGATAGAGCAGCTCGCGCGGATTGTCGAACACGCGCACGCCCGGCGCCTGCGAAAGCAGGATGCGCGCCTCCTTGGGCGTCATCTTCTTGGCCGTTTCCACATTGACGGCCTCCGCGTGGCAGAAAAAGACCGGCACGCGCACGCAGGTGGCCGTGACCTTCACCGAGGGGTCGCCGAGGATCTTGACGGTCTCGTTGACCATCTTCATCTCTTCCTTGGTGTAGTCGTTTTCAAGGAAGACATCGATGTGCGGCAGGACGTTGAACGCGATGCGGTGCGGATAGACCTTGTTTTCCGGGTCGCGCCCGTTGAAGAGATCGCGCACCTGATGCTCCAGCTCCTCAATGCCCTTCTGCCCCGTGCCGGATACGGCCTGATAGGTGGAAACCACCACGCGCGTGATGCCCACCGCGTCATGGATGGGCTTGAGCACCACCACCATCTGGATGGTGGAACAGTTGGGGTTGGCGATGATGCCCGCATGCGCGTCCAGCGCGTCGGGATTCACTTCCGGCACCACAAGGGGGCAGCGGGGGTCCATGCGCCAGGCGGAGGAATTGTCCACCACCACGCAGCCGGCGCCCGCGGCGCACGGCGCGAACTTCTCCGAGGTGGAGCCCCCGGCCGAAAACAGCGCAAGATCGATGCCCGCGAAGGAATCCTCTTTCAATTCCTCCACCACGAGTTCGGCATCGCCAAAGGGCACGCGGCTCCCGGCGGAGCGGGCCGACGCGAACGCGCGCACGCGGGCCGCCGGAAAGGCCCGGTCATGGAGGGTCTTGAGCATTTCACGGCCCACGGCGCCGGTGGCGCCGACAACGGCGACGGTCAGGTTTTCGCTCATGGCGGTCTCGTTCTCCTTTCTGTGCTTCACGCCGAACGGCCCCATGTGGCGGGCCCCGGCTGGTCTGGCCGCACGCGGGCCATCCGGCGGCCCCTGCCGCCCCTGCCCCGCGGAACCGTTGGACTATAGCCCCCGCCAGCGCAAAAGTGAAGCGGGACACGGCGCAAACCTCCTCCACGACGCTTGCTCCCGGACGGCATCTGGCTTACTCTCCGGCAACGGAACGCAACCGCGCCGTCACTCAGGGGAAACCGCATGCACATTCTCGTTACCGGCGCCGCCGGCTTCATCGGCTACCATCTCGCAAGGCGCCTCCTTGCCGACGGACATACGGTGGTGGGCCTTGACAACTGCAACGCCTATTATGACGTGCGCCTGAAAGAGGCGCGCCTTGCGCGGCTCGCGGCCCTGCCCGAACATGACGCCTTCCGCTTCGTCCGCCTCGATCTGGCCGACGCCGACGGCATGGCGCGGCTCTTCGCCGCCGAGCGTTTCAGCCATGTGGTCAACCTGGCGGCCCAGGCCGGGGTGCGGCACAGCCTCAAAGACCCCGCGTCCTACATCAGCGCCAACCTCGTGGGCTTCGGCAACGTGCTCGAAGGCTGCCGCCACAACGGTGTTGCGCACCTGGTCTTCGCCTCGTCCTCCTCGGTCTACGGGCTCAACGCCGCCATGCCCTACTCCACGCGGCACAACGTGGACCATCCGGTGAGCCTCTACGCGGCCACCAAGAAAAGCAACGAGCTCATGGCCCACGCCTACAGCCATCTCT
>CAZNXQ010000105.1:4607-5760 GCA_964576895.1 uncultured Desulfovibrio sp.
TACGCGGCCACCAAGAAAAGCAACGAGCTCATGGCCCACGCCTACAGCCATCTCTACGGCATCCCGGCCACGGGCCTGCGCTTCTTCACGGTCTACGGCCCCTGGGGCCGCCCGGACATGGCCCTGCATCTTTTCACCACCGCCATCCTGCGCGGCGAGCCCATCAAGGTCTTCAACGAGGGCCGCATGCGCCGCGATTTCACCTATATCGACGACATCGTGGAAGGCATGGCGCGTCTCCTGCCGCGAGCCGCCGCGCCCGACCCGGCCTTCGACCCCGCGGCGCCGAGCCCGGCAACAAGTTCCGCCCCCTGGCGCATCTACAATATCGGCAATCACGCCACCGTGGAGCTCGGCGCCTTCATCGACACGCTGGAGGCGGCCCTCGGCAAAAAGGCCGTCCGCGAGCTTTTGCCCATGCAGCCCGGCGATGTGGAATCCACCTGGGCCGACGTGGACGACCTCGCCCGCGTCACCGGCTTTGCCCCGGCCACGCCGCTCGCCGAGGGCATTGCCCGCTTCGTGGCCTGGTACCGGGAGTATTACGGGGCATGAGCGCATCCACGCCCGCACCGGCGCCCCGCCCGGAGATCCTCGCGCCCGCAGGGGACACGCCCTCGTTCCTCGCCGCCCTGGCCGCCGGTGCCGACGCGCTCTATGTGGGGCTCAAGCATTTTTCCGCGCGCATGGAGGCGGAGAATTTCGGCATCGGCGAGCTGGCGCGCCTCACCGACGTGGCCCACGAAGCGGGCAGCCGCGTCTATGTGGCCATGAACACCCTGGTCAAGCCCGGCGAATGCGGCGCCGCCTGGCGGCTCATCGCCCGGCTCGCCACCAGGGTCCGCCCGGACGGGCTCATCATCCAGGATCCGGGCCTGCTCGACCTTGCCCGGCAGGCGGGGTTCACGGGCGGGCTCTTCCTTTCCACCCTCGCCAATGTCACGCATCCGCTGGCCCTGCGGGAAGCCAGAAAGCTGGGCGCGAGCCGCGTCATCCTGCCGCGGGAGCTTTCCATCGACGAGATCCGCGCCATGGGCGCGGCCTGCCCGGAGGGACTCGATCTGGAATGCTTTGTTCAGGGCGCGCTCTGCTACTGCGTGTCCGGCCGCTGCTACTGGTCCAGCTATATGGGCGGCAAGAGCGGCCTGCGCGG
>CAZNXQ010000106.1:0-5748 GCA_964576895.1 uncultured Desulfovibrio sp.
ATTTTTGGAGGGAGTGTACTCAAGTACATGACCGACAAAAATCGTCCAGTGACGCGACCGAAGGCGGCGCGAAGCGCCGTGCCCGTTCGAGCGCAGCGAGGTACGGGCATCGTCCGCAACGCGTCAGGCCAGCGCAAAAAGGGCTGTTTTTGACGGATGATTGTGGCATTGCACAAGCTGCCACATCCCAAGCCAGCAGCCACATTAATAGGTCCAGACCCTAGTCCCGTTTGTCCCTGGTGTCGGAGGCGTCATGCAGGTCCGGGGCGCGCCGTATCTCAGGATGTGGCGTGGTCGGGCGGCGGAGCGTACGCGGGGGGAAGTCCCGCGGCGCATGTGCGGTATCGGGCATTGCGGCATCCGGGGGGCGCGCCGGCGCGGCCGCGCCGGACAGGCACCGGAGAAGTGCGGAAGGCAACGGTTTGCCCAGTAGCGCCGTGAATTCCGCGGTATCGCAGGCATCCGCCACCACAGGGGAGCCCCCTGCCGCGGCCAGGCGCAGCCAGTGTTCCAGGGCGGCGGCCGCCCCCAGGGCGTCACCTTCCGGCGTGGGAAGCGTCATGCCGGAGTGCCACCGGTTGTCTGAAATTCCCGAAGGCAGACCAGGTATTTCGCGGCCGGCCGCGTTGCGCCCCCCTGGACGGATGTGGACATGCCTTCCGTCCGCATCCGCCATGATGTCGAGTGCGCCGAGCGGAAAAAGCCGGAAGGTTCTGCGTCCGAACCGGCGCAGGCACAGGGCGGCCACGTCATGTTCCCCGTCCAGCGCGAGCAGGGGCGCCCGGCCGGAGCGTACGGCGCCCAGGAGCACCAGACCGGTGAAAATGCAGGCGCCGCCGGCGGCAAGAGCCGGCGCAAGATTTTTCTGGGTGCCCACCAGAAGCAGGAGCAGGCCAAAGGCCAGAAACGCCGCGCCGAAGAACCGGCCAAGGCTCTGGCCGCGCCCCCCCTGGCGGGAGGCGAGAAGGAACAGTTGTCTCCCCTGACTCAGGCAGGGCCAGGGGAACCGGAGTTCCGGAGCATCCTGTGCCGGTGCGGGGGGTGAGGCAGGAGCGTGCATCGCGGCTGACTGCCGTGACGAAGCGCGGACTTGCTGTGCCGCGCTTCCTCACGGACTGGAAAAAGGCTACTTGCCCATGGCGTTCAGGAAATCCTTGTTGGAGGGGGTGCCGCGCATTTTGTCAAGGAGGAACTCCATGCTGTCGAGCGGCGCCATGGGCGCGAGGATCTTGCGCAGCAGCCAGACCCTGTTGAGCACATCGTCGGGCAGGAGCAGATCTTCCTTGCGCGTGCCGGTGCGGTTGATGTCGATGGCAGGGAAAACGCGCTTTTCGGAAAGGTGGCGATCGAGATAGATCTCCATATTGCCCGTGCCCTTGAACTCTTCAAAGATGACCTCATCCATGCGCGAGCCGGTATCAATGAGCGCCGTGGCGATAATGGTCAGGCTGCCGCCTTCCTCAATATTGCGGGCGGCGCCGAAGAAGCGCTTGGGCCGCTGCAGGGCGTTGGCGTCCAGACCGCCGGAGAGCACGCGGCCGGAGGACGGGGTAACGGCATTGTATGCCCGGCCGAGACGGGTGATGGAATCAAGCAGGATGACCACATCCCGCTTGCGTTCCACCAGGCGCTTGGCCTTTTCGAGAACCATTTCGCAGACCTGGACATGGCGCTGCGGCGGTTCGTCAAACGTGGAGCTGATGACTTCGGCTTTTTTGACCGTGCGTTCCATGTCGGTCACTTCCTCAGGGCGCTCGTCGATGAGCAGGACGATGAGGTAGACCTCAGGATTATTGGCATTGATGGCATTGGCGAGCGACTGGAGCAGGATGGTCTTGCCGGTGCGCGGCGGGGCCACGATGAGGCCGCGCTGACCGCAGCCGATGGGGGCCATCAGATCGATGACGCGGTTGGAGAGATTTTTCTCGCCATCTTCCATGACGAGCTGATGATCGGGATAAATGGGCGTGAGGTTGTCGAACAGGACGAGGTTTTTGGCGTTTTCCGGCGGCTCGAAGCCGATCTCCGTTACCTTGAGCAGGGCAAAATAGCGCTCCCCCTCCTTGGGCGGCCTGATCTGGCCCGAAACCACATCCCCCTTGCGCAGGGAAAAACGGCGGATCTGGGAAGGGGAAACATAGATGTCGTCCGGCCCCGGCATGAAGCTGTAGAGCGGTGAGCGGAGAAAGCCGAAACCGTCCGGCAGGATCTCAAGCACTCCGTCGCCATAGATGGCGCCGTTTTGCGAAGCGCAGGTGGACAGCAGGGCGAAGATGAGTTCCTGCTTGCGCATGGAACTTGCATTTTCGATCTCGTACTGTTCGGCGAGCTCCATGAGCTCTTGCATGCTGCGGGTTTTCAGGTCTGTGAGGCTCATGCCGCTGTCAGTGAGGAGGGCGGGTGTGGTTTTTTTCTTGCGCATACAGGTACTGATGGTTTCAAGCAACGGTGGAGGCATGCGCGTGTCATGCCGGACACTGGGGCCCAAAAGGACAAGGGGATGGGATGAAGTACAGATGTGCGGCAAAGAAGTTAGGGCATTTCGTCACAAATGGCAAGAAAAAAGATGGGTATTTTCAAAAAAACGGGAGAGGTCATGCTGTCCGGCTGCATTGGGGGAGCCTGCACGGGGGATGCCGGTACGGCATGCCGGGGCGGGCAGGGCACGGCCCGCAGTGCTTCCCCGACGAAGGGCCCGGTTTTCCGGGACGCGCATGCCGCCGGATATGCGCCGGAAGCTTTTCTTCCTCCTGCCGGGCGCGTGAACGAACGGCGGCTGCGACGGGAAAGAGGAAAAACCATGCTGATGCGACCAAACGGCACTGTCGCTCAGGCGCTCTTGCACTGGGCTTCGGCCACGGTCTGGGGTGCCGCGTACAGCGCAAGCAGTTCTCCGCGCAGTTCGTCCTGCGAAATGGCGAGCACTTCCGCTAGCTCGCCGCCCACAAGACTCATGGCCTGCTCCAGAAGCCGCCGCTCGCCGAACGAGAGTTCCTTGTTGCGGCCGATAAGCAGCAGCTCGCGCAGCACATCCGCCACAACGGCAAGGTCAGGACTTTTCAGGCGTTCGGAATATTCGCGGAAACGGCGGTTCCAGTTCTGGCCGGTAAAGACGGTACGCTCGCGGTCGCTGCGGAGCACATCAAGGATGCGGCTTGCCTCCTTGCGCGTGATGAGCGGACGCAAGCCCACATTGACGGCGTTGTGCACGGGTACCATGAGCGTGATGTTGTTGGCCCTGATGCGCACGATATAGAATTCGCAGGCAACGCCGCCGATGTCCTTGTGGTCGATGCGCTCGATCCTGCCCACGCCCTGGGCAGGATAAACCACGAGATTGTCCGGTGCGAACATATGCCTTCCCCGTGCGTTGCGGCGCACCTACGCAGATTGTGGATGGTTGAGATTCATCACTGCGGACGGCTCCGGCTGCGTCCGGATGGCCGATTCCCGTGGGGGAGAGGCAGGGATAAGAAAGATTCCGCAAGGGGGCCAAAATACGACTGTGGTTAACTTCTATCACATTTGCATGTGAGTGTCCAGTGAGGAAGCTCTTTTTTTCTTTTCCTCACCGGTCCTCCGTTTCCCCTGTGTTGCGTGCGGATGGAGCGGCCGTGCGCGCCAGTCGGGCCGCCTCCGCCGTGTCCCCCGATGCGGCGGCGAAGAAAACCCTTTCGGCGACGGGCAGGGCGGTGGCGATGCGCGCTGCGTCTTCCGCATCAGGGCGGCCAAGCACCCAGTTGATGACATCGCCCTTGTGCGGCGGCCTGCCGATGCCGATCCGCAGGCGGGCGAAATCCTGCGTGCCCAGTTGATCGCGGATGGAGGCGAGGCCATTGTGGCCGGCATTGCCGCCACCGACCTTGAAGCGCAGTTCCCCGGCCGGGATATCCAGTTCATCATGGGCCACGACGAGCCGGTCGGGCGCGATCCTGTGCCAGGCAAGCAGGGGCTGGACGCAGTGCCCGCTGGCGTTCATCATGGTCAGGGGCATGGCCGCAAGCCAGAGCCCGCGCAGGCCTGGCATGCGGAACCGCCAGAGATCGCACTGGAATTTTCCGCCGTTGAGGGCCTCCAGATGCCCCGTGGCCTGCGCCTGCGAGAGCAGGTACTCCACAAAGGCGAAACCGCAGTTATGCCGCGTGCCCGCGTACTTGCCGCCGGGATTTCCCAGGCCCACCAGCGCGCCAGTATATTCCATCAGAGACTCCGTGGAGGTTTTTTGCCCCAGGCCGTTGCCTTCGGCGTGTCCCCGGCTTCAAGGCGCAGGGACATGCCAAGGCCCGCGCAGACGGCGGCAGCATCTCTGGCGATGAAGCGGGCATAGCCCGGATCCATGGGCGCCAGGTGACCACCGCCGGGAATCCAGACGCACGTTTTTTCCGGAGCCCGGATCTCGCTGAGGAAAGCGCGGGCGAGGTCCGGCGTGAAGAGGGCGTCATCGCAGGCATTGTAGAGCCGGAACGGGCAGTGGAGCAGGGGAGAAACGCGCGCCCCGAAAAGACTCGCCAGAAAGCCCAGCGGATAGGCAAGGCGGCTGCCGCGCCTGTCAATGCGGATATTGCGGCGGCCGCCCAGCACCCGCCGGGGCGAAAGATAACAGGCCAGCGGCACGGGCAGACGCGGCAGGAAGCGGCCCAGCGCGGCGATGCCGCGTTCGAGCCGGGGCCGCAGATATGCGAACCGCGCGAAGCGGGTCAGCGCAATGGCCTGCGGCATCTGCGGCAGGATGGCGCAGATGGCGAATGCGGCCGTGAGGGTGGTTGAAACCCCGGCATGGGCCACGCTGAGGATGCCGCCCTGGCTGTGCCCGCAGACGGCCACCGGGCCAAGGCCCGCATCCCGGAGCCAGCGTTCGGCGAAAATGCCGTCCTCAAGGAGCGAGGCAAAGGTAAAACCGCTCCGGTGCGGATTGACGCCATGGCCTTCAGGATGCAGCCCCGCCACCGTGAAACCGGCGTTCCGCAGGGCTGTCATGAGCGGGCGGTATTGCCGGGGGGAGAGCATGGTGCCCGGATAGAAGAGCAGGGTCCCGGCTCCGGCATTGGGCCAGATCTCCAGCGTGAGGCTGTGACCGTTTCGGCACAGGCGCTGCAGGCGCAAGGTGGTGTGGGGCATATCCGTCCGGGTGATGATGCAAAAAAGGCCGACCCGCGAGGGCCGGCCTCAAAATTGGTGACAACGCCGCGTCACGGCATGGACGCTGCCGCTGGCAGCGCCATTCGCCGGGCTGGCCGGAACGCCCCTTCTACTCGGCGGCTTCCTCGGCTTCGCCTTCTTCCGCCACATCATCCTTGCTCTTGGCGAGCACGCTGACAATGGCAAAATTCCGGTCATGGACGGCGGTGACATTTTCGGGAAGCTTGAGATCGGCCACGGAAATGGTGTCGCCGATATTCATGTCCGTCACATCCACCACGACCTTTTGCGGCATGTCCATGGGCTTGCTGGCAAGGCGCACGTTTTCGCGATAGGTTTCAAGAACGCCGCCGAGCTTGGTGCCCTTGGCAACGCCCACGAATTCCAGCGGCACATCCACCTTGACTTCCTTGTTCAGATCGACGCCGTAGTAGTCGATATGCAGGAAGCAGTTCTTGTAGGGATGGCGCTGCACTTGCCAGATGAGGACGGGATGCACTTCTTTGGCGCCGTCGTTCTCTATCTCCAGATTGAACACCGTGGTGTGTCCCACGGATTCGTAGAGCTTTTCCAGCGGCAGGGTCGGCGCCTGGACCATGATGTTCTCGC
>CAZNXQ010000107.1:0-5711 GCA_964576895.1 uncultured Desulfovibrio sp.
CACAAGACCGGCAAGCAGTTTGATGATGAGCGAAAGGTCTCCGATCTTTGCCATGGCGAACCTCCTCATGGCTGGCTCTTGTCCGGCGCATGCGCCACGTCGCGGCGCCGGAACGCTCCCCACTATAAGCGGGAGCGCCGGTCCGCGCAAGGCAGCGGGAACGGAAGTTTCCGGAGTCCGGGCACCGCGGCGCGTGCCGGGTTCATTCCAGGATATAGCGCATGGGGTTGACGGGCACGCCGTTGAGCCGCACCTCATAATGCAGGTGCGGGCCGGTGGTGCGGCCGGTCATGCCCACATGGCCGATGACCTCGCCCCGGCGCACCCATTGCCCCGGCTTGACCGTGGCACGTTGCAGATGGGCATACTTGGTGACGATGCCGCCGCCGTGGTTGATCTCCACACTGTTGCCATAGGCGCCGTCGCGCCCGGCCATGGTGACCGTGCCCTCGGCGGGAGCCACGATGGGCGTGCCCACACGGTTGCTGATGTCCAGCCCCTTGTGGAACTGGCCGCCCCTGCCGAAGGGCGAGGACCGGCCGCCGAAACTGGAGGAAACAAAGCCGGTCACGGGCCAGATGGAAGGCATGGCGGCAAGGATGCCGCGATTCTCGCGCAGAGCGCGCAGCAGGTCCTGCTGGCGCACTTCCTCCAGCTGGGTCGCCTCGGAAAGACGGCCAAGAAAGTCCTGCATCTTGCGCGCGGCCAGTTCCTGCCGGTGGAGCGGCAGATAGGTGCGCGAAAAATCGCCGGGCCCGTCCCCCACCTCGGCCGGGTCCTTTTCCATATTCATCATCAGGCGCAGCTTGGAGTCAAAACGCTGGATGCGGAGAAGATCGCGGCTCACCGCGCTGATGCGCCCGGCCAGGCTCACCGTCTGGCGGCGCTGCTCCTCGGCCGCGCGCTGCGCGGCGGCAAGATCCGCCTCCAGATGCCGGGAATCGAGCCATTCCCGCCAGAGCCAGAGATTGCACCCCACCAAGGCGGCCAGAAGCACGCAGACCGTGACGCCGAACCAGCCGCGAAGATGCAGGTTGCGGCTGCCGCTGCGGCCTTCCTTGAAGATGACGATATGGTACTTGCCCAGAAGCATGAGGGAGTCAGTCTAGAGGGCGTGCGCCGCGCTGTCAATGCGGACCGCGCCCTATGGCGCCTGCTGACAGGGCGTCCCGGCCCGTGTATGCTGTTCCCGGCGCGGCCGCAGGGCCGGCGGATCCGGCGCCGCACACGGGAGGGAACATCCATGTCGCAGGAACCCATGAATCAGGCACACGAGGAAGATCCGGGCAGACGGGCGCTGGCCGCCTGCCTGCCGGAGTTTTATGCCATCGTGCGTGAATTCCCGGATCTCAGGGTGGAACCGGGCCTTGCGGACGACGCCATCGCGGCGCTGGAAACCCGGCTGGACTTCCGCCTTGCGGAGGGGCTGAAGCGGCTCCTCCGCAACTGCGCGGCCATTTCCATGAACGGCCTTTCGCTCAAGGCGCGCGAATTCGGCCCCATTGTCATGCCGAGTTCGGAGGCGCTCGTCATCGGCGAACTGTATCTGCACAATCCCGGCGACCGGCTGCTGATGCTCCCGGACGACGAGAGCGTGTATTATCTGGAGCAGCGCAACGGCGCCATCACCAAACTCGCCGGCACGGTGGAAGACTTTTTCACTCAGACCCTTCCCCGCCATCTGTACGGCTAGCCCCGGCCGCGCCCGCATGCCTGGCCAGCTGCCAGCGGGTGAGGCCGCGCAGGATGGAGCGGCGCGCGTCCGGGATGGCGCCGGAGAGTGCCCGGAGCGTTGCCTCCATCTCGCTGCGCGCGGTATGCCCCGCTGACGGACAGGCATTTTTCCAGACCGGCAGCCCCCACTGCCGGGCCGCCGCGCTGACATGCTTCTTTTCCACCAGCAGCAGCGGCCGCACCAGCTCAAGGCCGCCGCCGAAAAACGTCTCGCGCATGCTCAGGCCGTCCACGCGCCCATTGCGGCAAAGATTGAGAAAAAACGTGGTCACCAGATCGTCCGCCGTGTGCCCCAGGGCAAGATGGGTCAGGTGGTACTGCCGGCAGAGATCGAACAGGCGCTTGCGCCTGAGCCACGCGCACCGGAAACAGGCGGAACGCTTCCGGTTGCGTTCGGAATGCGCTTCAGGGCCGTGCTCCGTCAGTTCCACATGACCGGGGATCCCCTCGGCGGCCAGCCATGGCGAGAGCGCCGCATGCGCCGCGGGGTCAAAGCCCGGATTGCAGTGCAGGGCCATGATCTCGAACCGGAACGGCACGATGCCCTGCCGGATCCTGAGGGTCTTGAGCAGGACAAAACTGTCCACACCCCCGGAAACCGCCACGCCGATGCGGCAGCCGGGACGAAGCATGGCCGCCTTCTGCATGGCGAGCCCCGCCGCCTTGACGCAGACCTCCTGCGCGTATGTCCGTTTTTCGCGTGCCATGCGTTCCCATTGCGGATGGCCGCCCGCGCGCTGCCGTTCCCCGGCGGCAGAACTTGACGGACGTGCCCCCCTCGTATAAAGTGACGTGTTTCAGCCGGTGCAACATGCCCGACAACAGGCCGCCCCTTGACAATGCCGCGGGCGGCAATATTTTTCCGGCACGATCCCGCCGCAAACGGAGGCAGCATGGCCCGCATCACTGTGGAAGATTGTCAGGAGCGAGTGGACAACCGTTTCCTGCTCGTGCAGATGGCCATCAAGCGCGTGCGCCAGTATCGCGAGGGCTATGAGCCCCTGCTGGAATCGCGCAACAAGGAGGTCGTCACCGCGCTGCGCGAAATCGCGGCCGGCAAGATCCTGCCCGACGACAAGACCCTCTATACGCCGCTTCCGTCGGATGGGGAAGCACCCGCCGCCAGCGCCGGCGACGAGGCAACTTCCGGGAACTGACGGCACGGGGCGCGCCGGGGCCGCGCGACCGCCAAGACCATACGCATATCATGACAGAACGCGATTATTACGAAGTGCTCAGCGTCTCGCGCGACGCCGGAACCGAAGAGATCAAGCACGCCTACCGCAAACTCGCCATGCGCTACCACCCGGACAAAAATCCCGGTGATGCCGAGGCCGAGGTGAAGTTCCGGGAGGCCGCCGAAGCCTATGAGGTGCTTCGGGATCCGGAAAAGCGCGCCCGTTATGACCGTTTCGGGCATGCCGGCGTTCAGGGCAACGGCGGCGCCGGGTTCGGCAACGCGGAAGACATTTTCGCGCATTTCAGCGACATTTTCGGCGATCTTTTCGGCTTTGGGGGCTCCATGCGCGGTTCCCGCGCCGAGGCGGGCGCGGACCTGCGCTACAATCTCACCATCAGCTTCGCCCAGGCGGCCCATGGGGACGAAATCAGCCTCACCCTGCCCCGCCATGTGGAATGCCCGGACTGCAAGGGCAGCGGTGCGGCTCCGGGAAGCAGGCCGGAGCCCTGCCGCCAGTGCCATGGCACAGGGCAGGTGCGCCGCAACCAGGGCTTTTTCCAGCTCGCCATGCCCTGCCCGGCCTGCAGGGGCACGGGCCGCATCATTGCCAGACCCTGCGCCCGCTGCAAGGGCGAGGGCCGTGTGGAGGATTCGCGCGAGATCATGGTGCGCATCCCCGCGGGCGTGGATACGGGCACGCGCCTGCGTGTGCGCGGCGAAGGCGAGGCGGGCGTCCATGGCGGTCCCCCCGGTGACCTGTATGTGGTCCTCACCGTTGAGGATGACGCCCGCTGGGAACGCCACGGCCAGGATCTGGTCTTCACGCAGGAACTCAGCTTCACCCAGGCGGCGCTAGGTTGCCGGGTGGAAGTGCCGGGCATTGATGCCCCTCTGGGCATGGATATCCCCAAGGGGGTGCAGTCGGGCGCTTTGCTGCGGCTCGCGGGGCAGGGAATGCCCTATCCCGGCCGCAAACAGCGCGGGGATCTGCTCGTGGCCGTCAAGGTGGTCACGCCCACGCGCCTCAACGCCCGGCAGGAAGAACTTCTGCGCGAATTCGAGCGCGCCGGCGAGGAAACACCGCTCCAAAAGGTCAAGAGCGCGGCCAGAAAGATCGGCAAGGCCATGGGCCTGGATTGAGCCGGCGTTCCGGCCTCCGGCTTGCTTCCCGGAGCCGCGCGAAGAACAAGGCGTTATTATACTTTTTGGTTGAGGACGCCCTTGCGCTGTGCGGACAATGCCGCAATTCTCCGTCAAAAACAGCTCCTTCGGCGCTGGCTGCGTCAGAGAAAAATTTTCTTGGTCGAGTACTTGAGTACACTCCCCGCGAAAATTTTTCTCTTTCTTGCCAGCGCCGAATGATCTTATTTTTTAGGATCCTTCCGGCACCAGCATCCGTCTGTCGCTCCGCTCCAGACGGAACATGGAATATCCATCAATCGCATTGTACAACATAACCAAAAACAAACGGCGCCGTTGCCCGCGAGGGTGGCGGCGCCCTTTGTCATGCCGCGTCCCGTGCCCGGCTTCCGGACTGGCTTCCGCCGACGGGGGCTTCGGAAATGGCGGCGCGGTGATGGCGCCACGCCTCAGAGAACTCCCAGCGACTTCAGCGCCGCCAGGACATCCTCCACAGGCAGATGCGCCAGCTCCGGCTCGGCGTCCGCGGGATATTCAAAACCCAAATTGAGATAGGCGCATTGCCCCTTGTGCGGCAGCAGGCTCACGCAGCGCGGACCGACCGGTCCCCACCGCCGCGGATTGGTGGCGCCGTGCAGCCCCACCGTGGGGGCACCCGCCAGCGCGGCAAGATGCATGATGCCGGTATTGACGGAAACCACCGCGTCCGCCCGCGCCAGAAGCCATGCCAGTTCGGGGAGGCTGGCGCGCCCGGCCAGGGAATGGACGTGCGCCGCCCCGGAAAGCCGCTCGCGCACGAATGCCGCATTGCGGAGGGCATCCTCCCCGCTGCCGGTGAGCCAGATGCTGAAGCCGCGTCCGGTCAGTTCCCGGACCAGACGCGCCCAATGCCCGGCGGGCCATTCCTTGAGATGGCTCTTGTAGCCGGAGGGCCACATATGGAAAAAGGCATGCCGGAGGCCATCGGCCATTCCGGCCGCCAGCGGGGGCATTCCGTCGGGCAGGTGCAGGGAGGGAGCCCCGGAAAGTCCGGGCCAGAGCGCCCTTCCGAGCGCGAGAAAATTTTCCGTCTCATGCTGCCGCGCGCTGTGCTCGACCACGCGGTCATAGCCCAGGGAACGCCATTGCCCCGCCGTGGAAAACCCCACCGTGAAGCCGGCGCCCGACAGGTTGCTGACAATGGCGCCAAGCCGCGCCCACTGCGTGCTGTCAAACAGGAGGTCATACCGCCGGGCGCGCAGATGACGCACCATGGCCAGCGCATGGCGCACGTCAAAGACCGCCACGGCGTCCGCCTCTCCGACAAGCGGCACGGCCCCGGCATTGCCGGTGGAAACCACGAGCTCTAGGGATGCCTGGGGCACTTCATGCCGCAGGCCCCTGAGCAGGCCGGAGAGCAGGAGCAGATCGCCAATGGCGCCCAGACAGATGACACCCACCCGCCGCGGCGAGGAGGGCTCTCCGCGACGGCGTGGCCGGGCCACCGCGCGGGCCGCCGCAGTCATGGCCGCCAGCGGGATGCCCGCATATCTGTCCAGCCAGCGGTGCAGCCGGTTGCCGCGCTCGGCCGCCATCAATAGGCCCCGTAGCCCGTAAGGACAACGGGAATGGTCCTGGTCAGGATCCAGATGTCCATCCAGACCGACCAGTTATTGAT
>CAZNXQ010000108.1:0-5482 GCA_964576895.1 uncultured Desulfovibrio sp.
GGAGGATAGCAGACCATCGCAAAAATTAAAAGTAAATTGACGACACTATCTAGGCCCGACCTTTCCGCCCTTTGCAAGCCGTGGCAGTGCCGCGGCTTTTTTCGTGGCGCGCACGGAGGCATGATGTCCGATCCCGACACGTTTTCCGACAATCCCTTCCGGAAACTGGACGCGAAGCGTTTTCCCGCCAAACGCCATTGCGGGGGGGCGGGCGCGGCGGCGCGGCCTTCGGCCCCCAGGCGCGCGGCGGGCGCGACGGACGCGGGGGACGCCGAGGAGGCGGAACTCTTTCTGGCGGCCATGCGCCGTGGCGCGCCTGCGGAGACCGTGTCCCCAGGCGGCTTTTTTCTTGCCGATGCCTGCCCGCTGGAAAGCGTCGCGAGCCGGAAAAAACGGCGGCGCGGACGGGAGGGAAGCGCGGAACGCGGCGCAGCGGTCGCGGACGATGCCGCCGCTACGGCAGCGGGCGCGGCAGCGGCGGCACCTCTTGAACCGGCGCCGGTGCCGGATGAGGAAAGCGCGGCTTTTTTGCGGGCCATGGGCGATGCCCGTCCCCTGGCGGGCAGGGGGCGCGAGGTGGCGCCCGTGGCGGAAACGGCGACGCCCCCGCCGGGGAGCGAACTCAGCTTCCGGGAACTCATGGAAGGGACCCTGGAATTTGCGGTTTCCTTTTCCGATGAGTATCTGGAAGGCCATGTGGTCGGGCTGGACCCGCTCATCATGGGGCGGCTGCGCTCCGGCACCCTGAGCCCTGAGGCCCATCTCGACCTGCACGGCCTCAATGCTGTTCAGGCCTTTGAGGCGCTGCGGGATTTCATGCGCGGCGCCTGGTACCGGAGCCTGCGCGTGGTGCTGATCGTGCCGGGGCGCGGGCGCAATTCTCCGCAGGGGCAGGCCGTCCTGCGCGAAAAGCTCCAGCTCTGGCTCACGCAGGAGCCGTTCAAGCGCGTGGTGCTGGCGTTCTGCACGGCCCGTCCGCATGACGGCGGTCCGGGCAGCGTCTATGTGCTGCTGCGCAAGTTCCGGAAAAAGGGGCGCATCTGCTGGGAGCGCATGCCCATGGATTCGGACCTTGTATAAGAGCCCCGCCGGCGCGTCCGGGGGCATCGCAAGGCTGTTTTTGACGGAAACTTTCGGCGCCCTCCCTGCACAGGCGCGTCATCGACCCAAAAAGCATAACAACGCCTTCAGGAACGCCGATGCCGCACGAAAAGATCGCCAAGACCAATGCCGCCCGCCTGCTCGACCGTCAGGGCATTCCCTATGCCCTGCACCGGGTGGCGGTGGACGAGAGTGACCTTTCGGCCCGGACGGTGGCGGCCCGTCTGGGGGTGGACCCCGCTGTTGTCTTCAAGACCCTGGTGGCCCGCGCCGACCGCGCGGGCGTCATCATGGCCTGCATCCCGGCCTGCGCCGAGCTGGACCCCAAGGCGCTGGCGGCCGCGTGCGGCAGCCGGCACGCGGAGCTGGTTCCCCTGGCGGAAGTGCGGCCGCTCACGGGCTATGTGCGCGGCGGCTGCTCCCCGCTGGCGGGGAAAAAGGCCTATCCCGTCTTTCTTGATGAAAGCGCGCTCACATGGGAGCGCATTTTCCTCAGCGCGGGGCTGCGCGGCGTCCAGCTCGAACTGGCGCCCAGGGATGTGGCGGCGGCGTGCGGCGCGGCTTTCGCCAAGCTGACGCGCGGCTGAAACCCGCGCCGTGCCCCGCGCCGACCGTGTGAGCGCGCGGCTGTCGCGCCGCCCCATGCGCGTCCTTTTGCGCCGGGCATCCGGGCAGCCCCGGTCTTCCGCGCGTGAAGTGCGCGCGGTGTCCAGGGCTGCCGCAGACGGCATTTCTGCGGTGGGCGGGCGCCTTGCGGCTACCAGCGCTCGCGGTGGATGCGCTCCGGCATGAATCTGTCCGCCTCGGCAAAGGGCTGCGCGGGATGCCCGGCGCACACGAGCCCCAGCGGCACCACCCGTTCGGGGATGCCCAGGATGCGGCGCACCGTTGCCACACGCTCGGCATCCGGATGGAGCGCGCACCAGACCGTGCCGATATTCTTGCCGCGCGCCGCGATGAGCAGGTTCTCGATGGCGGCGGAACAGTCCTGCACCCAGCGGCCCCCGGCCTTGTCGTTGTCCAGGTCGCCGCAGACCACGAACACCACCGGCGCGTGCGCGGCCATTTTGACATAGGGCGTGGCTTCGGAAAGCGCCGCGCGCACGGCGGCATCGCGTACCACCACAAAGTGCCAGGGGCGTTCGTTCATGGCGCTGGGGGCGAGCATGGCGGCCTTGAGCAGGAGCTCCACATCCGCGTCACTCACGTCCTCCTCGGTATATTTGCGGATACTGCGGCGGGTAAAGAGGGCTTCAAAAACATCCATGACGGTTCTCCTTCAGGTGTGTGGAAGCGGCCGGAAAGCGACCGCATTCCGTAGTCCGTGCGGTCAGAATAGGCGCGCCCGCTCCGGATTGTAAAGCGGCGGCCGGGGCCGTGCGGGCCCGCGCTTGCGCGCCGGAAGCGGGGATGCTAGGGTGCGGGCGGAGGAGCGCGCGTCCATGGAAGTCCCCTTTCTGTATGAGATCGTCATCATTTTTCTGCTTTCCATCGGCGTCACCCTTCTTTGCAACCGGCTCCGGCTCCCGGCGACGGTGGGCTTTCTGCTCACGGGCGTGCTCTGCGGGCCATCCCTGCTCGGCATCGTCAGCGATCACAAGGCCATCGACCAGGTGGCCGAGATCGGCGTGGCCATGCTCCTCTTCACCATTGGCATGGAGCTTTCCGGCGATGCCCTGAGCCGGCTCAAGCGCCCGGTCTTTCTGGGCGGCAGCCTTCAGATCGGGCTCACGGTCCTGGCGGTGACCGGGCTGGCGCTGCTCTACGGCACGTCCTGGCAGCGGGGCGCCTTCTGGGGCTGTCTGGTGGCGCTCTCGTCATCGGCCATCGTGCTGCGCATCCTGCAGGAGCGCGGCACGGACAGCACGCCCACGGGCCGGCTTTCCCTCGCCATTCTCGTCTTTCAGGACATCATGGTGGCCCCCATGCTCCTCTGCGTGCCGCTGCTGGCGGGGACGCTGGATCTTTCGCTGGAGCACGCGGCCTTTTCCGTGCTCTGGGTGGCGCTGGTGCTGGGGGGCGTGCTCCTGCTGGCGCATTTCGGGCTCAACCGCCTCATGGAGGCGGTCATGCGCACGCGCACGCGCGAGATACTCCTGCTCACCACCCTGGGCCTCTGCCTCGGCATGGCCCTGCTCACCAGCGCGCTGGGCCTTTCGCTTTCCCTGGGGGCCTTTCTGGCCGGGCTGCTCCTGGCCCGCTCCCAGTACAGCATGAGCGTCATCTCCGGTATCCTGCCCTACCGGGATGTCTTCATGAGCCTGTTCTTCATCTCCGTGGGCATGATGCTCAATGTGGGCTATTTCGCCGCGCATTTCGCGGACATCATTCTCGGTACCCTGCTCTTTGTGCTCATCAAGAGCGCGCTCACCCTGCCGGCCGTGCTGGTCCAGGGCTATCCGCTGCGCGCGGCCATCATCACCGCGCTCTCGCTTGCCCAGGTCGGCGAGTTTTCCTTTGTGCTGGCGGCCCAGGGGCTGGGCGCAGGACTTTTTGACATGGAGTCCTACCAGAATTTCCTCGCGGTGAGCGTCCTGACCATGATGCTCACCCCCGGCCTCATCGCCGTGGCCCCGCGCGTGGCCGGAGCGGTGGAGCGCCTCCGGCGGCACGGCGTCCCCTCCCCCGGCGAGAGCGGCGTGAAAAAGCGGGAGGGGCTGGAAGACCATCTCATCATCGTGGGCTTCGGCATCAGCGGCAGGCATCTGGCCCAGGTGGCGCATGAATCCGGCATTCCCTACACCATTCTGGAGATGAATCCGGAAACCGTGCGCCGCTACCGCGGCAAGGAACCCATTGCCCACGGGGACGCCACCCAGCCCGTGGTGCTGGAACATCTGGGCGCGGAGCGGGCGCGCGTGCTCGCCATCATCATTTCCGACCCGGCGGCGGTGCGCGCCATCACCATTGAGGCGCGCAGGCTCAATCCCAACCTGTATATCGTGGCCCGCACCCGGTTTGTGACCGAGATCGCGCCGCTGCACCGTCTGGGCGCCAATGAGGTCATTGCCGAGGAGTTTGAAAGCTCCATCGAGGTCTTCAGCCATGTGCTGGCCCAGTATCTGGTGCCCCGGCAGGATATCGACGCCTTTGCCGCGCACCTGCGCCAGGCCAATTACCGCATGATCCGGCGCATGAGCAGTACGGTGGATTCGCTCACGGATGCGGCCGGGCGGCTCCCGGACATGGGCGTCCAGGCCATGCGCGTGGGGCCGGAATCGCCCCTCTGCGGGCAGGAATTGCGGGAATGCGGCCTGCGCCCCACCTACGGGGTGACGGTGGTCGCCATCCTCCGGCATGATGAGGTGGAAGCCTCGCCCGGAGCGCACTTCCGCTTTGCGGTGGACGATGTGGTCTATATTTTCGGGCGCACGGACAAGCTCTATGCGGTCAAGCCCGTCTTTTCCGGGCCCGTGCGCGGGCAGGAGGAGGCGGCCGCCCAGACTCCTCCGCCGCATTCCCTGGCGGCGGGCTAGCCGCCCTGCGGTTCGGGGTTTCCCCAGGACGCGAACGGCCAGTCCTCCACCGCGAGGGGCACGCTGACCGCGATCTCTTCCAGCGCCAGCCGCACGGCCGTTTCCTCCTGCGGCGAGAACAGCACCTTGAGCAGGGCGGTCTTGCGCTCCAGCGTCGTGAACAGGGCAAGATTGTCGTGCGCTTCAAGGTGAAAGCGGAAGAGCGCCACATCTTCGGGCGCAAGGCGCACCAGCAGGCGCGCGCTGTGCCGGGGAGGCGCCCCGCACGGGCGGCCGCCGCGCATCAGGCGAAGCCCGCCCAGCGGGCAAGAATGACAAGCCCGATGCCCGCCGCGATGGTGACGAAATAGTTTTTCGTCTTCCAGGCCACGAGAAAGGTGGGAATGGAAACCATGAGAAAGAGGTTGTCCGTGGAAAGGTCAAACCGGCCGTTGTAGATGAAAACGTCCGGGCCCACCAGGGCGGCCATGACCGCCACGGGCACAAAGTCCAGCCAGCGGCGCAGAAGCGGCGGCAGGCAGTCCCCCCGGAGAAAGGTCACGGGCAGCACCTTGGGCAGGACGGTCACAATGGTGGCCGCGCCCACGCAGAGCAGGAGCGTTTCATGCCCGCCGAGCCATGCGAGCCAGTCGTTCATGCCGCTTTCTCCGGCGCGGCGCGGCGCGCCCGCAGGGAGAGGACAAGGCCGAGGGTCGCGCCGGCCACCGTGGCCACCGCCACGTTCCACTGGCTCATGCCCCCGGCCTTGAGCGCCACGGACAACGCCGCCGTGAACACGGCCACCAGCACATGGAGGCGGCTCGCGCACTGGGGCACGAGCAGCGCGAGGAACATGGCGGTGATGGCGTAGTCCAGGCCGAGCGGGCGCACGTCATTGACGAGGTTGCCGCAAAAGGCGCCGATGG
>CAZNXQ010000109.1:0-5327 GCA_964576895.1 uncultured Desulfovibrio sp.
CGCGTTTTATGCGCCCTTTGCGCTCCCCTGTCAAGCCCCGGCGAAATTCTTTTTCGCCCGGCCCGATCTCGGCGCGGAGTGCAAAACTATATACTCCCACACCTCCTGTCAAGCTTTTTCCCAACTATTTTTTGCAGGCTCCCCACAATCCCCTGGGGGCGCCGGCTTGACGCGGGCCCCTACTCTTCCGCCACCACCAGACGCGCACCCGAACGAAGGCTTTTTTCATCCACCCGGTTCCAGCGTTTGAGATCTTCCACGCTGACGTTGTATTTGCGCGCGATTTTCCAGAGGCTGTCGTTGGCCTGGACCGTATATGTGGTCTTGCGCGCGCGTTTTTTGCCGATGCTGCCGCTGGCGCCCCCCGTGACCGGGGAATTTTTCCGCTGTTGCGCGCCGGCGGGGGGAATGCGAAGGACATGCCCCTGCCGCACCTTGCCGGGATTGTCGATATCGTTATGTTCCTGCAGGGCCGCCACGCTGACATTGTATTTTCTGGCCACGGCGTAGAGCGTTTCATTGGCCTGGAGCGTGTGCGTGCCGCCACGGGCGACCGTCTTTCCACTGTCGCGGCTTCGCGCGCCGCTTTCCGGGCGCCCCTTGACCGGCTCTCTGGCGGCAGTGGTTTTCGCTTTTGCGCGTTTCCCGGTTTTCCCGTCCAGGGCGGCCACGGCCGCGCGCGACATGCTGACCCCCCTGGGCGCCAGGATGGTCTGCCCGGCCTTGAGGCGCCCCATATCCGGATTGACGGCCTTGAGGCGCGCCACGGGCACATTGGCGCGGCGGCTGAGCTTTTCCCACGAATCAGCCGAGCTTGCCACCGTGACCGGCCCCCAGCCCGCATAGCTGGCCGGCTGCGCGGTGCACAGATACTGTTCCGCCAGTTTTTGCGAACGCGCGGGCACATAGACGAAGGTGCAGCGGTCCGTGCAGGTGATGCGCCGTTTATGGTGCCTGTTGTAACTGACAAATTCCGGCCAGCTCAGGTTGCAGGCTCTGGAAAAGGCGGTGAGATCCGTGCCCGGCCGGGCGGTGAGGCGAACCACGCCCGGCGCCTTTTCCGGCTGGATGGGCTCAAAGCCGAGCTGGGGCAGATTGCGCATGATCTTGGTCACGGCCATGAAACGCGGCACATACTGCTTGGTTTCCTCCCGCAACTGGGTCTTTTCGTCCAGCGTGTGATTCAGCGCCTTGACTTCAAAAAAATTGCGTCCGCCCGTGCCCAGCTTGGCCCGGCTCATCTTGCCTTCGCCCGCGTTATAGGCCGCAATGGCCGTGGGCCAGTCGCCAAAGTCATTATGGAGTTTCTGGAGATAGTCCGCCGCCGCTTCGGTGGCTTTGTACGGGTCCAGACGCTCGTCCGTCCACCAGTCCTGCTGAAGGCCATAGAGCGTCCCCGTGCCGGGCATGAACTGCCATGCTCCGGCCGCGCCTGCCGGAGACCTGGCGTCCGGCCGGTAGCCGCTTTCCACAATGGCGAGATTGGCAAGCTCTTCGGGCATCCCGCGTGAACGGAACACCTGGCGCGCGTAGTCCAGATACTGTTCCGAACGTTTGGAAAACGAGCACATGGTCTGACGCCCCTTGCGCAGGAAATATTTATACTGGAGCGCCACATCCTCCATGGCGTGATCGGGCACATCCCTGTCGATATGCCCGGTGGACTTGAGAGCGGCCACCTCCGTATGGGTCAGCGGGTCTCCGCCCGTTTCCGGCACGATGACGCCCGGCATGGAGACCTCCGGCGATGCGCTCTTGCGCGCCCCGCATCCGGTCAGCGCCAGGCAGAGGACGCTCAGGGCAAGCAGCAGGAGCCCCGGCTGAAGCCACCGATTCTTTCTGTAGTGCATGTTTCCGCTCCCCGGCAGAAATAACGTCAAATCCCGAATGCAATGCAGTGAGGCCATGCGACCGGACCGCTCTCCCTGTCATGCCAGGTTTCTTGCCATCTGGAACAAAGATGCGTAGAAACCCGGAAATCCCCGTGCATGCGCCGCTCCCATACCAGAGGGCGCCGGGGCAAACCTTGTGGAGCCTCCATGCCGAACAGCACCGCCAGTCGCGGGCATCAGACCGTCGACACTGGGAACGAGGCGGCGGACGCGGATCTGCTCCTGCCGGGCATGAAGCCCGTGCTGGAGCTTCTGGCCGCAACGCCGCACCGCGTCAGCCAGGTATTTTGCCGCAAAGGCCTGAACACCCCTGATGCCGAGGAAGTTCGCCGCCTTTGCCGCCTCCACGGTATCCGCTGCACCCCTGCGGATGCCGCAGCCCTTGACCGCCTTTGCGGCCGTTCTCGCCGGGGCCATGGCGTGACGCACCAGGGCGTGGCGGCGCGCCTCGCGGCCACGGAATTCATCGGCCTTGAGCGCCTGCTCGAATCCGTCCCCGCCGCGCCGCTGCCGCTTCTGCTGGCACTCGACCAGGTGCAGGACCCCGGCAATGTGGGCACGCTCTGCCGCACCCTCTATGCGCTGGGAGGCGCCGGGCTTCTCCTGCCGCGGCACAACAGCGCCTATCTGGGGCCCGCGGCGCGGCGCACGGCTGCGGGTGCCCTGGAGCGCCTGCCCGTGGCCCAGGTGACCAACCTGGCCCACGCCCTCGACAGCGCCGAGGAGGCCGGCCTTGCCGTCTACGGCACCGGCGCGGGCGCCGCCGCAACCCCTGAAGGGGCCGCACGGGGCATGGCCCTGTGCGCGGACGCCTTCACCACGCCGTTGCGGCTTCCGGCGGTGCTCGTGCTCGGCAACGAGGACAAGGGGCTGCGGCCCGGCGTTGCCAAACGGTGCGGCGCGTTCCTCCACATTCCGTTTGCGCGGGATTTCGACTCGCTCAATGTGGCGCAGGCCGGGGCCATCCTTCTGGGATTGGCCGCCGCGCACTACCACGGACATGATTCTGTTCGGTAAATGGCAGGGAAACTATAGTGGGGCAACAGGTAAATCTGAAGGACGGAGTGCCAATACCCTGAAAGACAATGAAATAAAAAAACATATGCTTCCATGAGGCCAAAAGGATTTTTTCAGAGATTGATTCAAAAGAAAGTATAAATAATTTCTAGATTTTTCCATACACTTCACTATCCAATATCTTCTGTTACGCAGTTTTTGCGCCAACAAAAAAGCGCCCTGGAGGGGCGCAAGACGTGGATTGGCGGAGATTGCAGCTGGGGAAGAGCCCCCTGGCGGCCGTGCCGACCATGACCGCTGGAGCCGCCGCTGGGAGTTTCGTTAAAAAAGCGGTAAAAATGCCCCGCGCATTACGGAGATACCGTTCCGGTTGGCCAACTTGCAAAACTCTTTTGCTTTCTCGATATATTCCGAATAGCTGCCAACGGGAACATTCATATCCAGAGAAAGCACAAGCGTTTTTACCCCATGCTTGCGGGATGTCTCGATCATGGCGGGAATATCGTTTTTATTGCCCTCCTCAAGGATAAACTTGACACGGGCTTTTCCGGAGGTTGCGGCCATGTAGCGCCCGATATTGCGCCAGGTGTTCTCGAAATTGTCCACGCCCTTGATGCGCGCATAGGTTTCCCGGCTGCCGGCATCGGGCGTCAGCAGCAGGCTGAAGAGATCGGCATTGACGCCATTGGCGAATACCTGGGAGAATTTCGCCCCGTTGGAATTAATGAGCGCCTGCCAGCCATTCTCAAGGGCATGCTGCATGATGTTTTCCAACCCTTTCGCCAGGCTCGGCTCGCCGCCGCCAACTTCCAGGAAGGGCCTGGGGACACATATCCCCGCCGAGATACATTTATGGATGGCGGCAAACACCTTCTCATGTGGCGTATCCCGCTCCCCGTCATCATGCCTGCGGTACCCGCAATGGACGCATCGCAGATTGCATTTCTTGTAATGATTGAGGCTTATGTTGAAGAAGGGCCCATGGGCCGGAGAGCTGTCCCAGTCATGGTCGCCGAACGCCGAACAGGTGCGGCAAACCTTCGGGGCATCATTCAACTTATGGCGCATGCGAAGGCGCGTCTGATTGACCAATATCTTTTCCGGGAGATCCGCATCGTCAATATGCGCGAGCTCCAGGTCCGGACTGATCTGGAGACAACAGGCGGTGATCTTTCCGCTCCGGTAAAAATTGAACCCTTCGCGTATTCTGGTGCAGGACTTGTAGGACATAAAAACTCCATGCGCCGCGCGAAGCCCTCGGAAAATCCCTATTGCACATAGGCGGGGATATTGATGAACACTTCCCGCGTGAAAGTGGTCATGCGCTCCATGAGCCAGGGCAGCGCCAGCAGCAGGGCGATGAACATGCAGACGATCTTGGGGATGAAGGTCAGGGTCTGTTCCTGGATCTGGGTGGCGGCCTGGATAATGCTCACCACCACGCCCACGCCGAGGCCCACGCCGAGCATGGGCAGCGCCATCATCAGGCAGAGCTCGATGGCCTGCCTTCCGAAACCGATGACAAAATCAGGCGACATCTTCTCCTCCCCCTACAACAGAAAACTGTTCACCAGCGAACCCACCAGCAGGTTCCAGCCGTCCACCATGACAAACAGGAGGAGCTTGAACGGCATGGAAACCATCATGGGCGGCAGCATCATCATGCCCATGGCGAGCAGGACGCTGGAAACGACCATATCCATGACAAGAAAGGGAATATAGATCAGAAAGCCGATGGTGAAGGCGGTCTTGAGCTCGCTGATGACATAGGCCGCGGCGAGCATCATGGTCGGCACTTCATCCTTGTTGCGGGGCAGCTCCATTTGCGAAATGGAATAGAAGACCGAGAGATCCTTTTCCCTGGTATGCTTGAACATGAAGTTCCGCAGGGGGATCTGCGCCCTGTCCAGAGCCACCTTATAGTCGATCTGCTCGTTGAGATAGGGCTGAAGGGCCTCGTCGTTGATGCGCTTGCCCACCGGAAACATGATCACCACCGTCATGAAAATGGCGAGGCTGGCGAGGATCTGCGTGGGCGGCAACTGCTGGACGCCCATGGCCTGCCGCAAAAAGCTGAAGACGATGATGATGCGCGTGAAACTCGTGACCGTGAGCATGATGGCCGGGGCCACGGAAAGCACGGTGAGCAGGAAAAGGATCTCCAGCAGGACCGAGACCTTGCCGGGTTCGGGCGCGCCGCCGGCAAGCGTGAGGGACATGGTGGGCAGCGTGAGATCCTGGGCGGCGAAGGCGGCTTCAGGCAGCAGGCCCGGCAGGGTCGCCACTGTCAGCAACGCCACGGCGGGCTTGATCCATGATCCCCTGAAAATCGTTGTCACGCGGCTCATCGTGCACATCTTCCTCTTTGAGCAGGCATATCTGCTGTTCTGTGACCCCCAGCAGCAACCTTGTATTCAA
>CAZNXQ010000110.1:0-5250 GCA_964576895.1 uncultured Desulfovibrio sp.
CGGCGGTGCGGGAGTTCCGATGCAGGTTTTTAGTCATATCAGGGGGAAAAGGCAATACACTCCGGCGAGCGGTCCTTCCCGTTAGAGGAGGGAACGCCGCGGATGCCCGGCAGTACCAAACTATGCCGTAACATACTGGATTGACTGGAAATCATGGGGATTTTTCAGCCGAGAATTGCTATACTCCGCTGAAATCGCAGCGAATTTTTGCCGAAAATTCCTGAAATGGCGTGTCCGGCGCCGAAATGTCGGCACCGGATGCGGCGTTCGTGGTAGTGAAGGGTTTCACTCTTACCGCATGCGGCGCATCTGCTATGCTCCTCCAAAACAGTCCGTTTTCGGACAAGGAGGCGTCCATGCCGCAGCACGGTCATGGCAGCAACGGGCATCTTGGCATCAGTCATCCCTTTGGCGCAAAGCACGGCACACCCGGCACAGGATACAGGACGCTCCTCGGCGCGCCGGTTGCGGCGCAGGCCAGGCCCGGAGCCGGCGAGCGCAGGCCGAAAGCCCTGCTCCATGCGTCCATTCCCGACTGGGTGCCGCGACGCGACAGCCGGGGCGAACTCCCCAGCGTGGCGGAGATCATGCGGCGCCGTGCATCTGATGGGCATTATGACGCCGAGCCATGGAGACCGGATTCGGTTTCAATGGAGCCATACTATCAGATAGCCATACGACCTTTGGATATGCCTGGAGGTACAAAACTTTATCAAGCGGATCATGATTGGGATATGAATCCATTCGACTTCCATGCTGAACATGTCCAGTTTATAGGAAATGATGGCAGCAACTTCGGACTGAGCAAAGGACAGAACACCCTCATGATTGAAGAGGAAAGCGCACTTGGCCGTTATGTAGCAGAACCGGTCAAACTGCGCAAAGAGTATATTGACCGCGCACGGGATGAGCTTGAACGCCGGTGGCAAGAAAGGGCTCTGGCCGCGTTCCGGGAAAATCCTTCCCGAAAGCTGAGACGATATGATGTGAAGAAGTATAACTGTCAGCATTATGTTGCTGAAGTGCTCCGGCTTGCCGCCAGTTATGAAACGCGGGAGCGTCCGCTTGTCCTGCCATGAAGTCCGGCGGTGCCATGGCAGCCCGACAGGTCTCCATGCCACGGCGCCTCATGAAGTGGCAATGCCAAGCAGGAACATTAATCCTGCATAGCTGATAAAGGAAATGCCTATAAGTGGCGTCAGTGCGAGCATCATGAAAAAGGAGATGAGAGGGATAAGGAGGAATGCTTTGACAGGTGAAAATTTATGAAAGAAAAAGGGAATAAAGGGCAATGAAGCGATGGCGGAAATACATGCCGTTCCAATCTGTGCGGAAAAATACTCTTTCCCCAGGAAAAACCCGCGAAGCTCAAGAATGAAGTTGGAAAATTCACTCAGAAAATCAAAAAGAAACAGGGCAAATACCGGAACCAGATAGATACGCCAACAACGTTCACTATGAAATTTTTTTAACAAAACTCCGGAGCAGACAATGCCTGTCGCGCCGATCCTCCAATCGTAGCTGCTTTTCCCACAAAAAAGATAGAAGGCGTGGGCGCCGAGAGTTATGGCCGCAAAGACCACAAGCGGCCATTGGCGCCTGAGGAAGCGCCCCAGGCGGCGCGGCAGGGAGGGGGCTTCGGGGTTTTTGTGCATTTCGCCTCCGGAACGTCGGCAGCGCGTGCCGGCCATTCCCTTGTAGCGGTATCCCTGCGGATTGCAAGGGCCGCGCGCCCCGGCTCCGCCCCGCCAGCGCCAGGCGGTTCGGGCCGCGGCGTCCCGTTCGCCGGGCCTGCCCGCAGGGGGGGATCCTTTTCCGCTCCCTGCCGCCGCCATGCGGGTGTGCCCATGGCGCGCGCATTTGCCATGCGGCGCCCGCTCTGCTAGGATGCGTCGTTTCCCGGCAGGCGGATTTTCGCGCCGGGAACTCTCTTTCACCGACATCCGGAGTTGACCATGGCCAAGAAACCGGCCACCAGTCCTGAGGCCGCCCGCGCCGAAGCCCTCTCCACCGCGCTCACCACCATTGAGCGCAAGTACGGCAAGGGCGCGGTGATGAAACT
This sequence comes from uncultured Desulfovibrio sp., assembly GCA_964576895.1. Taxonomy (GTDB): domain Bacteria; phylum Desulfobacterota; class Desulfovibrionia; order Desulfovibrionales; family Desulfovibrionaceae; genus Desulfovibrio. Next base: position 2,063 of record CAZNXQ010000110.1, read on the forward strand.
TTCCGACGACATCCAGGTGGATGTGCCCGTCATCCCCACCGGCTCCATCGGGCTTGACCTCGCCCTGGGCGTGGGCGGCATCCCGCGCGGGCGCGTGACCGAGATCTTCGGCCCCGAATCATCGGGCAAGACGACGCTCACCCTGCACATCATCGCCGAATGCCAGAAACTGGGCGGCACCTGCGCCTTTGTGGACGCCGAGCACGCGCTGGACGTGGCCTATGCCCGCCGCCTGGGCGTGAACACGGACGAGCTGCTCATTTCGCAGCCGGATTACGGCGAGCAGGCCCTGGACATCGCGGACATGCTCGTGCGCTCCGGCGCGGTGGACCTTGTGGTCATCGACTCGGTGGCGGCGCTCATCCCCCAGGCGGAGCTGGAGGGCGACCTCGGCGAGACGCAGGTGGGCGGCCACGCGCGCCTCATGTCCCATGCCATGCGCCGCCTCACGGGCACCATCCACAAATCGCGCACCTCGGTCATCTTCATCAACCAGATCCGCATGAAGATCGGCGTCACGGGCTACGGCAGCCCGGAAACCACCACCGGCGGCAACGCGCTCAAGTTCTATTCCTCGGTGCGCATGGACATCCGCCGCATCCAGACGCTCAAGGACAAGGACGAGGCCTTCGGCTCGCGCACCAAGGTCAAGGTGGTCAAGAACAAGGTGGCGCCGCCGTTCCGCATCGCCATGTTCGATATCCTCTACGGCCAGGGCATTTCCCGTTCCGGCGAGCTGCTGGACCTCGGCATCGAGGCCAAGATCATCGAGCAGAGCGGTTCGTGGTTTGCCTTTGGCGCGGAAAAGCTGGGCCAGGGCCGCGAGAAGGTCCGCGCCCTGCTGGACGAGAACCCGGACCTGCGCAACGCCATCGAGGCCAAGGTGGTGGAGTTCCTTGGGCTGCATCCCAGGGAGTTCACGCCCACCGCCGAGGATATGGACGAGGGCACGGCCCCCGAATTTGATTAGCCGCAGGATTCAGCCCCGGCGCGACCGCGCGCCGGGCGTCCCACGGATGGAGCCCATATGCTGACCGCACAGGAAATCCGCCGCCGCTATCTTGAGTTCTTCCAGCGCCACGGACATACGGTGGTGCCCTCCGGCCCGCTCATCCCGCCGCAGGATCCGAGCCTGCTCTTCACCAACGCGGGCATGGTGCAGTTCAAGGGGCTCTTTCTCGGCGAGGAAAAGGCCGCCTACACCCGCGCGGCCTCCTGCCAGAAGTGCCTGCGCGTCTCAGGCAAGCACAACGACCTGGAAAACGTGGGCCGCACCGCGCGCCATCACACGTTTTTCGAGATGCTCGGCAATTTTTCCTTTGGCGACTATTTCAAGCGCGAGGCCATCACCTGGGCGTGGGAATTCGTCACAAAGGAACTGGAACTTCCGCGCGAGCGCCTCTGGGTCACGGTCTTCCGCGAGGATGACGAAGCCGCGGCCATCTGGAAGGAGGTGGCGGGCCTTCCGGACGCGCGCATCGTGCGCATGGGCGAGAAGGACAATTTCTGGACCATGGGCGATACCGGCCCTTGCGGCCCCTGCTCGGAAATCTATATCGACCAGGGCGAGGACATGGCCTGCGGGCCGGAGTGCGGCATAGGCTCGTGCGACTGCGACCGCTTTCTGGAGATCTGGAACCTGGTCTTCACCCAGTTCGACCAGGCGAAGGACGGCAGCCGCGCCCCGCTGGCCGCGCCCAATATCGACACGGGCATGGGCCTTGAGCGCATCGCGGCGGTCTGTCAGGGCAGGCGCTCCAACTTTGATTGCGACCTGTTCCAGGAGATCATCCAGTTCGCGGCGGCCCGCGCGGGCGTGACCTACAGCGCCAGCGCGCCGGACACCAACGACGTGGACACGGCCCTGCGCGTCATTGCCGACCACAGCCGCGCCGCGGCCTTTCTCATCGCCGAGGGCGTCCTGCCCTCCAACGAGAGCCGGGGCTATGTGCTGCGCCGCCTCATCCGCCGCGCCCTGCGCTTCGCCACGCTCATAGGCGTGGAGGAGCCGTTCCTGCACGCGGTGGCGCGCAAGGTCACGGAAGTCATGGGCGAGGCCTATCCCGAACTCGTCCGGCACGCGGATTTCATCGCCCGCGCCGTGCATGAGGAGGAACGGCGCTTCGCCCAGACCCTGGGCAACGGCCTGCGCCTGCTGGAGGAGGAACTGGCGCGGCTGGCGGCGCGGGGCGAGCGCGTCATTCCCGGCGAGGTCTGCTTCCGCCTCTACGATACCTACGGTTTCCCGCTGGACATCGTGAATGACGTGGCGGAAAAGCGCGGCTTCGCCGCCGATGCCGAGGGTTTTGCCGCGCTCATGCGCGAGCAGCGCGAGCGCGCCCGCGCCAACCAGAAGGCCGAGGGCCTGTTCGGCCAGGGTGGCGAGAATGAGCTCATGGCCTCGCTCAAAACCCTGGGCGAGCGGCTGGAAAGCGCCTTTGTGGGCTACGAGACCCTTGAGGCGCACAGCCCCGTCCTCGCCCTGCTGGACGCGGGCGGCGCGCCCGCCGCGAGCATCGGCGAAGGCGGCGCCGGCTTTCTGGTGGCCGGCCGCACGCCGTTCTATGCCGAGTCCGGCGGTCAGGCGTCGGACGCGGGCGTCATCGCCACGCCCACGGGGGAGGCGCGGGTGGACGGCGTGCTCAAGGCCGGGCGCTGCATCGTGCAGCGGATCACGGTCACGCGCGGCGAACTCCATGCCGATCAGGAAGCGGACCTGCGCGTGGACGCGGATCAGCGCGCGGCCACGGCCCGCAACCACACCTGCACCCATTTGCTGCATGCGGCCCTGCGCCGCGTGCTGGGCGAGCATGTCAAGCAGGCCGGTTCCCTGGTGGACGGGCAGCGCCTGCGTTTCGACTTTTCGCATCTGGCGGCGCTCACGCAGGAGGAACTGGCGGCGGTGGAGCGCGACGTCAATCGCGCCATCATGGCCGATGTGCCGGTCCTGGCGCGCGAGATGCCGCGTGACGAGGCCCTGGCCGCCGGCGCCATGGCGCTCTTCAGCGAAAAATACGGCGACGTGGTGCGCGTGCTCAGCGTGGGCCGCGAGGGCGAGGCGCCCGAATCCGTGGAGCTTTGCGGCGGCACGCATCTCGCCCGCACGGGCGAGGCCGGGCTCTTCCTCATCGTTGCGGAAAGCGGCGTGGCCGCCGGCGTGCGCCGCATCGAGGCCGTGACGGGCTGGA
>CAZNXQ010000111.1:0-5182 GCA_964576895.1 uncultured Desulfovibrio sp.
GACCCCGGCCCTCACGGGCACGGCCGTGACCCTTGTCTGCCTGCCGCTCTATTCCCGCATTGCCGTGCCGCACGGCGCCTGGGCCGTGGCCGTCCTTTCCGGCCTGAGCGTGAGCGCCTATGTGCTCTGGCTCCTCTGGATATGGGCGCGCCGCCACGGCACGGCGGCGTTCGACGGTCTGGCCGCCCTGGCCGCCCGCTGCCTCATCTGCTCGGTCCCGGCAGCCGGGGCCGCGTGGTTCGCGGCGGAGGCCTGCCATGCCCAACTGCCGCTGCCGCCGTTTCCGACCGCCTGCGTGGCCCTGGCCGCCAGCGGCGCGGCCTTTGCGCTGGTGGCGCTGCCCCTGGCGCGGCTGTTCGCTCCGGAGCTTCTGGCCATGGCCCTGCGCCCGCTCCGGGAACGGCTGCGCCGCGGCAACGGACAGGGTTCCTGACGCGGGGCGACAGCCCCACGCCTGATGCGGGAAGTGGCGGCTTTCCGCCATGCCGAAGTCATCCGTCAAAAACAGCCCTTTTTGTGCCGTCTTCGTCACTGGACGATTTTTGTCGGTCATGTACTTAAGTACACTCCCTCCAAAAATCGCCCACTTCCTTGCCGGCGCAAAAAATTCTTATTTTTTCGGATCCCTCCGGCGACAGCCCCCGCCCTGCGCTTCGCTCCGGGCGGACAGTGGAAGGCCCCCCCCCACGTTTTCGGGAATTTTCGAGAAGAGACAATTATCCCGTTTCTCAACATCCGGGGCGCGGGGGGGCGCCCCGCGTCACAGCCGCCGCCCGTTTCCCGCCGCGCCCGTCCGGCGGCCGCCGGAGACGCTTGCCAAAACGGCAAAGATGCAGGAGAATCAACGGGATTGCACCAAGTCGCGCCGGGCACGGCGTCCGGCGTCGGATTCGCCACTTTTTTCCGGGAGGGTCCTCCATGAAAAAATGTCTCGTCCTGCTCGCCCTTGCCCTGCTGCTCAGCCCGGTTCTGGCAACGGCCGCGGCCTGGACCCCGTCCGGCGACGTGACGGTCATCGTGGCCTACAAGGCCGGTTCCGGCACGGACACGGGCGCGCGTCTCCTCGCCTCCGAGGCGGAAAAGCATGTGGGCAAGACCCTGGTGATCAACAACCTGCCCGGCGCGGACGGCAAGATCGGCTGGACGCAGCTTGTCAACGCCAAACCCGACGGCCAGACCATCGGCTTCATCAACCTGCCCACCTTCACCACCCTGGCCACCCTGCCCGACTCCACCTTCAGCGTGGCCGACGTGGTGCCCATTGCCAACCATCTTTCCGAGACCGGCGTGGTGGTGGTCAAGGCCGACAGCCCGTGGAAGAGCCTCAAGGACCTGGTGGACGCCTGCAAGGCCAAGCCCACCTACCGCGCCTCCACCAACGGCGTGGAAGCCTCCAACCACACCGCCGCGCAGCTGCTCGCCAAGAGCGCGGGCTTTGACTACAAGGCCATCCCCTACGGCGGCACGGCCGACCAGCTCCTTGCCCTGCGTCAGGGCGAGGTGGATTTCTCCTGCGCCAAGGTGGCCGATGTGGCCCAGCTCATCAAGGGCGACAAGCCCGAACTGCGCGTGCTCGGCGTTTTTTCCGAAAAGCGCCTGCCTGAGCTGCCGGACGTGCCCACCCTGGGCGAACAGGGCTATTATGACAAGTGGTACGGCGCCGCGCGCGGCCTGGTGGCCCCCAAGGGCACCCCGCCGGAAATCATCGCCTTCTATGTGGACGCCTTCCGCAAGACCATGGAAGACCCCGAAAATATCGCCGCGCACAAGAAGGCCGGCCTGAGCATGGATTTCAAGGACAACAAGGCCTACGCCGACCTTATTGCCCAGCAGGAAGCCTTCTGCAAGGACGTGGTTTCCAAGCTCTACGACAAGAAGTAGCCGTTTGCCGCCACCCGGACGGGAGCGCCCGCTCCCGTCCGGGCCGCTGCCTGTCCGCTCCGGCTGCCGCCCGCGCGGGCAGCAGCGCCTGTTGAACAGCAGACCGCGCCAAACACCGGGAGCACCGCATGACACGCTCCGACATCGGCATCGTGGCCATCATCTATGCCACCTGCCTGCTCTTCCTCACCATGACGCTCAGGCTCAAGGCCGCGGCCCAGGTCTATCCGCTCTGCCTCATCGGCGGCCTCGCCCTGCTCAATACGCTGTATCTCGCGACGCGCCTCTGGCGCCTTTTCGGCGACCGGGCGGCGCAGGACGCCCCCGGAGGCGAACACGCGGCAGCCGGCGCGCGGCGCGCCCTGGTCAATGACCTGCCCGAAATCTTCGCCAATTTCCTCCCCGGCCAGTTTATCTTCATCGTCATTGCCTCGGTGGCCTATCTCGCGCTCATGCACTTTGTGGGCTTTTATCCGGCCGGGCTCGTCTACATGCTCGCGGTCATGTGGCGGCTGCGCGTGCCGCCCCTGCATATGGGCATCACGCTCGCGGTGCTTGGCGCGCTCATCTACGCGGTGTTCACCCTGTTTCTCAAGGTGCCCCTGCCGCGCGGCATCCTCTTCGGCTGATCCGCGGCCCCCCTTTCCGCAACGCCATACCTCCAAGGACGACGCATGGACACTCTGGCGCTCATGGGCACCGGCTTCCTGCAAGCCTTGAGCCCCCTCAATCTTGTGCTCATGGCCGCGGCAACGGCCGTGGGCGTGACCATCGGCTGCCTGCCGGGCCTCTCCGCCGCCATGGGTGTGGCCCTGCTGTTGCCGGTCACCTTTGGCATGGACCCGGCCACCGGCCTCATCATCCTCGGCGGCATCTATTGCGGGGCCATTTTCGGCGGCTCCATCAGCGCCATCCTCATTCACACGCCCGGCACGCCCGCCTCGGCGGCAACGGCCATCGAAGGCTACCAGCTCACCCTGCGCGGCCAGGCGGCCAAGGCGCTTACCGTGGCCTGTTTCGCCTCCTTCTGCGGCGGCCTTCTGAGCTGCATCTCGCTCTATTTCTTCTCGCCGCCGCTGGCCCAGCTGGCCATGAAATTCAAGAGCCCGGAATATTTCTGGCTTTCGCTTTTCGGCCTGACCATCATCGCGGGCGTGTCGTCCAAATCCATGCTCAAGGGGCTCATGTCCGGCGTGCTCGGCCTGCTCATTTCCACCGTGGGCATGGACCCCATGGAAGGCGTGCCCCGCTTCATGTTCGGCCAGAGCACCCTCTATAACGGCGTGGACGTCACCTGCGCGCTCATTGGCCTGTTTTCCATGTCCCAGATGCTCATCCTGGCGGAAAAACGTATCCAGGGCCGGCCCGCAGCCGCAAAGTTCAAGGACAGGTTCGGCCTGAGCAAGGCAGAGGTGAAAAAAATCTCGCCCACCATCATCCGTTCCTGGATCATCGGCAATATCGTCGGCATCCTGCCGGGCGCGGGCGCGTCCATCGCCTGCTTCATCGGCTACAACGAGGCGCGGCGCTTTTCCAAGACCAAGGAAGAGTTCGGCAAGGGTTCCATCGAGGGCGTGGCCGGCTCCGAAGCCGCCAACAACGCCGTCACGGGCGGTTCGCTCATACCCATGCTCACCCTGGGCATTCCCGGTGAATCGGTCACGGCGGTGCTCATGGGCGGCCTCATCATCCACGGCCTCCAGCCAGGACCGGAGCTCTTCACCACCTATGCGGGCATGACCTATACCTTTTTCGCGGGCTTCGTGCTGGTCCAGTTCTTCATGCTCGGCATCGGCATGCTCGGCTGCAAGGGCTTTGCCCACATCGCGCGCCTGTCGGACGCCATTCTCATCCCCTCCATCTTCCTGCTCTGCGTGGTGGGCTCCTACGCCATCCACAACAATGTGGTGGAAGTGGCCATCATGCTCATCTTCGGCGGCATCGGCTATCTGGTGCGCAAGTTCGACATGAATGCCACCGCCATCGTGCTGGGGCTGATCCTCGGCCCCATCGGCGAGAAGGGCCTGCGGCGCTCGCTCATGCTCAGCGACGGCGACCCGTCCATTCTCTTTTCCACGCCTTTGTGCTGGGCGCTCATCGCGCTGTGCGTGGTGGGCCTGCTCTCGCCCATCCTCATGAATCGCATGGAACGCAAGCTGCGCGAAAAGCACGGCGCCTGAACGCGCGCCGCCGCCCCGCGGATGCGCCAACGCCACAAAAAACGCCGTTGCGGCGGGTCCCCGGAGGATCCCGCCGCAACGGCGTTGTGAGAGAATGCCCCGCGAACGTGCCGTTCGCCGCCGAAGGCCCTTACGCCTCCGCCGTCGCCGAGGTGTCGGCGCGGCCGTTCAGCTCGGCATTGAGCAGATAGAGGCCCTTGGTGTCGGAGCCGAACAGCTCGAACTTGGCAATGAGGTCGCTGGTGTTCTTTTCTTCCTCGCCCTGCTCGGCGATGAACCAGTCAAGGAACTGGCAGGTGCGGAAGTCGTCGCACTGACGGGCCTCACGGTAAATGGCGTTGATGAGCGAGGTGACGTACTGCTCGTGCTTGAGCGCGGCCGTGAGCGGCGCCTTGTTGTCCGAAAAGCTCACGTTGGGCGCGGCAATGGTCTCCAGCGTCACCTTTTCGTTATTGTCCTGAAGATACTTGAGGATCTTCATGGCATGTTCCTGCTCCTCGCGGGCCTGCACCTCAAACCAGTGCCCGAAGCCGTCCAGGCTCACGCCGTAATAGTAATTGGAAAACGCCAGATACAGATAGGCGGAATAGAATTCCTTGTTGACCTGATCCTTGAGCAGGGCCGCGACCTTTTCATTCATGGAAGTTTCTCCTTTGGCTTGCTGCCGGTGCCGCGTTCTTTCGCGGCCCGGCGCGTTTGGAAGATAGGTTCATCGGCCCTGTTTGACAAGAGTGCAGATCCCTCCCCCGGCATCAGCCCGCCCCGGCGCAGGCGAAGGGCCCGGCGGGGCGCCTCAGCCGCGCAGTCCGGCGCCCAGCCGGTATGCCTGTTCCGGATAGGGCGTGTCCCGCACCGAGCCCTCGGTCCAGACGCCGGGCGCGATGACGCGGCCCGCGTCGCGCCAGCCGAGATAGTCCAGCAGGACATCATAGTGCGCGGCAATGGGCGCGGCCTGGCCGGGCGCCGTGTTGGCATAGGTCATGAGCAGCGCCGCGCGCTTGGGCACGTGGATCCTGCCGTTGATGGCGTAGAAACGGTCGATGACGGCCTTGAGTTGCGCGGAAATGCCGAAATAATACATGGGCGTGGCAAAAACCACCATGTCCGCCGGGATGATGTGC
>CAZNXQ010000112.1:0-5162 GCA_964576895.1 uncultured Desulfovibrio sp.
TCTGCTCCCGCAGCCGCCAGAGCGTTTACGCAATTTCATTGCGAAAACGCTCTAGGCCATTTTCCCCGCATGACCGTCGCCCTGGCTCCGCGTGCGTGCACCGAGCATGACCAGCAGGACGGCGCCCGCAATGAGCGCCACACCGCCGGCGAGCGACGCGGTGAATGGCTCGCCGAACACGAGAACGCCCACGCTCACGGCCGTGAGCGGTTCCATGACGCCCAGCACCGAGGTCAGCGTGGAGCCGATGCGCTTGATGGCGAGAATGAGCGTGAGATTGGAGAACACCGCCGTCACCAGCGCAAGCAGGACGGCCGAGGCCGCTTCCGGCCCGGTGTCGATCCATTGGAGCGAGCCCCGCGCAAGGCCGTCGCCCAGGGAAATGACGGCGCCGAAGGCCATGACGTAGAATGTCATGACCAGACCGTTGATACTAGGGATGCGCGCCACCTGGATGCCGATGATATAGAGCCCGTTGGTAAAGCCCGCCAGCAGGGCGAGGCAGACGCCCGTAGCGCTCACGGTGGCGGCGCCTGTCTGCGGCCCTCCGGCGCTGAGCAGCCCCACGCCGATGGCGGCGAGAACCACCGCCATCCCGATGCGCCAGTAAAAGCGCTCGTGGAAAACCACGACCATGATCAGCATGACCATGACGGGATAGAGAAACTGGATGGTGGCCGCGATGCCGCTGGGCAGGTGCCCGAAGGACTCAAAGAAAAAGAGCACGGCCAGCATATAGCAGACGCTCAGGCCGGCGAGCTTGCACACGTCGATGCCGCGCAGGGCGAAACGTTCGCCCTTGAGGCGCAGCAGACACCAGAGCACGAGCGCCGCGATGGTGAAGCGGTAGACCAGCGCTGTCTGCACGGAAATGCCGGCGCGCAGCAGCGGCAGGGAAAACAGCGGGATAAGCCCGAAGGCGGCGGAAGAGAGCAGTCCGTAGATAATGCCCATCTGACCTCCGTGCCGTCCGGAAGACGGTGCGGCATCCCTGCCGGTTGCGCGTCCCCGGTACGGGACACGCCGAAAAAAGGCCACTGCCCCGGCGCACACCGGAACAGTGGCCTGTGGAGTCCTGCTGCCGGACCGGCCCTGTCAGCGCGCGCTGTCCAGAACCACCTCGGCTTCGGGATGCGCCTGGAGCAGGGCCTCGTGCATGGCGGCCGCGTCCGCGAAGGCACGGAACGGGCCCACCTTGCTGGCGCCTCCGTGGGCGCCGTAGCGGATGAAATAGGCCTGATCCGCCTTGAGCGGCGTTCCCGTTTCGTCGCTCACCACCTCAAGGTCCACCCGGCCCACGCCGCGCTTGCCCAGGTTGATCTGCTGGGCCGCGGCATAGGAGAGGTCGATGATCCTGCCGCGCACAAAGGGGCCGCGGTCCGTCACGCAGACCATGACACTCTTGCCGTTGTCCTGATCCGTGACCTTGACGACCGTGCCCATGGGCAGGGTGCGGTGAGCGGCCGTGAACGTGTACATATCATAGGAAAGGCCGCTTGCCGTGGCCTTGTTGTGGAAATCGGGGCCGTACCAGGATGCCTTGCCGGAAAGCAGTTCGCCCTGCTGGGCGCGTTTGAGCCAGAGGTCACGATCGGCGGCGCTGTTTTTTGCCACTGTCTGGCGCGCCTTGCCGCTTTTCACGCTTTTTTTGGCGTGCCGTTTGCCTTTTGCGCGGGAGGCCGTTTTTTTGGCGGCCTTGCCCTGCTTTTGGGCGGATGCCTTTCGGCTCTTGGTCTGGACGGAGGTTGAAGCCGCATGCGCGGTGAAAGGGGCGGCGATGCACAGGCAGAGCGCGAGCGCCGTCCCGATGGAAAGCCAGCGCAGATACTTCATGATGCTTCCTTGGTTGGCGTTATGAGGCTGCGCGGTCATGCCGCGCGGGCCGCGCCCGCGGCCCTGACCCCCCGGAAGTTCCGCTGGCGGGCCGACGCCTCTGCGCGCCGGCAGTGCCCTTCGGGGGGATGCCTTTTCCTCATATGCAGGACTATAGCCCCGGAAAAGAATGCCTGTCAAACCGGGGCCCCGGTGACGACGGCGTGCGGACATGCCCATGCCGCGCCCCGGAGCGGCCACACACGGGCCGTCGTTTCCGCCGGCCGCCCCGTTCTCCCCCCTCTTTCCCCCCGGCCATACCCTTGTCAGTGGGGGGATTATTGCATATAACCGCCGCATACGCGCCGGGGGGCGCGCTTTGTTCATTTCCGGCCGCGTTCGGGCGCGGCCGTACCGTTAAACGCGCGGCGCGGGCACAGGCTCTCGCGCCGCTGCATGCCTTCAGGCGCATAAGGGAGCATGAGCGATGAAGAACGGCGAACATGGGGAACGTGGCACCATCCGTCTCAAGACTGGTCTGGCCGAAATGCTCAAGGGCGGCGTCATCATGGACGTCACCACTCCGGAGCAGGCGAAAATCGCGGAAGACGCGGGTGCGTGCGCCGTCATGGCGCTGGAGCGCGTTCCCGCCGATATCCGCGCCGCCGGCGGCGTGGCCCGCATGGCTGACCCCACCATCGTCAAGCGGATCATGGAGGTGGTGAGCATTCCGGTCATGGCCAAGGCGCGCATCGGCCACTTTGTGGAGGCGCGCATCCTTGAGGCCCTGGGCGTGGATTATATCGACGAGAGCGAAGTGCTCACTCCGGCCGATGACCGTTACCATATCGACAAGCAGAAGTTCACGGTGCCCTTTGTCTGCGGCTGCCGCAACCTGGGCGAAGCCCTGCGCCGCATCGCCGAGGGCGCGGCCATGATCCGCACCAAGGGCGAGCCCGGCACCGGCAACGTGGTGGAGGCCGTGCGCCACTGCCGCATGGTCATGGACGAGATCCGCATGCTCTGCGCCCTGCCCGAAGCCGAAGTGCCCAACTTCGCCAAGGAATGCGGCGCCCCGCTGGAGCTCTGCTACATCGTGCGCGAGCAGGGACGCCTGCCGGTGGTGAATTTCGCGGCCGGCGGCATCGCCACCCCGGCGGATGCGGCCCTGATGATGCAGCTCGGCTGCGACGGCGTTTTCGTGGGGTCGGGCATCTTCAAGTCCGGCGACCCGGCCAAGCGCGCCAAGGCCATTGTCCAGGCCGTGACCAACTACAAGGATTACGCGCTGCTGGCCGAGATCTCCCGCGATCTGGGCGAGCCCATGGTGGGCATCGAGATCTCCCAGATCCCGGAAGAACAGCGCATGCAGGAACGGGGCTGGTAGACCATGACCACAGAGAAGAACCCCCTGGTGGGCGTGCTCGCTCTTCAGGGGGCCTTCCGCGAGCATGTGGCCGCCCTGACCCGCCTGGGCGCGGCCACGCGCGAGGTGCGCCAGCTCCGGGATATGGCGGGCATTGACGCCATGGTCATCCCCGGCGGCGAAAGCACGACCATGGGCAAGCTCCTGACGGATCTGGAAATGCTGGAACCGCTGCGGGCGCGCATCCGCGAGGGCATGCCGGTCTACGGCAGCTGCGCGGGGCTGATCCTGCTCTGCCGGAACATCGAGGGCTCGGAGCAGCCGCGGCTGGGCATCCTGGACGCCACGGTGCGGCGCAACGCCTTCGGCCGCCAGGTGGACAGCTTTGAGGCGGATCTGGCCATCCCCGAACTGGGCGCGGAGCCGTTGCCGGCGGTCTTTATCCGCGCGCCGGTCATCCTTGCCACGGGCCCGGAAGTGCGCGTCCTTGCCAGGGTGGAGATGGACGGCGCGGAACGCGCCGTGGCCGTGCGCCAGGACCGCGTGCTCGCCACCTCCTTCCATCCCGAACTGACGCCGGACACGCGCTTTCACCGCTATTTTCTGGATATTTGCCGGGGCGCGGCCTGAGCCGCACGCCGACAGGAGGAAACAACGCCCCGTCAGTCTCTGGCGGGGCGTTCCTCGTTGGCGCTGTTCCACGATTTCGTTTTTGCTGTCCCGCAGGGGATCAGCGCTCCATTTCGCGGCCGCGTTCCCGCGCGGCCAGCACCGCGTCCACCAGGAGGCCCGAAAGGCCCGCGCGGTCCAGCACGTTGACGCCGGCGATGGTCAGGCCGCCGGGCGAGCACACATCGTCGCGCAACTGCATGAGCGGCGTCGTTCCGGCATCGGCCAGAGCCGCGCAGCCGGCAAAGAGCTCACCGACCATGCGCCGGGACTCGGCGTGCGGAAAGCCCAGGGTCACGCCCGCCTGGACGAGCCCCTGCATCATGGCGAACACATAGGCGGGCCCAGCGCCGATGAGGGCGGAAAAGTCCGTGAATTTTTCTTCGGGCAGTTCCAGGCAGAGGCCGAGCTGCCCGAAAAGCTCAAGCAGCGGTGTGCGCCATTCCTCCACATGGGCGCCGGGAGCGAAGCAGAAGGCGAAAATGCCCTTGCCCACCAGGGCCGTGGTGGTGGGCATGCAGCGGGCCACGGCCACGCCGTCGCCCACGCCCTCCGCGATCCGGTCGAGGCTCACGCCCGCGGCCACGGAAAGCACGAGACTTCCCGGCTTCAGGTGCCCGCGCGCGGCCGCCAGCACGTCGGCCACCTGATACGGCTTGACCGCGAGGATGAGGAGGTCGGCCCCGGCGGCAAGCTCCGGGATGCCGGGCATGACCTCCACGCCCAGCGCCGCCAGGGGCTCCATTTTTTTCGGGCTGCGATTGTAGCCGCACAGCGTAAGGCCGGGGAGCCTGCGCGCGGCCAGCCCGAAGAGGATGGCCCCGCCCATGCGGCCGCAGCCGATGCAGCCGACGTGAAGTTTACCGGCAAGCCGTTTCGGAAGCGAACTGGTCAGCGGTGCTGTCATGGCGTTTCCTTGTTGTCGCAGGCTATTGGAGCATTTTTTTGATTGAAAATGGCGTTATTGTACTTTTGAGTTGACGACGCGCCTGTGTCGTGTGGGCATTGCCGAAATTATCCGTCAAAAACAGCTCCTTCGGCGCTGGCTGCGTCAGAAAAAAATTTTCTTGGTCGAGTACCTGAGTACACTCCCCGCGAAAATTTTTCTCTTCCTTGCCAGCGCCGAAGGAGCTTATTTTTTAGGATCCTTCCGGCACCAGCATCCGTCTGTCGCTCCGCTCCAGACGGAACGTGGAATATCTCATCAACTCCATTCATTTCACGTCCGGAACGCGGTCTGGACGCGTATTCGGCGCGGAGGCGGCCTGCGGCGTCCTGATTTCCTGGAGCCGGGGCAGGCTCTTGACCATTTGCA
>CAZNXQ010000113.1:0-5098 GCA_964576895.1 uncultured Desulfovibrio sp.
GAGGATAGCAGACCATCGCAAAAATTAAAAGTAAATTGACGACACTATCTAGGATTCTTCCGGCACCAGCACCCGTCTGTCGCTGCGCTCCAGACGGACTCAAGGAATATCTCTCAACTGTATTGTATGACAGAGCCACATGAAAAGGGCCGCCCCCGAAGGAACGGCCCGTGCTCCGGGCGGCCTGCGCCGACCGGTTCCAGGACGATGGGCGTCAGACGATGCGGAACAGGGAAGGCTCCTCCCGCACAAGATTTTCGGCAAGGACGCGGGCGTCAACCGTATAGGTGCCATTGGCCACCTGGGCGCGGAGCTCCTCCACGCGGTCGGCGCGCACATCCGGCGTATTCTGGGCCGTGCGGCGCGCCTCCGTGAGCAGGAGGGCATCGCGCGAAACGCTGATGGTGTCTCCGCCGGAAGCGCCGTCGTCGGCCGTTTTCGGGCGAACGGCAGCGGTTTCGCCGCCTTTGTCCACGCCGGAAGCCGCGGTGTTGCCGTAAGGATCAAGGAGGGGGTAGCCCATACCGGCATTATGGATTTCCATGCTATTGCTCCTTGGGCAGGGGCAGGCCCCGCGCCGGGTATCTTGCTTTTCGGCCGCTTCTGCGCCCCGCGGAAACGGGGCGTCAGAAGGCGGTTTCGCGCCGTTCCGGCCGTTCCAGCATGCTCTGGTCAACTTTCTGGCGCGTGATGCGCCACAGGGCATGCCGGGCACGCCGTTCTTCCTCCGCGCTGAGGGGCCGCTGCCCGTCCGGGCCGCTGGCCACAATGCGGAGCCGCGCCCCCGGCGGATAGGTGAACTCCACTTCCAGGCCCACGGCCTGGCTGAGTTCCGCGCGGATCTCCTCCACCACGGGGTTGGAACTCCCCGTGAATATGAGGGTATCATACAATTCCCGTGCCACTTTTTCCACAAAGGCACGGCGATTGACGGATGGATCGGGGTCCTGCGGCTTCAGCCCTTCGGCCAGGCGCCGCTTCACGCGGAACCGGGCAAGACGGCGCGCCGCCAGCAGTTGCTGCTCATAGCACTGGAGCATGATCCGCATTTGCAGGGTGTGCATATCAGCCATGAGGGCACCATCCTGCTGCTCTTTACGGCCATGCCCGGCGAAACTTTAGACTTTTTTTATTCTTTTTGCGCTCCACACGCAATATTGCATACAACAGACTGAAATACAAGAAAAACTCAATTCCTGTTGCGCGCGAGCACGCAGCCGACGGCCCCCAGATTGCAGAGGCAGAAAATGATCAGATCCACCCGCATGCAGCGCATGAAGCCTTCCAGGGTCTCCGGTCCCACCGGCGCATTGCCGAGGAAAAAGCCCAGCGTCAGGGTGATGATCACCATGTTGCAGAGCTGGCCGGCCGTGCGCACGGCCCCGGTAAGTCCCGCCGCCTGCCCCACATGCTCCTGCCCCGCGCTTTCCAGGATGATGGCGGTATTGGGCAGGGCAAAAAGGCTGATGCCCGCGCCGAGCAGGGCCTGTACCACAAAAACCAGCACGAACGACGAACCGAGGTCCACAAAGGCCGCCGCCGCCAGACCAAGCCCGCACAGCGCCACGCCCACAGCGCTCACATGGCCCGGCTGCCAGCTTTTGCAGAGCCTGGCGGCCAACGGCGTGGTTAGGGCCTGCACCGCGGACTGGAACGCAAGAACAAGGCCCGCCTCCTCCACGCCCAGCCCGCGCCCCACCTGAAGATAGAGGCTGAAGAAAAACAGCATGCCGAAATAGGAACTGTAATTGACGAATGCCGCCAGTGATGAGAGCGCGAACACCCGGTTGCGCGCAAGCAGGCGTATGTCCAGAATGGGATAGCGGCTCCTGAGCTCCCGCAGGCAGAACAGCACGAGCAGGGCGGCAAAGGCGGCAAGAAGGCTCCAGGCAAGCGCCGGCCATTCCGCCAGCTCCGAGGCGCCGAAAGTGAGCGCGATCATGGCGCAGCCGTAGATGGCGCAGCCCGTCAGGTCAAAGGGCTGGCCCTCGGCGGTGCGCCATTCCTGCCGCACGGTGCATTTCATCAGCAGAAAGACGCCCGCAAAGGCCAGGGCATTGCCCCAGAAGAGCCAGCGCCAGCCAAGCGTGCCCGCCACAAGGCCGGCGAGGGGCGGTCCGCAGGCAATGCCGGCGTAGACGGCGGCACCGCTGATGCCGAGGTAGGCGGCCCGCTCTTCCGGCGGAGCCGCCGAGGCCAGCAGGGCCAGGCCGCTGCCGTTGAACATGGCCCCGCCAAGTCCCTGAAGCAGGCGCAGGGCAATGAAGAGTGGCGCCGAGCGCACAAAGCCGAGCGCGGCCCCGGCCACGGCAAAGATGGCGATGCCGAGCAGGAAGATGCGGCGGCGGCCGAAAATATCGCCCAGACTGCCGGACGCCAGCTGGAACACGGCAAGACCCAGCGAATAGAACGCGCCGATCAGGCCCAGCTGGCGGGCGCTGGCATCCAGGCTTTCCCCGATGGCGGGGAGCACCGCATTGACCCCGGCAAGCATGAACGGCATGCAGAACAGAGACGCGCAGATGGCGGCCAGAAGCGGACGGTGGCGTTTTTCGATCCCCATCCGCACAGCCTACGAGCCTCGCCGCCGCCGGTCAAGACGCGACGCCGGGGCGATCAGAGCGTTTTCGCAATGAAATTAATGCGCTAAAAGCGCGCTTCCGCCGCGATGCGGCAGCACATGTCCTTCCTGTTCAGCGTGTAGAGATGGATGCCGGGCGCGCCCATGTCGATCAGACGGCGGATCTGGCGCAGGGCAAAGGCCAGCCCGGCGTCGCGCACGGCCTCGGTGCCCCCCCTGGCATGGGCTTCTTCCAGCTCCAGATAGAGCTTGCCCGGAATGTTGGCGCCGCAGAGTGCAAGCACGCGCCGCAGCGAATCCAGGCTCTGGATGGGCAGGATGCCGGGAATGACCGGCACATCCACGCCGCGCGCGCGCAGCCCCTCCACCAATGCCTCATATTCCCGCACGTCAAAAAAGAGCTGGGTGATGGCAAAATCGGCGCCCGCGGCCAGTTTTTCCGCGGTATGGCGGCGATCCAGGGCAAAGGTGGCGGATTCCGGATGCGGCGCGGGATAGGCGGCAACGCCGATGCCCATGTCCGGCTCGCACTGGCGGATAAAACGCACCAGCTCCACCGTATGGCGGAAGGAGCCGCAGGCGCTTTCCCACGAGGTTCCCCTGGGGGGATCGCCGCGCAGGGCAAGCACATTATCCACGCCATGCGCGCGCAACGCATGCAGAAAAGCGGCGATGTCCTCCGGCTGCGCGCCCACGCAGGTCAGGTGGGCCATGGTCGTGAACCCGCGCCGGGTCAGCTCGGCGGTGACGGCAAGTGTATTCCGCTGCCTGGAGCCGCCCGCGCCGTAGGTCACGGAGACAAAGAGCGGCCGGAGCGCGCGCAGCTCCTCCACAGTGGCGTAAAAGGCGGGGAGCTGGCCTTCCTCCGCCGGCGGAAAAAATTCCAGGGAAAAGAACGGGCGCTCCGCCTGACGGATCAGTGTGCCAATACGCATGGGTCGCTCCTTGCAGTGGGCCGGCCCGGCACCACGGCGCGTGCCGGCGGCCCGTTTCCTGGGGGTTCACCGCCGGCCCGCGGAAATGCCTGGCGCGCGGCGTTGCCATTCACTGGTATTCCTATATCAAGATATATTGATATGTCAACTGTGCGTCGCCTTCAACCTTGCCAAAGCGATGTCCACGACTTAAAAAAGACAAGGAGCACTCCGCAGCGTCGCGCGTTTCGCGCGGCCTCCTGCAGGAGGCGCCCCCAACGTCATGTACCGCCGCACAAGTCAGACTTCGCCATGCCGCCGGTCCCCTGCGGGCACTGGCGCCATCCGCCACCCTTGGGGGGTGTGCGCGCTGTGCCTGTTGCTTCTGGCAGGCCCCTCGCCGTTCAACGCGGCCAGCGCGGGCATCCCCGCTGACGCGCCCCGCGCCGCCGCGGAAGCCCTCCGCGCCGACAGGGGCCTCGACGTCCCCGCGGCTCCCGCCGCCCCGGACACTGCCGCCGCGCCCGCGCTCAGGGCCGAACCGGCGCGCGCCCCGGCCGGCCCCAAGGGCAGGACCGACCCCGGCAGGGACAAGGTCGGCATCGACGCGCAGGGCGGCGCGCAATGGCTCCCGCTGGAACCGGGGCTGGATTTTGGCGAATTCCGGCTTGAAGGCGCGGAGTTCCGGCTCACCGTGCTGCGCATCGAGCCGGAGCGGTTCGACTTTCTGCTCTGCGCCAGTTCCGCCGACGGGCAGGGCCCGCGCGCTCTGGATGCCTGGGCGCGGGAGCGGGATCTTGTGGCCGCCATCAACGCCAGCATGTACCTGCCGGACGGCGCCACGAGCACCGGCTACATGCGCGGCGCGGGGCATATCAACAATCCCCGCCTGGTGGAACGGTTCGGCGCCTTCTTTGTTGCCGGGCCCGACAGCGACGGCCTGCCCGCCGCCGCCATTGTGGATCGCGATGCCCCGGACTGGAAGGAGCGCATCGCGCATTATGACCTCGTCATCCAGAATTACCGGATGATCAATGCCGACCGGCGCATCCTCTGGAGCCCCGGCGGCCCGCTCTACTCCATTTCCGCCGTGGCGCAGGACGGCGCGGGCAGGATCCTCTTCCTCCACAGCCGCACCCCGGTGGAGGCCTATGCCTTTGCCCAGCAACTGCTGCACCTGCCGCTGGATGTGCGTACGGTCATGTATGTGGAAGGCGGGGCGCAGGCCGGGCTTCTGGTGCGCTCCCACTCGTTGCGGCGCGAGCTGGGGGGCGTGCATGCGCCCTCGCTTCTGGTGACGGGCAACCTCAAGGCGCTCCTGCCCAATGTGCTGGGCGTGCGCCGCAAAAGCGGGAGCTCTCCCCCGCGCCAGCGGTGACAAGCGTCTTTACAAGCGCCCCGGTTTCCGACATAATCCCCCTCGACCGGGAGGAGCCCGCCCCATGGCCCGTTGCTCCCCCTCCGGAACGCACCGGCTGCGTCCCGCCCCTGTGCTGGCGCATCCGCGCTCCGGCAAGCTCCCTGAAAATGACTCTACCCGGAGAGGAAGTATGACCAAAAGGCTTGAAGTGTATAAGTGCAATGTGTGCGGCAATATCGTTGA
>CAZNXQ010000114.1:0-5094 GCA_964576895.1 uncultured Desulfovibrio sp.
GCACCTGCACATAGATGGCAAGGCGCTGGATGGTGGCGCGGGGGATATGCTTGCTTTTGGGCTGGATGTTCATGCTCCTGTCCTTGACACGATTCTGTCGGCGAAACGCGGGACGCGGGCGGACGGCCGCGTCGTGCGGGGGCGTCCGGCGCCGCGCGCGGGAGGAACGGACGGTGTTTCACCAGGACGCTCTCCAGCACAAGCGATTACGTGAAAAAACGGCGGCGCGCAAGCGTCCCGGCGCGGCGGAAGGGCCGGCCGGAGGAACGTCCCGGCGTCATCCCCTGCGGCCGGCTTCCCGGTCCAGCAGGCGCAGGCCGACGGCTTCGGCGAGATGGGCCTCGCCGATGGCCGCGGCGCCGTCCAGGTCGGCGACGGTGCGGGCCACGCGCAGGATGCGCGTGCAGGCGCGCGCCGACAGGCCGAGACGGCTCACGGCCGCTTCCATGAGGGCGTGGCCGGCTTCGTTCAGGGCGCAACGCCGTTCAAGCTCGCGCCCGGAAAGAGCGGCATTGGTGCGGGGCGCCTCCGCCCGGCCTGCCCCTGCGCCCGGGCTTTCCGCGGCCGGGGGGGCATTGCGGCGCTCCTGCATCTCCCGCGCCGCGAGCACGCGCCCGCGCATGGCGGCCGTGCTCCAGCGTTCCGGCGCGGCGGCGCCGCCGGGCCGGAATTCGGCATAGCTCACCCGGGGCGCATCCACATGGAGGTCGATGCGGTCCAGCAACGGGCCGGAGAGCCTGCGCCGATACCGGGCCACTTCCTCCGGGCGGCAGGAACAGGCGTGGCCGGGGTCGCCGTAGTGGCCGCAGGGGCAGGGGTTCATGGCCGCCGCCAGCATGAAGGCCGCCGGATAGGTCACGCTGCCCGCCGCGCGCGAGACGGTGACCATGCCATCCTCCAGCGGCTGGCGCAGCGCCTCCAGCGCGGCGCGCGGAAATTCCGGCAGTTCGTCGAGAAAGAGGACGCCCCTGTGGGCCAGGCTCACCTCGCCGGGGCGCGGTGTGCGGCCGCCGCCCACCAGGGCCACGTCCGAAACCGTATGGTGCGGCGCGCGGAAGGGGCGCTCGCGCGCAAGGCCCGATTGGGGCGGCAGCAGGCCCGCCACGCTGTAAATGCGCGTCACGTCCAGCGCCTCCTCGAAGGAGAGCGGCGGCAGGATGCCGGGCAGGCGCCGGGCGAGCATGGTCTTGCCGCTGCCCGGAGGGCCCGCCAGCAGGATATTGTGGCCGCCGGCGGCGGCGATCTCCAGGGCGCGCTTGGCCGCTTCCTGTCCCTTGACGTCGGCGAAGTCCGGCGCGTCGGCGGGCGGGGGCGGCACACGGGCGGGGGAGGGGCCTGAGCGCGCCTCCGCGAGGGAAGCCTCTCCGGCGAGAAAGGCCGCGCACGCGGCAAGGCTTTCCGGCGCGAACACGGGCAGCCCCGCCACCACCGCGGCCTCGGCGGCATTGCCCGGCGG
Source organism: uncultured Desulfovibrio sp. (assembly GCA_964576895.1). Lineage (GTDB taxonomy): Bacteria > Desulfobacterota > Desulfovibrionia > Desulfovibrionales > Desulfovibrionaceae > Desulfovibrio. The sequence goes on from CAZNXQ010000114.1 coordinate 1,457, forward strand.
CACCACCAGACCGTCCACACGCCCGGCATGGTGCTGTTCGCGGGCCAGCAGCGCCAGTGGCAGAACGCCGCGTACCGGCCTGAGCGCGCCTGAAAGGGAAAGCTCACCGGTGAAGACATGGCGCTGGGCGCGTTCCGGCGGCACGAGCCCGGCGGCGGCCAGCAGGCCGAGCGCCAGGGGGAGATCGTAGCCCGCGCCGGATTTGCGCTGCCCGGCCGGGGCCAGATTGACGGTGATGCGGCCCGGCGCGAGGCGGAAGCCGGCGGCCCTGAGCGCGGCAAAGACGCGGTCGCGCGATTCGCGCACCTCGGTTTCCGGCAGGCCCACCAGACTGAAGCCGGGCAGGCCCTGGCGGGCGTAGTCCACCTCCACTTCCACAGGGTAGGCGTCCACCCCGGAGAGGCCGCCGCTGAGGAGCCGGACGATCATGCTGTCGCGGGCCTAGAGGAGCTTTTTGCCGATGCGCGACCAGCGGATGTCGTCAAGACCGCCCCAGGACCAGTAGATGCGCCAGGCCTTGGCCTTGATGGCGCTTCTGTCCACAAAGCCCCAGAAGCGCGAATCCAGCGAGTTGTCGCGATTGTCGCCCATGACGAAGTACTTGCCCGGCGGCACGGTGACCGGCGCATAGTTGTCGCGCAGGGGTTCGCGGCCCGTGGGGTCCGTATGGCGGATGTAGCTCTCCCTGACGGGCTGGCCGTTGCGGTAGAGCTGCTTGTCGCGCACCTCGATGACATCGCCGGGCACGCCGATGATGCGCTTGATGTAGTCCACGCTTGGGTCATTGGGATAGCGGAAGATGATGATGTCGCCGCGGGCGGGTTCATCACCCTTGTAGAGGGTGATGTCCGTGAAGGGGATCTTGATGCCGTAGGCGAACTTGCTTGCCAGCAGGTGATCGCCCACGAGAAGGGTCTGAAGCATGGATTCCGAGGGGATCTTGAAGGCCTGGACCACAAAGGTGCGGATGACCAGGGCCAGGACCAGGGCCACGGCGAGGGCTTCCGCGTATTCGCGCCAGAGCGATTTTCTGGCGCGGGGCCGTCGCTGGAGGGTGATGGGCTTCATGGGCGTCCTTTGAGAAGACGTTGTGCTGCTTTTGCGTTGCCGACGCGCCTTGCTGGAAGGAAAATTTCCGCAGCGGGGCGGAGAGCTGCGGAAGTATGCCCCCTTGGCCGGTGAATGGCAAGCCGGGGCGCCCCGCCTTGACCTTGCGCCCGATTTTCCCTACACAACAAGGATAACAAGGGCCCGCCCGGAACGCGAGGAGCGCGCGTGATCCTGCTGGAAAAACTGAAAGAAGCGGCAACTTCGGTCATCCCCGTCATGGCTGTGGTCTGGCTGCTCCATTTCACGGCCGCGCCCCTCGGCGCGGAGCTGGGCCGTTTCCTCGCCGGGGGCGTCCTCCTCATCTGTGGGCTCGCCGTCTTTCTCCTCGGCGCGGAAATCGGCGTGGTGCCCGTGGGGCAGCGCGCGGGTTCGGCCCTCACCTCCCGGCGCAACCTGCCCCTGCTGCTGGGGGCGGGCTTTGTCATCGGCTTTTTCATCACCGTGGCCGAGCCGGACGTCCATGTGCTCGCCCAGCAGGTTTCGGCGGTGGACCCCGGCATCTCCCATCTCGTCCTCGTGGGCATGATCGCCGTGGGCGTGGGCATTTTCGTGGCCGTGGCGCTGGGGCGCATCGTTTTCCAGATTTCCCTGCGCCTGCTGCTCCTGGGGTTTTACGGTCTCATTTTCGCCTGCGCGGCGTTCACCTCTCCGGCCTTTCTCGGCGTGGCCTTTGATGCCGGGGGCGCCACCACCGGCCCCATGACCGTGCCGTTCATCATGGCCCTGGGCGTGGGTGTGGCGGCGGTGCGCGGCGGGGACGGCCGGGATGACAGTTTCGGCCTCATCGGCCTTGCCTCCATCGGGCCGGTGCTCTCCATCCTCCTGCTCGGCATGCTGCATACGGGCGGAGGCGGCGCGGCCCAGGCCGTTGCCGGACCGCAGGGGAGCGGCCTGTGGGGGCATTTTCTCGCCCTGGTGCCGGAGACGGCGGCCGAGGTGGGCATGGCCCTGGCCCCGCTGGTGGGCCTGTTCGCCGTCTTTCGTCTTTTCCTGCTCAGGAGGATGACGCGCTTTCGCCTTGTGCGCGTCATCATGGGGCTGATCTACACCTTTCTTGGCCTTGTCTGCTTTTTCGTGGGCGTCAAGGGCGGCTTCATCCCCGCCGGCAGCGCCCTGGGCAGGCTCATCGCGGTGACGCATCCCGCCTGGCTGCTGGTGGGCACGGGCGTGGCGCTCGGCGCTCTGGCCGTGCTGGCCGAGCCGGCGGTCTGGGTGCTGACGGCCCAGGTGGAAGAGGTCTCCGGCGGCAGCATCCGCAGCCGGGTCATCCTCGTCACGCTCTGCATCGGCGTGGCCTGCGCCGTGGGGCTTGCCATGTTCCGCGTGGCCGGGGGCCTGAGCCTCTGGTTCTTTCTCCTGCCCGGCTATGCCCTGGCGCTCGGCCTCACCTTCGTGTGCCCGCCCATGTTCACGGCCATTGCCTTCGATTCGGGGGGCGTGGCTTCCGGCCCCATGGCCTCGACCTTCATCCTGGCCTTCACCCTGGGCGCTTCCGGCGGCCTGGGCGGCAATCCCATCACCGATGCCTTCGGCGTCATCGCGCTCATCGCCATGACGCCGCTCATCGCCATCCAGGCGCTCGGCATCCTTTACGGACGCGCGTTGCGGCGGCCCGCGGCTTCCGGCCGCCCGGCGGTAACGGTCCCGGCGGCCGGGGAGGGCACGCATGCGGAATGAACCCATGGCGCCGGTCGGCGGCAAGCTCCTCGTCATCGTGGTGCGCCACGGCGCGGGCGACCGGGTGGCGCGAGTGGCCCGGCGGGCCGGCGCGCTCGGCGGCAGCATCCTCACCGGGCGCGGCGCGGTGGGGAACCGCCTGCTGCAACTGCTCTGCCTGGCGGACACGGAAAAGGAACTCGTGTTCGTCCTCGCGCCGGAAGGGGACATGCCGGGCATCATCGGCGCGTTGCGCGCCTCGCCGGAGATCTGCCGCAAGACCACGGGCATCGGCATTGTCCTTGACGTCACCGCTGTTGTCCGCAACGCCTGGCAGGCCCAGGCGCCCGCGCCGGCGGCGGACGCCCGCCCCCAGGGAGAGACCATGAAGCACAGCACAGGGCATCAGCTCATCTTCGCCATCGTCAACGCGGGCTACGCGGATGACCTCATGGCCGCCGCGCGCGCCGCCGGGGCCGGGGGCGGCACCATCCTCAAGGCGCGCGGCACAGGCACGGAAGAAGATGCCGGCTTTTTCGGCATCACCATCGTGCCGGAAAAGGAAGTCCTCCTGGTGCTCGCGGCCAATGACGCGGCGCCGGCCATTTTTGCGGCCGTGCGCTCCGCGCCCTGCCTTGCGGAGCCGGGATCGGGCATCATTTTCCGCGTGGCGGCGGAGGATTTCTTCCCTCTGGGCGCGCAACGCCCCTGAAGCCGCAGCGCCGGGGAAGGAGGGCGGCGCCCCGGACCCCGGACGCCGCTTTGACGCACAGGCGGAACTGCCATGCTGTTCAGCTCCTATGCCTTTCTTTTCTGCTTTTTGCCGCTCGCCCTCCTGGCGTGGCAGGTGACCGCGCGCACGGCGGAACGGC
>CAZNXQ010000115.1:0-1881 GCA_964576895.1 uncultured Desulfovibrio sp.
TGGTGGTGCGCTGCGGCTCCAGATACCAGGAATCCAGCACGATGTCCTGCGGCGTGCCCGTGCCCACAAAGGCGGACTCGTTGGTCTTGTCCTTGCCCAGGTTGATGGACTCGCTCTTGAAGGTCAGGCGCGTGGAGTTGTCCACCTTCCAGCCCTGGAGGCGGTAGCCTTCGGGGTTCTGGAGCTGGCGGTCGGCGTTGAAGTAGAAGTCGCCCGCGCGGGTGTAGTACATCTGGTCCGTATTGGGCTTGCGCACCTTGAAAAAGCCTTCGCCGTCGATGGCCACGTCAGTGACGGAATTGGTGGATTCCAGCGAGCCCTGCGAAAAGTCGCCCAGCACCGCGTAGGTGGCCACGCCCGCGCCGATCTGCACCGGGCCGCTGGTGGAGCCGCCGTTGATGTACAGATAGTCGTTGAAGTCCATGCGCTGGCTCTTGAAGCCGATGGTGCTGACGTTGGCGATATTGTTGCCCACAACGTTCATCTTGTTGCCGTGAGCGAGCAGGCCCGAAACGCTGGTCCACATGCTGGCTGAAAGACCCATGACTTCCTCCGTTTGAACTGTGTGCGCCGTTGGGATAGTAGCGCGGTTTGGTTATCTTGTGGCGGTGAACCGCCGGGATAGCTGTCGTTTACGCGGCCTTGGCCTGATCCGTCTCGCCGCTGTCGGGCGTTTGGCCGGAGGACTTGCCGGAGCCTTCGCCCGAACCGGAACCTTCGTCCTTGTTTTCCTCGTCCTTGTTGCCTTCGTCGCCCGTGGTGTCGTCGGTCGTTTCCTTGACCTTGGGCGTGGTGACCTGGCGCACATTGGCGAGGGCGAGCAGCTGGCCGCCGTCCATGCCGAGATAGACCGTGCCTTCGTTGTTGACCACGCCCGTCACCGTGGCGTCCACCACCTGATCGGAAAGCACGGCCTCGCCCTTGGCGTTGAAGGCGGCGAGCGACACGGTGTACACGCCGTCCGGGGCGTCCAGAAGGTTGCCCATCTTGCCGTTCCAGGTGAACTCGAAGGTGGTGCCCGCCTGCTTGCCGGCAAGATCTTCCGTATAGACGGTGTTGCCGTTGGCGTCCTTCACGCTCAGGGTGCCCTTGACCACGTTGTCGCCAAAGGCGTAGCGGAAGGTGCTGATGGTGGTTTCCTTCTTGCCCTCGGCGTTGGTGGTCGTGGCCTTGCCGATGGTGTTGCCGGCCACGCTCACGAGCTTGCCGATGTAGGACGTGGCGTTGATCATCTGCTGGTTGTTGGTGGCGGTGGTCAGGCCTTCCATGCTCGTGTTCAGGTTCATGAGCTGTTCAAGGCTGGAGAACTGCGCCATCTGGGCGATGAATTCCTTGTCTTCCATCGGGTTCAGCGGGTCCTGATACTTGAACTGGGTGACCAGGAGGAGCATGAACGAGTCCTTGTCCAGATTGCTGCCCTTCTGCTTGGACAGGGCGGCATTGAACTCGTTGTTGGTCTGGTTCAGGGCTTGCGTGATGCTCGACATGGTCTTCTCCGTTCCGGGAGGCTTATGCCACTATGTGCATGGCCTGCCCTGCATATCTTGCCGTTTGACCCGGAATATGCACAGGCTGTTCCAAAACGGACCCTTCAGAATTTCTGCTGTTGTTCCGCACGGTTGCGAGATTGCGGAAGCGGGCGAGCTCTTCCCGGCGGGCATCTTCTTCCTGCCTGGCGTTGTGCTGGCCGAGGTCCTGCCAGAGGTCGGAGCCGCCCTGGTCGGCAGGATTTTCCAGCTGGACCTCGATCTTGTCGACCTTGATGCCCTGCTGCTCAAGATTGATGCGGATGGCGTCCAGCTGGCGGCTCACCATTTCGGCGGTCTCGCTCTTTTCGGAGCGGATCTGGGCGCTCACCTCGCCGTTGCGCGCCACCAGGGT
>CAZNXQ010000115.1:1981-5089 GCA_964576895.1 uncultured Desulfovibrio sp.
CGTCGCGCAGGGCCTGGAGCATGCCCTGTTCCACCTGCTGCGCCACCTGGCGGGAAATCTGGGGCATCTGGCCCATGTCCTGCGCGGGGGCGGCATCGGGAACATTTTGCCCGGTCTGGAGCATGGAATAGAGGAAGGAGCCGTTGGCCGCCGTGGTTGTCTGCGGCGTGGCCGCCGTGGCGCGTGCCTCCACCTTGCCGAGCAGCTCGTTCCATTCCTGATTTTTGCCGTCCCTGTTCTCGCGGGCCGGGGCGTCTTCCGCGCCGTCGTTCCGCGCTGTGTCGCGCGCGCCCGTCATGGGGGAGCCGTTGCGGGCCGCTTCGGCATTGGCGGCGGCCGCGCGTCCGGCGCTTTCCGTGGCGCCGTTCGCTTCGCGCCGCGGGGCGGAAGCGGCTTCCGCGCGTTCGGCCGTTGCGGCCTGCCGCCCGTCGGCGGCCTCCCGTGGCATTGCCGTCCGGTCGGCGGCGTCGCGGCGCTCGGCCTTTTCGTCCTTATGGTCCTTTCCGGCCTTGCCCGCCATGGCGCTCTGGCTGCCGTCGCGCTTGCGGCTCACCGCCGCGCTTTCTCTGGCCGCGTCCGTGGCACGCGCCTGAGTTCCGGCGCCGGAGTCCAGCGTGCTGTCGATGATGTCCCGGCTGCGCTCCTGCACGGTGCGGTCAATGAGGATGCGGCTTTGCTCCACGCGGCGGCTTTGCCGTTCGCCGGCGGCCTTTTCCTTTTCCATGCGGTCGCGGGCCTTGCTGATGACGGGCTTGAGCGTCTTTTCCAGAGCCGCGTCGAGCTTTTCCCGGTTGGCCTTGTCCTGCATGAGCTTGTCGGTGGCCGGGGCCATGAGATTGCCAAACTGTTCGGCGGTCACGCGCAGGGCCGCGAAGCCGCCGAAATTGGCGCCCAGGACCATGAGACTGCCGTTGTCCAGCCCAAGGCCGCGCCCCAGGGCCAGGGCCTCGCTGGCGCTGATTTCGATGGTGGCGCCGGGGTCGAGCCTGGCAAAGCCCTGCTTGATGAGCTCCAGTGCCGCCTCGCCGTTGCCCTCGCGCATTTTGGCAAGCACGTCCTGGGCGAGGTCGCCCGTGGGGTCGATCTTGCCGAGCAGGGCGATGATGGCATGCTCGTCGTCTTCATTCAGGGTGGGCGTGGAGGTTGTGCCGGTGAGGCTCGCCAGCACCTGGGCAAGAGTGGCGCCGTCGGGCTGGTCGGCGAGAATGTCGAACTGGCGCAGGCTTTCTTCCGGCGCGCCCTCCCTGAGCAGCTGGACGCGCAGTTCCGCCAGCTCCTGCTTGGTGAAGCAGACCTCGCTGAGCGTATAGGTCACGCCGTCCGTGGTGCTGCGCGTATAGGGGCTTTCCACGCGCGGGCGGCCCGCCTCGGCGTCGGCCTCAAGGGCCGCGCTCACGGAAACCTCGCTTCCCTCGCGCACGGCGTCCATGGCGCTCTGCATGGTCTGCATGAAGTCGCTGGTGCCGCTGTCGGCGGAGGTGCCCGTAGTTCCGAAAAAGCCCAGTGTGGGATCAGTAGGCAGAATTTGCATGGTCCACTCCTTGCGCCCCCAGGATATTCAAGGAGTGTTCCAGAGGCGCAAATTCCCGGCAACCATTTGAAATACCTCATCTCTTTCTGAGGATGGGGCGCCGGGGAGGCGCCCCGCTCCCGGCAACACCTGCCGCACGCCACCGCGGTTGACAGGGCGCGGCTTTTTCAGGAACGTGTGGAGGTGCGCCGTCGTTTCGGGCGAGCATTCCGCCGCCGTCACGGCGGCGCGCGCAGCCAAAGGAGTGGACCGTGAAGGTGCTTGTGACGCCGCGTTCGTTCGGCAAGGCCAATCCGGAACTTTTCGACCGTCTCAGGGATGCCGGGCTTGAGGTCGTCCGCAACGAGACGGGCGGCATCCTCGATAAGGCGGCCATGAAGACGCTGCTGGCGCCGTGCGAGGGCGTCATCCTCGGCGTTGACCCTATGGATGCGGAAGTCCTCGCCGCCGCGCCGAAGCTCAGGGCCATCGCCAAGTACGGCGTGGGCCTTGACAATATCGACCTTGCCGCCTGCGAGACGCGGGGCATCAGGGTCTCGCGCACGCTGGGGGCCAACAGCGATGCCGTGGCTGATTACGCCTTTGCCCTCATGCTCGCCGTGGCGCGCCGTGTGGCGCATATCGACCGCCGCTGCCGGGAGCGCGACTGGAGCAAGATCACGTCCATCGACGTGCATGGCAAGACGCTCGGCATCATCGGTCTGGGGGCCATCGGACGGCGCGTGGCGCGCCGGGCCAGGGGCTTTGACATGCGCGTGCTCGCCAGTGACAGCGTGTGGGATGAGGATTTTGCCGTGGCCCAAGGCATCGAGCGCGCGGATGCCGACCGCATTTGCCGCGAGTGCGACTTCATCACCCTGCATTGCCTGCTCAACGACGAAACGCGCAATATCATTGATGCGCGGCGGCTGGCCGCCATGAAAAAGACCGCCATTCTCGTCAATACCGCGCGCGGCGGGCTGGTGGATGAAGCCGCCCTGCTGACGGCCCTGCGCGAGGGGCGCATCTACGGCGCCGGCCTGGATGTGTTCGCGCAGGAGCCGGCCGCCGAGGCGGACTGGTACACGCTGGACAATGTGGTCATGGGCTCGCACTGCTCGTCGTCCACGGCCGGGGCCGTGGCCCTCATGGGCACCATGGCCGTGGACAATCTGCTGCGCGACCTGGGCCTGCCGGCCTGACGCGCGGCCGCGTCCCGGCTGTTCATTGACAGACGCGGCGCGGGCGCATACATTGCCGCAGGTTACGGCAGCCGCGCCGCCCGGAGGGGCTGTGGGCGCGGCTCCAGGGGGCTCACGCCCCTGAAGAGGGAATCCCGTGCAATGCGGGAGCGGACCCGCCGCCGTGAGATCCGCCAACCATGCTCCATTTCGCGCCACTGGCAACGGGAAGGCCGGAGCATGGGGATCGAGCCGGAAGACCTGCCGTGCCCGCAACCGGAAACGCCGGGGCCTTTTGCCCGGTGCGGTTGCGCCATGTGCCGCGGCGGCGTGTTCCGTGGGGCGGCATGCGTCCGGCAACGGGTTTTTGCCGGATCGGCGGAGGAAATACGGGCCTCTTCCCGCCGCGCCACAGGG
>CAZNXQ010000116.1:0-5023 GCA_964576895.1 uncultured Desulfovibrio sp.
CCTTCCGGCCGCTCGCCGGACGGGACTTCAAGATCTGGGGTTCGGACTGGGAGGGCGAAGCCCTGCTTGCGGGCAATATCCAGCGTCAGGGCCAACGCATCAGCGAGGAAGAAAGCGTCAGGATCTACAATGCGGCCAGGGTGAATCTCAACCTGCATTCCAGCGTGTCGGCGGAAGCCCTCGTGAGCCATGGGGATTTCGTCAATCCGCGCACCTTCGAGCTGGCGGCCATGGGCGCCTTCCAGCTTGTGGACCGCCGCTCGCTCATGGATGACCTCTTCGCCCCGGACGAACTGGCGACCTTTGAAACGCCGGAAGAATTCTACAGGAAAATCGACTACTTCCTTGCCCATCCGCAGGAGCGGAAAGCCTACGCGCGCCGCGCGCGGGAACGTGCGCTCGCCGAACACACCTACCAGCAGCGCATGACAACGCTGCTTGAAGCCATGGCGAGCCAGCTTGGCCCGTGGCCGGACGAACAGCGTGAGGACGAAGCCACACCCGCCCTTGACGCCCCGTTGCGCGAGGAACTGGCCCGGCTCACCGCCGGGCTTGGGCTGCCGCCGCACGCGGCCTTCGCGGATGTCATGGACAGGCTGCGCCGACGCACCGGCCCGCTCAATGAGGCGGAAACCAGCCTGCTCTTTCTGGATGAATGGCGCAAGCAATACAAAAAATAGCCCGGCCGGCTAAAAGGCCGTGAGATCCAGATAGTACGGCAGCATGAAGCTCATGACGATGAGCAGGGCCACCACAAGGGTCGGCTTGTGGCGCAGGGGCACGGGGCTGCGCCGCACCAGCGTCCAGAGCAGGACGGGAATGAGCCAGAGCAGAAGGCGCGCGCTTTCCAGAACGGCATCCTGCAGGGTGAAGCCCCCGCTGCCCCAGGTCTGGGAGATCCGGACGGCGGTAAACGCGACGAGCATCAGCCAGAGCACGGTCCAGGCATTGCGCGCCCATGCGGCACACCAGGGGATCATGGTATTGTAGTGATCGCGGCCGAAATCGTCGCGCGTGCGCCGGAGCGGCAGCCAGAGCGCGCCGGCGGCGGCGGGCATGGCAATCAGCAGGGGCGGGGTGCAGGCCATGACCGTCCATAGCGGCGAGGACAAGGCATCCGGCAGCAGATTCTGCAGGCCGGGGGTCGCGGCCTGCGGATGGGCAAAGGCCGCCAGAAGACGCGCCGTGCCAAGGACAACGACAACGGCAAAACTGCTTTGCGCGGCGCTGATCATGCCGATGGTCGCATGCAGGATGGGCAGCTCCCTGAGCACGCGCCACAGCGTATAATACACGCTGTTCAGCATGACGCCCAGGCTCAGGAGCAGCCAGCTCATTTCCAGAAAATAGGCGCTCACGCTGCCCGGCACATAGACACCCCGCGTGAAGTGCAGCCAGACGCGGCCGCCCACGAGCAGTATCCAGCCGAGCATCATGCCCAGAAAGGCAAGCTGCCGCGCGCATTTTTCAAAGGAGCTCCTGCCCCTGGTGTCCGAGAGGATGCGCGCCGTGGCCGAAATGAACCCCATACCGGCAAAAGCGAAGAGCGCGGCGAGCGGCATGACGATGCTCAGGACGTCAACTGCCGTCCGCAGATGGGGAAAGGCGGAAAGGATCTGTTCCAGGGCGTTCATGCGCGAAGGCTCCCATGCCGCATGCCGGCGGTTGCGGGTTGCGGGCCGCCGCCCGCCGGAACGCATCCCGGCGCGGGGCGGAACCGCATCTTTCTTGCACCAAAAACGCCCGTCCCGCAAGACTCCTTGAAATATCCGTCACTTTGAGGCACAAAAAAGCCGGAGGGGGAAATGAAAAACTTCCTGACGATCCCGGTCATGGCGCTGACTCTGGGCATGCTCGGCTGTGCTTCCAACGGCCAGGTGCACAAGCTCGAATCCACGAGCGAAACCAACACCCGGCTCCTGCGGGAAAACGAGCAACGCCTGAAAAATCTTGAAACCAGCGTCTCGTCCCTCAATTCCCAGATGGCGCAACTCAATAACCGCGTCTATGAGGTCCGCAACCGCAACGGCAAAAAGACCTCCCTGACCGTGGTGCCCATTGTGCCGCCGACACAAGCGCCAAGCGTTCCCCCCGCGGCCGCGGCGCCTGCGGCAGGTTCCGCCCCGGTGGCCGGGGCAACGCATCCCAACAGCCGGGCTGAGGCGCTTCTTGCCTCGGCGCGCAAGGCGGCCGCCGCCCGCAACCAGGCCGCGCAGGGCGCCCCCGCCGCGACCGCTGCCGGCACGCAAAGCGCCGCGGCAACGCCCCCCATCGGCAGGATGATCGACCCGGCGGCCGCGCCAACGCCCATCCCGGCCCCTGTTGCCGCCCCCAGAGCGGCGCGGGCCCAGACGGAACGGGTCCAAACGGAACGAACCGTCGGCGCCACCGGCAGCGTTGGTCATCCGGAAGCCGTCGCCGGACCGTCCGGCACCCTGGCCGCCCAGAGCGCGACCGCTCCGGCAGCCCTGCCCCCCGTTGATCTCCCGCCGGCCGCGCAGACCCCGGCCACCACCGGAACGCAGGCCGCACCGGCAAAAACCGCAAGCGCCGCGACCGGCGCCGCCGTTCCCGTGCCCGCCATCCCCGCCTCCAGCCTCGCCCTGCCGCCAGAGCATCCCGGTCTTCCGCCCGTGGGGCAGCCGCAGCCCGCGGCGCCCGCAGCCACCCCGCAAACGGCCGCGGCTCCGGCTCAGGTGGCGACGCCGGCCCCGGCGCCGCGCGCGGCCTCTCCGCGCGGGGAAGAAGCGGCATACAAGGCCGCCCTCAATGCCACGCTTGCCGGAAGAACGAATGAAGGCATCCGCCTTTTCCGTGACTTTCTCCAGCACTACCCCGACGGGCGCTATGCGGCCAATGCCGAATACTGGATCGGCGAGTGCCTGTACTCCCAGGGCAAGTATCAGGACGCGCTGGCGCAGTTCCAGGGCGTGAACGACGGCCATCCGCGGCACCACAAGAACGCGGATGCCCTGCTCAAGGCGGGCATGACCCTGAGCCGCCTCGGTGACAAGGCCGGCGCGGCGGAAAAGTACCGGGCGCTGATGACGCAGTTCCCCACTTCCGATGCCGCCCGCCGCGCACGGGCCATGGGGGTGGTACGCTGAACGACGCGCGCGCGCCGGCGCCGAAGCATGTCGGCCCCCGCGCGCATGCCCCTGTCACGCCGGATTCCGGCGCCGCTGTGGCCCCAGGCGGGAGCGTTCCCGCTCCGTCGCCGTTCTCAGGGCTGGAGGATGCGGCGCGGGCCGAATACTGGGCCGCGCTCGCGTTGCGCCATTGCCGGGGCATCGGGCCGCGTTCGCGCGCGCGCCTGCTCCGGACCTTCGGTTCCGCGTATGCGGCCGTCCGCGCGCCCGAAGCATGGGGCCGGGCCGGAGTGAACCGGCGCGTGGCCGGAGAACTTGCCACCGGGGCCTGGCGCGCGAAAGCGCGCAGGGAATGGGATGCCGCCCGCGCCCTTGATGCCGCCATCCTCCTGTGGACCGACCCCGCCTTTCCCCCACTGCTTCGCGAACTCCCCGACGCCCCGGCCCTCCTCTACTGCCGTGGTGATGCCTCGCTGCTCCGCGCTCCCGCCATTGCCGTGGTGGGTTCGCGCCGCGCCGGTTCCCATGCTCTGGAAGTGGCCGCACACATGGCGCGCCGCCTGGCCGCCTGCGGCATAACCGTGATTTCCGGCATGGCCCAGGGCATCGACAGCGTGGCGCACGCGGCGGCGCTGAACGGCGTGGGCCGGAGCATCGGCGTTCTCGGTACCGGCATTGACCGCATCTACCCCCGCTCCGGCCGGGAGCTCTTTGAGCACATGGGCCGGCGGGGGCTGCTCGTTTCCGAATTCGCACCGGGAACACCGCCGCTGGCGGGAAATTTCCCCATCCGCAACCGCATCATCAGCGGCCTTGCGCTTGGCGTGGTGGTGGTCGAGGCGGCGAGTCGTTCGGGAAGCCTGATCACGGCGCGCATGGCGCTGGAGCAGAACCGCGAAGTCTTTGCCGTGCCGGGTCCGGCGCTTGATGCCCAGTGCGCCGGCTGTCAGGAACTGGTCCGCCAGGGCGCGCGGCCCGTCTTCACTGTTGAGGACATCCTCCGCGACCTTGCCGAAGTCCTGCGCCCCTTCAGCATCAGCGAGGCGAGCCTGCCGCCGGAGGAAGCCACGGCGCCGGTCCCGCCTCCCGTTCCGTCTCCCGCGCCCCCCCTTGCCGGAGCCGCCCGCGCGGCGGCGGAAACGCTGGGCACGGCAGACCGCAAGGAATCCCTGCTCGCCCATCTGCGCGAAAACGGCGCCGTGCATATCGACACGCTTGCACAGGCGCTGGAGATTTCCGTGGCCGAACTCAGCGCCCTGCTCGTGGGCCTTGAGCTCCTGGGCGTGGTACGCAGGCTCCCCGGCGCGCGCTATGAGGCCATTCCATGAAACGTTCCCCCCTCCCTTCCGACAGGGAACATGATGCCCCCGCCCGGCCTTCGCCGGAAGCAACGCGGCTCGTCGCGGAGTTTCTTGAGTGGCTGACGGTGGAACGGGGCGCGCCGCAAACCACGCGCGCCGCCTATGCCGCGGATCTCGACCAGCTTGTCCGCGCCCTGGCGGCCCGCGGCGTGGATATGGGACATCCGGCCGAGGTTGACTACCGGCACATCCAGACGTGGATCGCTCAGCTCTATCGCCAGGGCATGGCGCGAAGCACCATGGCGCGCAAGCTCGCGGCGGCGCGGACATTTTTCCGCCATCTGCAGCGTCAGGGCCTGGTGGACGGCAATGCCGCCGCCCTGGTACGCAATCCGCGTCAGGAACGGCGCCAGCCGCGCATCCTCAATGTGGAGGAAGCCCGCGCCCTGTTGGGCGCAACTTCGGCATCGCCGGCGCCCTCTCCCCAAAGTCCCGACGCGGCGCGCCTGCGCTGCCGTGATCTCGCCCTGGCGGAACTTCTCTATGGTTCCGGCCTGCGGATCTCCGAGGCGCTGGGACTGGATCTGGACGACATCCAGCTTGCGGAAGGCATGGCGCGCGTCATGGGCAAGG
>CAZNXQ010000117.1:0-5012 GCA_964576895.1 uncultured Desulfovibrio sp.
AGCCCGGCGCGAAAGCGTTTTCCGGGATATTTCTGCATGCGCGCCGCGCATGCGCAGCAAGCGGCAGAGCGAGGCGAACGAAGCATGTCCAAGGTTCTGGATGTCGTACTGGGCCTTTTTTCCAATGATCTGGCCATTGACCTGGGAACGGCCAATACCTGCGTCTATGTGAAGGGGCAGGGCATCGTGCTGCGCGAGCCCTCGGTGGTGGCCGTCAAGAAGGATGCGCGCGGCAACAACATGGTGCTTGCCGTCGGGCAGGACGCCAAGCGCATGCTCGGCCGCACCCCCGGCAATATCTGGGCCATCCGTCCCATGAAGGACGGCGTCATCGCCGACTTTGAGGTCACGGAGGCCATGCTCCGCCACTTCATCGCCAAGGTGCACAATTCCCGGCGCATGGTGCGGCCGAGGATCATGATTTGCGTGCCCACGGGCATCACCCAGGTGGAAAAGCGCGCGGTCAAGGAGTCGGCCCAGTCCGCCGGCGCCCGCGAGGTCTATCTCATCGAGGAACCCATGGCCGCGGCCATCGGCGCGGACCTGCCCATTCAGGAACCCACCTCCAACATGGTGGTGGACATCGGCGGCGGCACCACGGAGGTGGCGGTCATTTCCCTGTCCGGCATCGTGTATTCGCGTTCCGTGCGCGTGGGCGGCGACAAGATGGACGAAGCCATCATGACCCACGTCAAGCGCAAGTACAACATGCTCATCGGCGAATCCTCGGCGGAAGAGATCAAGATCAAGATCGCCTCGGCGTATCCGCAGGACCCGGAACAGCAGATCGAGGTCAAGGGCCGCGATCTCGTCACCGGCATCCCGCAGAACATCATCATCACCTCCGAGGAAGTGCGCAAGGCCATTTCCGAACAGGTGGACAGCATCGTCCAGGCCGTGCGCATCGCGCTGGAGCAGACGCCGCCCGAACTGGCGGCCGACATCGTTGACCGGGGCATCGTGCTCACCGGCGGCGGCGCCCTGCTCAAGGGGCTGGATCAGCTCCTGCGCGAGGAGACCTCCCTGCCCATCACCGTGGTGGACGACCCGCTCTCCACCGTGGTCGTGGGCACGGGCAAGACGCTGGACAACCTCCATATCTTCAAGGAAGTCTGCATAGATTGAGCGGACCCGCACGTGGATACGGCGCCCCGGTCTTCCGGCCGCAGGGCTTCAGCGGCCGGGGGTAGGCTTCCGTGAATCTGCGGCGCATCCTCATTCTTGCGGGCGTTCTGCTCATCCTGTTTCTGGGCATGTATTCCTGGAACCAGCGCACGCACGCCCTGGACGACATCGCCGCCGCCGTCGGTCTGGAGGTCGGCGGGGCCGTGCTTGGCTCGGTGCGCAGCGTGCAGGATGTGACCGCCAATTTCTGGGACCGCTACTTCGCCCTTGTGGATGTGCGCGAGGAGAACCTGCGCCTCAAGGCGCGCGTGGACGAGCTGGAAGCGCGGCTGCTGGCCAGCGGCGAGGACCTTGCCGAACTCAGGCGCCTGCGCGAGCTCGTCCAGCTGCCCGTGGACGTAAGCTGGCGCCCCCTGGGCGCGCGGGTGCTCGCCGGACGGCTCGGCCCCAATGCCGTGCTGGACAGCATCACCATCAGCAGGGGCTACGCCACGGGCGGGCGCCCCGGCACGCCGCTGGTCACCCATCTTGGCCTGGTGGGCCGGGTGCTCAAGGCCAGCCCCCATGCGTCCACAGCCCTGCTCATCACGGACCCCGGCAGCCGCGTGGCGGTTTTCGGTCAGGAGAGCCGCGCCCCCGGCATCCTCATGGGCAAGGGCATGGGGCGCGAGCTGGAAGTGAATTTTGTCCAGCGCGACGCGGGCGTGAAAAACGGCGAGGTGCTCGTCACCTCCGGCCTGGACGGCAAATATCCCAAGGGGCTGCCCGTGGCCCGCGTGGTGAGCGTGGCCCCTTCGGACTATACCCAGTTCATGGCCGTCAGCGCCGTGCCGCTGGTGGATCTGCAACATCTGGAAGAGGTGCTCCTGCTGGAGCCCAGCGGGCTTGCGCCGCCCCCGGAGGAGCCGGAGGGGCCGCCCCCGGTCTTTGTGGGGCCGCCGGAGCCTGAGGGGCTGCCGGGGCGCCCCTCGCGGGCGCAGACCGTGGCGCCGCGTGCGGCGGGGCAGGGCGTTGCCCCCACCGCCGGCCCGGCGATGGCTCCGGCCGGCGCTTCCACTGCCGGGGTGCCGCGCAACAGCGCTTCGGGCACGCCCGGTCCGGCAGGTCCCGCGCCGCAGCGGCAGCGCCCCGTCCCCGGCGTGACAGCCGGGCAGGGGGCTGCTCCGGCCCCCGTGGCGACAGGTACGCCGCCCGGCCCCGCGCCGTCTGACCGGCAGGCCCCCCAGGGCGATATTTCCGGAACGCGGCAGCCGGCCGGAACGGGGCGCCCCGTTCCCGCACCTTCCGCGCCGGGCAGGCCCGCGGACAGGCCCGCCACGGAAAGACCCGCGCAGGACAGGCCCGCATCCGTCGGCGGGGGCATGCCCGTGGCGCCTGCCCCGCCTGCCGCCCGTCCGGGCGCCGGTTCCGGGGAACGCGCGCCCCGCTACCGCGTGGTGCTGCCATGAGGTGGCAGCCCGCGGGCAATGCCGGGCAGGCGGCGGGGCGCCGCCCATGAAAGCCTTCCGCGCCGTTTTCTGGTGGCTGTGCTTTCTGGCGGTGGGGGTCTGCATCCAGGCGCTGGCGCCGGGGCTGGACGTTCTGGCGGTCGGCCTTATCATTCTGCTTCAGGAGCGGGATTACCGGAACCTCGTCTGGCTGTTGCCGCTCTTTGTCCTTGTGCAGGAAGGCATGGGCACGCGGCCCTTCGGGGCGGTCATCGTCTGGTATGCGGCCACCATCGTGCTGTTCCGGCTCGGGCGCTGGCTCTTCCAGGTGGAGAATTTCGTTTTTGTTTTCCTGCTCTCGGCCTGTCTGGGCGCGGCCTATTACGGCGTGACGTGGCTCATGGCGCCCTTGCAGAACCTGACGTTCAACGTGGAGGACACGCTGGACAAGAGTCTCGTCCAGGCGCTGTTCATGCCGTTCGCCTGGCGCCTCCTCGTGGCGGCGCGGGGCTGGAACGCGCCCCCGGTCGAGGAATAGGAAATCTTGCCGTTAAAACGGTTTGACAGTGTCCCGCGCCCGCATGAGTGGCCTGCCGCAGACCTTGCGTGAAAAGGCGGCGCGGGCGCTTTTTGCCGCCGGGCCAACCCCAACCCTCTGAAACGCATGCAGCAGAACGACGCACAGCCGACTCCCGCCCCAGGCGGGGAGTCCCGGCGTCCGCAGGGACGTTCCTGGCTCCGGATCCAGGTGGAGAACGAGGGCTACCAGCCCCCGCGCGGCGGCGTCATTCTCCTCCAGGTGCTGGTGGGGATCTTTTTTTTCGTCTTTGTGGTCCGCTTCTGGTATCTCCAGGTGCATCTGGGCGCGGAATTCTCCCGTCAGGCGCAGGAAAACCGCCTGCGCCAGGAGCGCATCTTCGCGCCCAGGGGCCGCATCCTGGACCAGGGCAACCGCGTGCTGGCGGACAACCGCACGGCCTATGGCCTTTCCCTCGTGCGCGAGGATTGCGAGGATCTGCCGGCCACGCTCGCCCAGATCAGCGCCTGGTCGGGCATTCCCCTCTCCCATGTGCAGGAGAAGTACCAGCAGGACCGCTTCAAGGTGAAGCCCTTCGAGCCCCTGCTCATGATCACGGATATCGACTTTGATCTGGTGGCGCGCATCGAGTCCGAGATCCATGCCTGGCCGGGCCTGGAGATCGTTGTCCGCACCAAGCGCAGCTATCCGGAGAACGAGCTCTTCGCCCATGTGCTCGGTTATGTGGCCGAGGCCAACGAGCGGGAAATGGAGGCCGACCCGGCGCTGGCCATGGGCGACCTGGTGGGCAAGCAGGGCCTGGAATTCAAGCTGGAAAAGGATCTGCGCGGCAGCAAGGGCCTGTATGATGTGGAGGTGGACGCCCACGCCCGCGCCCTGGGCAAGACGCTGCGCGAGGAGCCGCGCGGCGGTGCGGAGATGCAGCTTTCCCTCAACCGCGACCTCCAGCGCGCCGCCTGGAACGCGCTCAACGGCGAAGCGGGCTGCGTGGTGGTCATGGAGCCGGACACGGGCAAGCTGCGGGCGCTCGTCACCTCTCCGGCCTATGACAACAACCTGTTTGCGGGCGGCATTTCCCGGCGAGACTGGGAAGCCCTGCGCACCAACAACCGCTTCCCGCTCCAGAACCGCGTCATCCAGAGCGTCTATCCGCCGGGTTCGGTGTGGAAGCTGCTCATGGCCGCCATGTTTCTCGAACGCGGGGTGAGCCCGCGTGACACCGTGTTCTGCGCCGGGCAGGTGCGTCTGGGCAACCAGATTTTCCGCTGCTGGAAAAAGGGCGGCCACGGCAGCATGAACATGGAGAGTTCGCTCATCCATTCCTGCGATGTCTATTACTATCTCATGGCCGAGCGCCTGGGCATCGACAAGATCGAGCAGTTCGCCAGGGCCTGCGGCTTCGGCAGTCCCACGGGCATCGACCTGCCGCACGAGAAGTCCGGCCTTGTGCCCTCCAAGGAATGGAAAAAGCGCCGCTTCAAGCGGCCATGGGTGCGCGGCGAGACCTTCAATGTTTCCATCGGGCAGGGCTATACGCTGGTCACGCCGGTCCAGATGGCCGTCTATGTGTCGGCCATGCTCAATGGCGGCGATCTGCTCAAGCCCCAGTTGCTGGAAAACGCGCCGCGCGAGGTGCGGGGGCATGTGCCCGCGCGCCCGGAAACGCTGGAGTTTGTCGTCAATGCCATGCGCAAGACCGCCGGGGCGGGCACGGCCCGCGTGGTGGGCCGCAAGGACGCGGACATGGGCGGCAAGACCGGCACGGCCCAGGTGGTCAAGCTCAAGATGGCCGCCGGTGACCGGCGCCTGCGCTCTTCCGAGATGGAATACGCCCAGCGCGACCATGCCTGGATCGCCACCTGGGGCAGCAAGAACGGCAAGCGCTATGTGGTGATCGTCATGGTGGAGCACGGCGGCGGCGG
>CAZNXQ010000118.1:0-4954 GCA_964576895.1 uncultured Desulfovibrio sp.
GCCATGGCGAGGGCGATCTTCTCCCCGGCCTGATCATCGACCGCTACGGCGACCATCTCACGCTTCAGATCGGCACGGCGGCCATGGAGGCCCGCAAACCGCTCCTTGTCCGCTGCCTTGAGGAACTGGTGCGGCCCGTTTCCCTGCGGTTCGACAACGACATCCCGGCACGCGGGCTGGAGGGCCTCGGCCGGGAGGAGGAAACGCTGGGGCCAGTGCCGGAATTTCTGGAAGTGCCGGAAAACGGCTGCCGGTTCACCGTGCCCGCCGCGCGCGGGCAAAAGACGGGCTGGTTCTATGACCAGCGCGCCAACCGGCGCGAGTTCGCCCGTTACGCCGCCGGCGCGGATGTGCTGGACATTTTTTCCTATGCCGGCGGCTTCGGCGTCACCGCCGCGGCGCACGGCGCCGCCTCCGTGACCTTTCTCGACGCTTCGGAGCCCGCGCTCGACCTTTGCCGCCGCAATCTGGAAGCCAATGCGCCCGGCCTTTCCGCCAGCATGCAGACCATTGCCGGCGATGCCTTCCGGCGCCTTGGCGAACTGGCCGCCTCCGGACGGCGCTTCTCCCTTGTCAGCCTTGATCCGCCGGCCTTCATCAAGCGCAGGAAAGACGCGGCCCAGGGCCTCGCCGCCTATCGCAAGATCAACCTTCTGGCCGCGAGCCTGCTTGCGCCCGGCGGCATCCTCGCCACGTCATCCTGTTCGCACCATCTGGACGCGGACGAACTCGGCCGCTGTATCGCCCGCGCCGCCGCCCGGCTTGGCCGCCCGGCGCGCATCCTGTATGCGGGCGGCCAGGGGCCGGACCATCCCGTCCATGCCGCCATGCCTGAAACGGCCTATCTTAAATGCCGCATCGTCCGGTTCGACTGAAAACCGGCGCGGCCAGTTCCCGGAGATTTCGCATGCTCAACAAGACCCGCCTGCTCACTCCCGGCCCCACCCCCCTGCCCGAACGTGTGCGCCTCGCGCTGGCGAGGGACATGATCCATCACCGCAAGGGAGAATTCTCCGCCATCATGGGCCGGGTGCAGGAGAAGCTGCGCCGGCTTTTCGGCACGGAAGGCCCGGTGCTGCCGCTTTCCTGCTCCGGCACCGGCGCCATGACCGCCGCCGTGTATTCGCTCTTCACCCCCGGCGACAGGGTCCTTGTGGTCGAGGGCGGCAAGTTCGGCCAACGCTGGCGCTCCATTGCCGCATCGCGCGGGCTTGAGGTGACGAGCCTGCAGGTGCCGTGGGGCGAGGCCGTGCGCCCGGAAGACGTGGTTGCCGCCCTGGAGGCGGACCCGGCACTCCGGGGCGTGCTCATCCAGGTATGCGAAACCTCCACAGGCGTGTTCCATCCCGTGCGGGAAGTGGCGGCGCGCATGGCCGGGCGCGAGCAGCTGCTGGTGGCCGACGGCATTTCGGCGGTGGGCATCTCCCCCTGCCCCATGGATGACTGGAATATCGACTGCCTGCTCACGGGTTCGCAAAAGGGGCTCATGCTGCCGCCGGGCCTTGCCCTGCTGGCGCTCTCCCCGCGCGCCTGGAAGCGGGCCGAAGCCACGCGGCCCGGCTGCTTCTATTTCGACCTGCCCAGGGAACGCGACAATGTGCTCAAGGGGCAGACGCTGTTCACAACGCCGGTCAATCTCATCGTCGGCCTGGACGCGAGCCTGGACATCCTGCTCGAAAACGGTCTGGAAGCCGTCTATGCCAAACAGTGGGCCCTGACCATGCTCGTGCGCGCCGGCACCCGCGCCATGGGGCTTGAGCCCCTCGCCAGGGAGCATTTCGCCTGGGGGCTCACCAGCGTGCGCCTGCCTGAGGGCGTGAAGGGCGGCGACGTGCTGCGCGTTGCCCAGGAGAACTACGGCGTGTGCATGGCCGGAGGCCAGGATCAGCTCAAGGGGCGCATCGTCCGCATCGGGCATATGGGCTGGGTGGACTGGGCCGATGCCCTGGCGGGCCTGTACGCGCTTGATCGGGGCCTCATGGCCACGGGCGGGTATTCCGCCGCGCGGGATTATCTGGAAACGGCCATGGCCGCCTACCGGGCCGCGCTTGAAGCGGGCCCCGGCATTGTGCCGCCCAGGGCGGAAGTCCGCAGCTAGAGCATTTACGCGGTTTTATTGCGAAAACGCTCCGAGGGCATGGCATGGCGCTCCGCCTCCTGCGCGCCGTTCCCCTTGCCTGCCGGCGCGAAGGCCTTATGTAAGGGGGAACCGCGCGCAAATCGCGACCGCGGAGAATTGTCGGCTTGCGAGGTGTTCATGACCGATCGAAGCTCTTCCCAGGACTGTGCCGGCGCCAACGGCGCTCCCCTGCCTGAAGTGACGTTTTCCACGTTCATCATTTCCCTGGCTTCTTCCGCCCTGGTGGGCCTCGGCGAAGTTCCCGACCCGGCGACGGGCCGGGTAACGCGCGATCTGCTGCTCGCGCGGCACAACATTGACGTGCTGGAAATGCTGCGTCAGAAGACCGAAAGCGGTCTTGACGCGCAGGAGCGCGGTCTGCTGGAGAACATTCTCTGCGAGCTGCGCCTCAAATATGTCATCCACTGCGACGCGACCGGCGTTGCAAACGCCGCCGCCACGACCTGCTGACGCGGCGTCCGTTCCATCTTACACGGAATACAGCCATGAAAACCATCAATGTCGGGCTTGTGGGCATCAGCGGCTATGCGGGCATGGAACTGGCGCGCCTGTTGAGCGCGCACCCGGCCATGCGCCTCGTTCTCGCCTGTTCCCGCGCCGAAGCCGGAAAGCGCCTGGGCGACTTCTATCCCTTCCTGCGCCACCTGCCAGGAGCGGATGTGGTCATCAGCGCCTTTGACGCCAAAGAGGCCGCGGCGGCCTGTGATCTCGTCTTTCTGGCGGTGCCGGCGGGCACGGCCATGCAGATGACGCCCCCCCTGCTGGAAGCGGGCGTCAAGGTGGTGGATTTCTCCGCGGATTTCCGCCTGCGTGACGCCCAGGTGTACGAAGAGTGGTACGGGATGCCCCATGCCTGCCGTCATGTGCTGCCCCGCGCCGTCTACGGCCTGCCGGAGCTGTACGCGGCGGATATCGCCCGCGCGCAACTGGTGGCCAATCCCGGCTGCTATCCCACCTCGGTCATCCTCGGCCTGTATGCCGCGCTCAAAAACGGTCTGGTGGAAACCGGCGGCATCATCGTGGACGCCAAATCCGGCGCCAGCGGCGCCGGGCGCAAGGCCGCCGTGCCCACGCTCTTCTGCGAGGTTTCGGACAATTTCCGCGCCTATGGCCTGCCCCGCCACCGGCACACGCCGGAGATGGAACAGGAGCTTTCCCTTGTGGGCGGCGGGGAGGTGCGCCTCCAGTTCACGCCGCATCTGGTGCCCATGAACCGGGGCATCCTTTCCACCATTTACACGACCCTGAAAAATCCCCGGCTCACCCTTGAAGAGGCGCATGACGCCTTTTGCCGCACCTGGGAACGCAGCCCCTGGGTCCGCGTGCTGCCGGCGGGCAAGGTGCCGGAAACGCGCTTCGTGCGCGGCAGCATGTTCTGCGACATGGGCCTGGCGGTGGACACACGCACGGGACGCCTCGTCATTCTCTCGGCCATTGACAACCTGTGCCGGGGCGCCGCCGGCCAGGCGCTGGCCAATGCCAACCTCATGTGCGGGCTGCCCGTGGACACGGGCATGGAACGCCTCGCCCCCCTCGCCTGAGCCATGAGCGAAACGCACGCGGATACAGGGGGACGGCTGGAGGCCGCCGTACAGGACCCGGAGCTCTGCGCCGGGCTCCTGCGCCGCCTTGAGGCCGCGCTTGACGGGCGGAGCCTGCGCTTTATGGAAGTCTGCGGCACGCATACCGTAGCCATCTTCCAGAGCGGGCTGCGTTCGCTGTTGCCATCGGCCATCACCCATCTTTCCGGGCCGGGCTGCCCGGTCTGCGTGACGCATGACGCGGAAGTGGCGGCCATGCTTGACCTTGCCGGGCGCGAAAACGTCATTTTCGCCACTTTCGGGGATCTTCTGCGCGTGCCCGGCCCCGGCGGCAGATCGCTCAAGCACGCGCAGGCTGCCGGGGCGCGTGTAGAGATCGTCTATTCCCCGCTGGACGCGGTGCGGCTTGCGGCCCGGCATCCGGACGCCACAGTGGCCTTTGCCGGCGTGGGCTTTGAGACAACGGCGCCCACGGTGGCGGCCTCCGTGCTTGCCGCGCGGGCGCAGGGCCTGCACAACTTCTGTGTCCTGTCCCTGCACAAGCTCGTGCCCCCGGCGCTCCGCGCCCTGGCTGACGACCCGCACTGCAGGGTGGAGGCCTTTCTTCTGCCCGGTCATGTGGCCACGGTGCTTGGGCTGGCCCCGTTTCGCTTTCTTGCCGCGGAGCATGGCCTCCCCGCCGCCGTGGGCGGTTTTGCCCCGGCGGACATCCTGCTGGCGCTCTGCCACATGGCGGAAATGCGCCGCGACAACGCCCCCGGCGTGGTCAACGCCTATCCCCGCGCCGTGGATGACGCGGGCAATGCCCGCGCCCGCGCCCTCATGGATGAAGTTTTCGCGCCCTGCGACGCGCTCTGGCGCGGCCTGGGCCGCATCCCGCAGAGCGGCCTCGCCCTGCGGCCGGCCTTTGCGGATTTTGACGCCATGGCGCGCTTCGGCATCGCCCTTGCCGAAACCCCGCCCCTGCCCGGCTGCCGTTGCGGCGCCGTGCTCCGGGGGCGCATCACGCCGCCCCAGTGCCCGCTCTTCGGCAAGGCCTGCACCCCCGCCACGCCCGTGGGCCCGTGCATGGTTTCCACCGAGGGCAGTTGCGCGGCCTATTTCAAGTACGCGACCCCATGAGCGCCCGGACGCTCCCAGGCCGCTCCTTCAACCAAGGACTCCCCCATGGACGATTGCCTCCTTCTGGATGCGGGCAGCGGCGGCCGCGCCTCGCAGCGCCTTGTGAGCCAGTGCTTTCTGCGCCATTTCGCCAATCCGCTTCTGGAGCGGC
>CAZNXQ010000119.1:0-4915 GCA_964576895.1 uncultured Desulfovibrio sp.
CGCGCAGCAGCCCGGCGGGCCGGTTCTTTTTGCCGATGCCGGGCAGCCAGAGCGCATCCAGAATGCAGTCCATGGCGGAAAGCGCGGTCAGGGCCAGCCCCAGTTCCTCGCCGCTCAGGTGATCAAGATGGGTTTCGAGCTGGACCACCGGTTCCCGTCCTCCGTGCGCGTGGGAGAGCTGTGCCGCCGGCCGCACGAGGCAGAGGCGCAGGGGGGCCGCGCCGTTGATGCCGCTGCCGCAGCCGTAGCCTTCAAGGATGCCCTCCGGGCCGTTGCTCACGGCATCGGCCAGAACGTGCACAAGGGCCGCGCCCAGGGGCGTTGTGACGGCGCGCGGGATGTCCCGCATCGTTTCGGGGCGCACGGCGCAGCCGCGCAACAGCAGGGCCGTCCGCGCGGCTTCGGCGGCCTCGGCCGCGGTGTCGTCTTCAGGGCGCCAGCGCAGCGGCGACATGGTGATGCGGCTGACCTCCAGCCGGGAGAGTTCGCGGCAGATGGCGGCAATGCAGGCCACAAGGCGCGTGGCCCGCGCCTGCGGCATGCGCAGGTCCTGCCGGTTTCTGCCGGAGTAGGCGGCCCCGGCTGCGGCAAGAGCGTCCAGAACGGCCAGCCCCTGCTCCCTCCGGTGGTCGCGCGGCGTCTCCCCGCCGGCGCACCGGGCAAGAACTGCGCGCAGGGCGTGAGCAAGTTCTTTGAAGGAGCGGAGGGGACCGCCTTCAGCGCCGGGGAGGAGGCGAAGGGCGAGACCGCCGCTCTCGGCATCCGGGTGAAGTTCCAGGGCGCAGGGAAAGCCCGCATCGGCGAGGGCCGCCTCCAGAGGGGAGCAGTCGGGGGCGCCCAGGGAGCCGGAGCGCGCCCTGCCGGCGCGCAGGTGCAGCAGGGCGGCAAGTAGCCTGTCGCCGGAGACGCCGCCGGAGCCGTCAAGGTGGAGTTCCATTCCGTTTCTCCTTTTCCGGTGGACTGTTTCCGCAGAAGGGCGGGCTTGTGCGCGGGGCGCCCCTGGCGTATGCTCTCACGGAGAAGGCCGGGCCCATTGTCCGGCCAAGACCATGGCGCAGGGAGGCCATATGCTGATACGGAACTGGATGACCACCGAGGTGGTCAGCGTGACGCCCGAAACCAGCCTGCTCAAGATCGGCAAACTCATGCGGGACAAGGGCGTGCGTCGCCTCCCGGTGCTTGATGAGAACGGTCGGGTGGTCGGCATCGTTTCCGACCGCGACGTGCGCGATGCGTCCCCGTCCAAGGCCACCACCCTGGACATGTACGAAATGCACTACCTCCTGGCCGAAATCAAGGCCAAGGACATCATGACGCCGCGCCCCGTGACCATCAAGCCCACGGACACCGTGGAAAAGGCCGCCATGCTCATGCTGGACAAGAAGTTCGGCGGCCTGCCCGTGGTGGGGGATGACGGCGCGCTGGTGGGCATCATTTCCGATCAGGATGTGTTCAAGGCGCTGGTGAACATTACCGGCGTGCGCGACGGCGGCATCCAGCTCGGCATGGAGATCGCCAATGAGAGCGGGGCCATGCGGCCCATTTTTGACCTGCTCCGCAAGCACGGGGCGCGCATCCTTTCCGTGCTCTCCACCAATAATCAGGAAGGGCGGCGCAATATCTTCCTGCGCCTGCGCGATCTGCCGGACGAGGCCGCCCAGGAGGCGCTGCTCCGGGAAGTGCAGGAATACGCGCGCCTGCTGTACTGGGCGCGCGAGGAAGTGCATCTGGCGTAACGCTGGGGTCGTTTATGGTGTGACGGGGGGCGCGCCGCCCGGCGGGGCGCTCCTCTTGGCGGCGCGCTCTGCCAAAGGCGCGGGGCGTGCTAACGCGCCTCGCGTTCGCACAGGCTGCGCGTCGAGCGCAGGCGCAGTTCCTCCACAATGGCCCGTTCATATTCGGGCGCAATGGAAATGGCGGCCTGCATCTCCCTGTTGAGCAACTGCTCCACCTGCTGCGTTTCTTCCCATATTTCCAGCAATTCCTCATCAGCCAGGCTTTTCACCCGCTGGGAAAAGGGCATGTCGTCGGGAAAGGGGGTGGCCTGAGCCATGGATGCCTCCTGAAGTGCTCGCGCGTGCGTGCCTGTCAGCCGTTGCCCGCGTCGCCGTCTGACGGCGGGAAAACACGACCGTCGGCAAAGATCTGCCCTGTCTTGCGGAGCCGGAGCCGGGGGCGCAGGCGGTCCTCCTCTCCCGCCGGGCAAAGAACGGCGAGCGTGAACAGCAGCGGGGAAAGATAGCCCATATGCCAATCGAGCGTGAATGTCACGCCGTCGGCGCACCGGGGGGTTGGCGCCCAGCGCAGAAGAAGCGGGCGCAGGTCCATGACGCGGGGGCCGTTCTTGCCCTCGCGGGTGAAGGGAGCTTCCGCCAGGGCCGCAAAGGCCGCGAAGCGCCGCGCAAGGAAGTCGCTCGCGTCCTCCCCGGCCAGACGCACGGCAAACGTTTCGGCCACGGCCTGCTCGGTGCGGCGTCCGGGCGGCGTGAATTCCACCAGCCGGAGGCGCATGCCCGGCGGCAGGTGCGGGGCCAGGCGCGCCGCCGCCTCCGCGGGCGGCAGGATGCGCCGCAGGGTAAGGGCGAACCACTCCGCATCGCTCTCCACGCCCACGGGCAGCGCGCGCCCGAAGGAGAGCAGGGGCAGCGGGTGGAAGCCCTGGGAAAAGGCCAGGGGCAGACCGGCGCGGCGCAGGGCGCGCTCCAGCGTGGCCTGAAGTTCAAGCTGGCTCAGGCACGCGCTGCCGCCGGTCTTGGTGTGCCAGAAACGGTACTGCGCCGCCTTGTGGACAAGTTCGGCGGCGAGGCGCGGCGGTTCCTGGCGCTGGCTTTTGCAGACAAGCCGCCCTTCGGCATCGCGCCGGGGCTGGTGGGCCTGCTGGTCGCGCTGCGGAAAGACGAGGCGGTTGCGGCGTTGCGTGGCTGCCTGCGCCGCGTCGCCTGTGCCGGCAAGGCGTGAGGGCCCGGCGGCGGTATCGCACGCGCCGCAGTGGCGGCAGGCCCCGTAGCGGCAGTCGGGCGTGATTTTGGCCGCCAGGGCGCGCTCGCGCTCCGTGCGTAAAAAGGCTTCGGAAACGCCCGCCTCCAGATGCCCCCAGGGCAGCGGGGCGCCAGGTTCGCGGGCGCCGATGCAGGCTTCGGCGCTGATGCCGCATTCTTCCAGCGCCTCCAGCCAGGGGGCGAGGTCAAAGCTCTCCATCCAGCTGTCGAACAGGGCGCCCTTGCGCCACGCCCGTTCCACCACGTCGGCCATGCGCCTGTCCGCGCGGGAGATGATGCCTTCCAGATGGCTCATGGCCGGTTCATGCCAGCGCAGCTTGAGGCACTTTTGTCCCTTGAAGCGGTCGCGCACCAGGCGCACGCGGCGGTCGATCTCGTCCCGCCCGATCTGGGCTTCCCACTGGAAGGGAGTGAACGGCTTGGGCACAAAGGGCGAGAGCGAGGCCGTCACCTGAAGGCGCGGACCGCCCGGCCCGGCGGCATCGCGCACCGCGCGGCAGAGATCGGCAATGGCCGCCAGGTCTTCGTCCGTCTCGGTGGGAAGGCCGATCATGAAATAGAGCTTGACCTGCCGCCAGCCGTGTTCCAGCAGTTTTTGCGCGTGGAGGAGGATGTCCTCCTCGCTGACGCCCTTGTTGATGACGTCGCGCAGGCGCTGGCTCCCGGCTTCGGGCGCGAGGGTGCAGCCTGTGCGGCGCAGGTCGGCCATCCTGCCCATGATCTCGTCGTCGATGGAGCCCACGCGCAGGGAGGGCAGGGAAAGCGTCACCTGCTCCTGGGCGCAGCGGTCGAGCGTGCCCGCGCACAGGGTCCTGAGCGCGGAATAATCGCCGGTGCTCAGGGAAAGGAAGGAAATTTCCTCAAAGCCGGTCTCACGCAGGCAGCTCTCCAGAAGCGCGCTGACGCTTTGGGGCGAACGCTCGCGCACCGGGCGGTAGACCATGCCCGCATGGCAGAAGCGGCAGCCGCGCGTGCAGCCGCGCGCGATCTCCAGCGAGAGGCGGTTGTGGACGGCGCCCACGGGAATGACCTGCCGCGCCGGGTAGGGGGCGCGCTCCAGGTCGGTCACGATACGGCGGGCCGGGCGCGCGTGGTCGGCAAAGCGCGGCACGAGGGTGCCATCCGCGCCCTCCGTGAAAAAGGAGGGCACATAGACGCCGGGGATATGCCGCGCCTCGCGCAGCAGGCCGCTCCGCGTCCAGCCTTCCGCGCGGGCCCGTTCGAGCAGGCGCAGGATGTCCGGCAGGGTCTCCTCGCCATCGCCGAGTACCATGAGGTCCATGAACGGCGCCAGAGGTTCGGCGCCCAGCACGGCGCCGCCGCCGGCAATGACGAGCGGACAGGCGGCGAGGTCTTCCCCGCGCGCGGCATGGCGCAGGGGAATGCCCGCCAGGTCGAGCATGTAGAGGACGTTGGTATAGCACAGCTCGTGGGTGATGGAAAAGGCCACGCAGTCCATGCGGTCGAGCGGCGTGTCCGACTCCAGGGTGCAGAGCGGGGCGCCATGCGTGCGCAAAATGTCCGCCGCGGCCCTGTCCGGCGCCATGACCCGTTCCGCCCACCAGGCGTCGTGGGCGTTGACGATGCCGTAGAGAATTTTTTGTCCGAGGTAGGACATGCCCACCTCGTAGAGATCGGGGAAGGCCAGGGCCACGCGCAGGCGCACCGCATGCGGCTCCTTGCGAACGGCCCCATCTTCAATGCCCGCGTAGCGGCTCGGCCTCGGCAGGAGTGGCAGGAGGTCGCGCATAGGTTTTTTGCCCTTCAACAAGGATTAAGAAAAAGGCGTTGTTCTGCTTTTGCGTTGATGACGCGCCTGTGCTGTGTGGATATTGCCGAAATTCTCCGTCAAAAACAGCTCCTTCAGCGCTGGCTGCGTCAGAGAAAAATTTTCTTGGTCGAGTACCTGAGTACAC
>CAZNXQ010000120.1:0-4886 GCA_964576895.1 uncultured Desulfovibrio sp.
TCAAAGCCCAGGTTCAGGTAGCCGCGCTTGCCGGGGCAGCCCACATACATGCCCGTCGGCTCCCCGGTAAACCCGGCCAGCTCCGGCATGGCGTCAAAGTCGACGCCGGGGGCGTCGGAATAGTGTCGGACCGTCATGGCCGCCCTCAGTTCTCCCCGACCTTGTCGAAAAGCGCCATCCTGAAAATCAGCCCGATGAGCGCGTCGATGCCTTCGCCGGTCAGGGAATTGGTGAAGACAAAGGGCTTGCCGGGGCGCATGAGGCGGCTGTCATGGTCCATGACCTCCAGCGAGGCGCCCACATAGGGCGCAAGGTCGGTCTTGTTGATGACCAGGATGTCGCTCTGGGAAATGCCCGGTCCGTCCTTGCGCGGGATCTTGTCGCCCGCGGCCACGTCGATGACATAGATGAAAAAATCCACCAGCGCGGGGCTGAAGGTCAGGGTCAGATTGTCGCCGCCGGACTCGATGAGCACCACATCCGCATCCGGAAACTTCGCCTCCATTTCCTCAACGGCGGCAATGTTCATGGAAGGGTCCTCGCGCACCGCCGTATGCGGGCAGGCCCCGGTCTCCACGCCGATGATCCGGTCTTCCACGAGGATGCCCTTGAGCGTCTTGCGCACATGCTTGGCATCCTCCGTGGTCACGATGTCATTGGTGATGATGAGCACGCTCATGCCGCGCTCCATGAGGCGCGGGGTGATGGCCTCGATGAGGGCCGTCTTGCCGCTGCCCACCGGGCCGCCGACGCCGATCCTGCACGTTGACATATATCCTCGCAAACGGTTTGGGCGTCACCGCCATGGTCAGTTCATGAACATCCGCATGCTGCCTTTCTCGTGGAGCGAGGCAAGGATGTCCATTTCGGGAACAAAGGCGTTCATGTCCTCAAAGCCCATGGTCGCGGCCTTTTCGTACATGGCCTCCACCTCGCCGCCCAGGGCGAAAAGGATCTTCTGCGTGTCGTAATGCGACACGCGCACACACCTGAGCGCCGCCGACAGCACCATGTTGATCACGCCGTACTGGTGCGCCACATAGAGCGCCTTTTCCCCGATCCCCGCCAGGGCAAAGGCGATGCCCTGGGCCACGGGCCAGGTGCCCGGCGTCGTGCCGGCCCCGATGTCGGCGAGCCAGCGGGCGAACAGGCCGGCATCGCCATAGAGGCGCTCGCCCAGTTCGGCGAATTTCTTGCCCATGCGGCAGAGCATGAGGCGCGCCTCGTCGTTCATCTTGAACAGCAGAAGTTGCCGGTCGGCCCGGCAAATGCCCTCATAGTCGCCGGCGCGCGCGGCCCGCCATGCCAAAAGCGCGGCCACGCCGTCGCTGTATGCCGCCTGGGTGGCCACCGAGCGCGTATAGGACGCAAGGGTTTCGGCGTCATGGACGAGGCCGAGGTGAGAAGCCGTTTCCAGCCCGTTGGAAAAGGAAAACGTTCCCACCGGAAAGGTGGAGTCCGAAAACTGGATGAGCCGGAACAGCGTCGTCATGGGCTCTCCCGTCAACGCGCACGGGAGGGCTGCGCCGGGTCGCCCCTCATTGGTGCCCATGGTCGTGCCCGTGGTCGTGCTCATGGTCATGCTCATGGTCATGCTCATGCCCGTGATCATGGGAGTGATCATGGGAGTGACTGTGGCTCTCGTGCGAGGCCCCGCCGAAGAGCCGGCGGATCTCATGCGGCGCCATGTACGGGATGACCTCCCTGCCCGGCTGGAACTCGTAGCGCACCCCTTCCAGGTGGTGCGTGTCCATGACGCTGAGCATGACCTTTTTATCCACGGTCAGGGGCACATAGACCTTGCTGCCCTTGACCACCGCGGGCCAGTGCTGGTTGCCGATGGCGTGGCCGAGCTCCACGCTGCGCCGGATGAGCGTCTCGGCGCTCTCTTTCTCCAGCGGGGAGAGATCGAGCACCAGGACCGGATTGAGCTCAAGCCTGAGCGCGGCCACACGGTTGTGCGCGGCATCGTGAAAGACGATGTCGCCATCCACCACCTGGGACTGGCGCCTGAGCGCCACGGGATATTCCGTGCCCCGGTCGCCAATGGCCAGAAAGCGCGATTTCTGGGCGGTCCACTGGTCGATGGGGATATATTCGATATCCAGTTCGGGGAGGCGCTCCTTCCACTCAGGGGCATGCAGGTTCCCGATGATGCGGGTGCAGATTTCCATAGGGTGCTTGCGGAGGTTGGGGGTGAGGCGCCGCCTTCCGCGCGGAAGACGGCGCACAGAAAAGGAGCGGCGGTCCGGAGGCGCCCGCAGCACAGCGGGCGCCCCGGATCTTCCGCTAACTGAACCAGTAGAGCTGCGCCAGCGCCAGTTCCTTGGCGGGCGGCACATAGGCGAGCGTGCCGTTCACATAGACGTTGAAGGTCTCCGGGTCCACCTCGATCTGCGGCATGGCCGTATTGCGCACCATGTCATGCTTGGTGACCTGGCGGGTCTTGCGCACCGGGTAGATGATGTTCTCGATGCCGAACCTGGCAACGGTGCCGGCATCCACGGCCGCCTGGGAGGTGAAGCGCACGCAGGTCCTGGGCATGGCCTTGCCGAAGGCGCCATACATGGGCCGCATGATCTTGGGCTGCGGGGTGGGCAGCGAGGCGTTGGGATCGCCCATGTTGGCCCAGTTGATGAGGCCGCCCTTGATGACCAGCTTGGGCTTGGTGCCGAAGAAGGCGGGCTCCCAGAGGACGAGGTCCGCCATCTTGCCCACTTCGATGGAGCCGAGGATCTCGCTGATGCCGTAGGTGATGGCCGGGTTGATGGTCATCTGCGCCAGATAGCGGAGCACGCGGAAGTTGTCGTTGCTGTCGCTGTCTTCGGGCAGCTTGCCGCGCACCTGCTTCATGTAGGACGCCATCTGGAAAGTGCGCATGAACGATTCGCCCACGCGGCCCATGGCCTGGGAGTCGGACGAGACCATGGAGATGATGCCCAGGTCATGGAAGATGTTTTCCGCCGACTGCGTTTCCGGGCGCACGCGGCTTTCCGCGAAGGCCACATCCGAGGGGATGTTGGGGTTGAGGTTGTGGCAGACCATGATCATGTCGAAAAGCTCGGCCTGCGAGTTCACCCCGAAAGGCAGGGTGGGGTTGGTGGACGACGGCAGCACATTGGCCATGGAGGCCACTTTCAAAAGGTCGGGGGCATGGCCGCCGCCCGCGCCTTCGGTGTGGTAGCTGTGGATGGTGCGGCCGTCGATGGCGGCGATGGTGTCTTCCACATAGCCGTTTTCGTTGAGCGTATCCGAATGCAGCGCGACCTGCACATCCATCTCGTCGGCCACATCAAGACACTTGCGCAGGGCGGCGCAGGTGGTGCCCCAGTCCTCATGGATCTTGAAGCCGCAGCATCCGGCCACGATCTGCTCTTCCAGGGTCTCGCGGACGCTGGAATTGCCCTTGCCGAGAAGGCCGATATTGATGGGCAGGCCCTCGCAGGCCTCGAACATTTTCTGCACGTTCCACACGCCGGAGGTGATGGTGGTGCCGTTGGAGCCGTCCGTGGGGCCCACGCCGCCGCCGATGAGCGTGGTGATGCCGTTGGAGAGGCAGTTGTAGGCCTGCTGGGGCGAGACCATGTGCACATGGCCGTCAATGCCCGCGGCCGTCAGGATGCAGTGCTCGCCCGAAATGGCGTCCGTGGAGGGGCCGGTGCAGAGGTTGGGGCTCACGCCATCCATGACGTTGGGGTTGCCGGCCTTGCCGATGCCCGCGATCTTGCCGTCCTTGACGCCCACATCCGCCTTGATGACGCCCAGGATGGGATCGATGATGGTGACGTTGGTGATGACCAGGTCCAGCGAGCCGCCCTTGCTGGTGATGGTGTTGGCCGTGCCCATGCCGTCGCGCAGGGTCTTGCCGCCGCCGTAGACGGTCTCGTCGCCGTAGACGCGAAGATCCTTTTCGATCTCCACATAGAGGTCCGTATTGGCCAGACGGATCTTGTCGCCCACGGTGGGGCCGAACAGATCGTTATTGTTTTTTCTGGAAATGACTGCCATTGCTTACTTCCCCCGCTTGGCTGAAAGTTCGGCCGCGTTCACTTCGGCTTCGGCCTCCGCCTCGGAGACCGTCTTGAAGCCCAGGGTCGCCATCCGCTTGAGCGCGCGGATCTTGATCGGGTAGTAGGTGGGATCGTCCTCCAGGCCCGCATAGCCGTCGGTGAGGTCGTTGAAGCCGATGAGACGGCGCTTGCCGCCAAAGGCCACCAGCTCCACTTCCTTTTCCTCGCCCGGCTCGAAGCGGATGGCCGTGGTGGCGGGGATGTTCAGATGCTTGCCGAAGGCCTGCGCGCGGTCAAACTCCAGATAGCGGTTGACCTCGAAGAAGTGGAAATGGCTGCCCACCTGGACCGGCCGGTCGCCGGTATTGTGAACGACGACCTTCACCGTTCTGCGGTGGGCGTTATAGGTGATGTCGCCATCGGCGAGGATGACGCCGCCCACCGGGCACGGAGCCGCGGGGGCAAAGCCCGGCGTCTTGGGAAACTCGATGGGGGGCCTGCCCTCAAAAACGCCCTGCGGGGTCGAATATGTCTGCCCAGCCTGCGCCGTCTGGGTCGTTTTTGTGTTTGCCACGTCAGCACCCTCTACTTGATTGGTTGATGGATGGAAACAAGCCGGGAACCGTCCGTGAAGACCGCCTCCACCTGGAGCAGGTCGATCATGTCGGCCACGCCGTCCATGACCTGCTCTTTGGTGAGCACCTTGGCCGCGTCGTGCATGACCTCCTCAACGGTCTTGCCTTCGCGGGCGCCTTCCAGCGCCGCGGAGGTGATGTAGGCGACCGCCTCCGGGTAGTTGAGCTTCAGGCCCTTCTTGAGCCTGCGCTCGGCAATGAGGCCCATGGAAAGCAGCAGGAGCTTGTCCTGCTCTTTGGG
>CAZNXQ010000121.1:0-4859 GCA_964576895.1 uncultured Desulfovibrio sp.
GGGAGGTCGGCGCGCGCGCCGTGTGGAACGTCTTTCAGTGGGGCGTCACCTATTATGCCGACCAGCAGGCGGGCTGGGTCGTGACGCGGCTGCGCCACGAGGAGGAAGACCTCAAGCTCAATGTGGGCTACGATATCAAGTCCAAGCTCCTGGCCGTGCGCGAGGCCGAAAAACGCATCTCCGTGGCGGACAAGGGCGTGGCCCAGGCGCGGGAAGCCTACGACGCGGCCCTTGCCCGCTATCAGGAACAGGTGGGGACCAATTTCGACGTGCTCGATGCCTCGGCCAACCTGACCCGCGCCCAGGCTTCGCTCACCGGAGCCAGGGCGGACTATCTCACGGCGCTCGCCCAGATCTATGTGGCCATGGGCGAATATCATCCGGACCTTGAGCGCCGTTAGCTCCAGCGCCCGCGAACAGACAAAGGAAGATCATGAGCGAACCACGCCTCACCATCACTCCCCTTGGGGGGCTCGGCGAAATCGGCCTCAACTGCCAGCTCTGGGAAAGCGGCGACGGCGTGGTCATGGTGGACTGCGGCCTCATGTTTCCGGACGACGCCCACCTGGGGGTGGATGTCCTGATCCCGCATTTCGGCGCGGTGCGCGAAGTGCGCGACAGGCTCCTCGGCATCGTGCTCACCCACGGCCATGAGGACCACATCGGGGCGCTGCCCTGGATCGTGCCGGAACTCAAGAATGCCCGCATCTTCGGCTCGCGCTTCACCCTTGCCCTGGTGGAGCACAAGCTGCGCGAGCACGAACTGCTCAACCGCGTGGAACTCTGCCCTGTGGACGCGGAAACCGTCCAGCCCCTGGGGGATATGGTCTTCCACTTCATCCCGGTGTGCCATTCCATCCCGCACGGCTTCGGCCTGGGCGTGGAAACGCCCGTCGGGCGCGTGGTCCATAGCGGCGATTTCAAGATCGACCCCATGCCCCTGGCGGGTTCGGGCACGGAGCTTGCCGCCTTTCGCCAATTCGCCGGTTCGGAGGGAGCGCGGCTTTTGCTCTCCGACTCCACCAACGTGCTGCGCGAAGGCCGCTCCCTCACCGAGCGGGAGGTCAAGGCCTCGCTGGAGCGCGTCTTTGCCGCCGCCCGCGGCCGCATCGTGGTCACGCTCTTTTCCAGCCACATCCAGCGCATCCAGGAAGTCTGCGACCTTGCGCGCCACTATGGCCGCGCGGTCATCATCAGCGGCAAATCGCTGGCCAACAATATCGACATCGCCGCGCAACTGGGCTTCCTCACGCTGCCGCCCGAATTTTTCAACGCGCACAACGGCGTGCCCGAACTGCCGGATGACAAGGTGGTGCTCGTGGTCACGGGCGCCCAGGGGGAGCCGCTTTCGGCGCTTTCGCGCATGGTCTGGGGCGGGCACCGGCAGCTCGCCATCCGCGAGGGCGATACGGTGATCATGAGTTCCCGCGTCATCCCCGGCAATGCCCGGCCCATCTCGCGCCTGATCAATGAAATGTACCGCCTCGGCGCGGAAGTGCTCTATGAGAGCTCGCACGCCGTCCACGCATCGGGCCATGCCCACCGCGAGGAACTGCGCGACCTGCTCCTGGCCGTGCGGCCCGAACTCTTCGTGCCCGTGCACGGCGAATACCAGCACCTTGTCATGCACGGCCGTCTGGCGGAAAGCTGCGGCGTGCGCCGCGAAAACGTCATCCTCCTGCGTGACGGCCAGCCGCTGACCATCCTGCCGCACGGGTTCCGCCTGGAAACGCCGGTGGCCGTGGAGTGCACCCTGGTGGACGGCAAGGGCGTGGGCGATGTGGGCGCCTCGGTGCTGCGCGAGCGGCGCATCCTCGGCGATGAGGGCGTGGTCATTGTCGCCCTGGTGCTTGATGCGGAAACGGGGAGCGTCCTCCACGGGCCGGAAATGATCTCGCGCGGCTTCGTGTTCGAGCAGCAGTTGAGCCATGTGCTCGAAGACGCCAAGTGCCTGGTGCTGGACGAACTGGAAAACGCGCCCAACAGCACCGGCCGCCTGCGCGAGAATATCCGCACCTCCCTGCGGCGCTTTTTCCGGCGCGTGCTGGAGCGCGACCCGGTGGTGGTGCCGGTCATCAGCGAAGTCTGACGCGCGCCGCGCGCGCCTGGCAGACCCAGCCCTGGCGCGCCCTGCCGGCGCGTCGCTTCCGCATGCGGCAGGTATTTCCCGGCATGGATCTTGCTTTCTTTTCCCTGCGGGCCGTGCCCGAAACCGGGCCACCGCAGGGAGGAAGCCATGCACAGCCTGCCTGACGCAAACGATCTGCCCTACTGGCTTTGGGGCGCAGCCCTGTTTCTCAGCGCCTGCCTTCATGCCCTGCCACCGGGAGGGGCCGCCCCCGGTGACGGAGTTCCGGCATCTGCCACCCCCGGATTTACGGTGGACGCGCCCCAGGTCGGCCAGGTGCGCGTCATTCCGCTGGCAACTGCCGAACTCGTCAGCCCCTGCGCCGCCGCTCCCGCAGCCCCGCCGCTGACGGGGCGGAAGCTTGCGGAACTCTGAGCATTTTACTGAGGAAAATATCTGCACGACAGATATTTTCCTCAGGTTTCGCTACCGCCATTTCCCCGCAACGCGGGACAAGGGGCGGAACAGCGCGGTTTTCCGCCTTATGATGGCTCCGCGCCGAGGATGGCATCGCAGGCGGCCGCCAGATCCGGCCAGACGGCTGTTTCCGGAAAGGCGGCGCGGGTGGCGCGGGCCTCGGAATCCGCGGGGTCAGGCCGCAACAGGCCCGTGCGGCAGCCCGCCGCCACGCCGGCGGCCACATCGCGCTGCCGGTCGCCCAGCATCCAGGAGGCGCCGGGCGCGATGTCCAGTTCCGCGCAGGCCCGCAGGATCAGCCCCGGCAAGGGCTTGCGGCAGGAGCACGGGCCGGTGATCTCCGGAAGATGCGGGCAATGGTACCAGGCATCCGGCGCCGCGCCCAGCGGCGCGAGCCCGGCATCCACCCAGCGCTCCAGCGCGGCCAGCGCTTCCGGCGCAAAAAGACCGCGCGCCAGCCCGGACTGATTGCTCACCACCACCAGCAGCCAACCGGCGGCGCGAAAGCGGGCCAGGGCTTCGGGCACGCCCGGCAGCCAGTGCCAGTCCTCCGGCTTGTGGACATAGCCCAGATCCTCGTTGAGCGTGCCGTCCCTGTCCAGAAAAATGGCGCGGCGCGGTATTCTGGACCTAGCGGGCCGCGGTGCCGGAAAGGGGCCGGTTGTAGTCCGCATCGCTGACCTTTTCATACCAGATGGCATTCTTGCCGTCCCTGACGCCGGTAAGCGCCATGTGGGTCATGCCCACGGTGGGGGAAGCGCCGTGCCAGTGGCGCACGCCCACAGGGCAGCGGACCACATCCCCCGGCCGGATCTCCGTCACCGTGCCGTCGGCCGTGCCCGTGCGCCCCACGCCGGAAATCACCACCAGGGTCTGCCCGGCGGGATGCTCGTGCCACGCCGAACGCGCGCCGGGCTCAAAGGTCACATAGGCGCCGGAAACATTGGCCTCGGCGGTGGCGGGAAACAGCGGGTCTATCCGTACCCGGCCGGTGAACCAGGCCTCCGGCCCGGCCACGGAGGCATTTTCTCCGGCGCGGATGACCGCCTGCCCCCCAGGGGCCGCGTTTTCCGCAGCGGCCGGGGCCACGCCCGGCAGGGCAAGGAGCGCCACAAGCAGCAGTCCGGCAAACACGCGCGCATGGTTCATGATATTCCTCCCGGAATCGAGCGCTGGCGAAAATCTCCGCACAGCATAGCAGGGCGGCACAGACGCTGCCAGCGTCATTTCCGGCAAAATCTTGCCTTTTTGTTCCGCGTCCCGGCGGCGGGCGCGGCTTGACAGGGGCATGCGCCTTGGGCAGAGTCGCTTCCATACGGCCCTGCGGGCCGGATCACGCATCCCGCGTCCGTTTTTGCGTCAGCCGGAGTCCCCATATGTCCGCCGCCGCTTCCCAGGATACTTCCCCCAGCCTCGTGTCCGCACCGGCGGACGCCCTGCCCTGCGTCATCCTCATCGGCATGGCGGGTTCCGGCAAGAGCACCATCGGCGCCCGGCTGGCGCTGGAAATGGACTGGGCCTTCCTCGACAGCGACCACCTCATGGAGGCGCTCTACGGCTGCCGCCTCCAGGATCTTACCGACGCGCTCGACAGGGACACGTTCCTGGATGTGGAATGCGCCGTCATCTGCGCCGTCCGCGCGCGGCGCACGGTCATTGCCACCGGGGGCAGCGTTATTTACCGGGAGGCGGCCATGCGCCATCTGACCTCCCTGGGACACCTGGTCTATCTGGAGGTGCCGCTGGACGAGATCCAGCGGCGCATCGCCCGCAATCCCCAGCGCGGCCTCTCACTGGGGCCCGGCCAGACCGTGGCGGACCTGCACCGCGAACGCGCCCCGCTCTATGCCTCCTGGGCGGCCCTGCGCTGCGACGCCGCCAGGGGAACGCCCGCCCGCTGCGCGCGCTGGATCCTGCGGCATCTGCCGCCGGAATTTTCCGCCCCGGCCGGCACCGCGCCTGGCTCTCCCCTGGGGGAGAATGCCCGCTGAGCGCCGCTGGGGCACCTCCCGCCGCCAGATGCCGCCAGATCCGCCAAAGGGGCTTCCGTCAGCCGGAAGCCCCTTCTTGCGTCGCCAGCGGGGCAAGGCCCGGAGCTCCGCCGCTCTTTCCGCTTGGCTCTGTTGTACGGTTGATGGATCTTCCAAGTTCCGTCTGGAGCGGAGCGACAGACGGATGCTGGTGCCGGAAGAATCCTAAAAAATAAGATCCTTCGGGGCTGGCAAGGAAGAGAAAAATTTTCGCGGGGAGTGTACTCAGGTACTCGACCAAGAAAATTTTTCTCTGACGCAGCCAGCCCCGAAGGAGTTGTTTT
>CAZNXQ010000122.1:0-4853 GCA_964576895.1 uncultured Desulfovibrio sp.
CCGCGGCCGCGGGCGTGGCGGCATCCCGGGTGAAATCCACCGGCCCGTCCAGCACAAGGGGCGCAAGCGCCGCGGGCAGGGCGTCCGCCTGCATGGCCCAGCCGCCGTAGCGGTGGATCTCGCGCGCGGCATCATCCAGGGCTTCCAGACCGGGCGTGAGGGCCGCGCGGCCGGGGGCGCTCCAGTCCCCGCCGGAAGCGGTCCCCGCCGGAGGCACATCCAGCCCCATGAGCGCCTCGAACCTGAGACCCGTGAGCGTCTGCCCCTCGAGGCCGGTCTGCCGGATGCTGGCCGCCGAAAAAATGCGCCGCGCCTGGCCGCCGGGATCCTGCCAGTGCAGGACGGGCCGCAAAACCGCCGGTCCGT
Organism: uncultured Desulfovibrio sp.; assembly: GCA_964576895.1. Classification (GTDB taxonomy): domain Bacteria; phylum Desulfobacterota; class Desulfovibrionia; order Desulfovibrionales; family Desulfovibrionaceae; genus Desulfovibrio. The sequence goes on from CAZNXQ010000122.1 coordinate 367, forward strand.
GGCGGTAGACCCAGCGCCGAAGCTGGCCGTCCACCCCGCGCACTTCGCCGGTGGCGGCCCAGCCCGATGGCGCGGCCCAGGCCAGCCGGTCGCGCATGAGCGCGGGCGGCAGGAGGCCGCGCCCGGCCAGCCGGGCGACGGCTTCGGCATCCAGGGAACGGCAGTCCCATTCTCCCGCGGCTTCGGGCAGGTCGCCCCAGGCCTCGCGCGGCACGGCGATCATGGCATAGACGCCGCCAAAACGCGGCGCCTGCCGGGCCTGGAGCATGAAGTCCGGCCCGAGGCCGGTGGCGGCCGGGGGCAGTTCGCCCCCTGTCTGGACGCCCGCCGCTTCCGCCATTTCCGCCAGGCGCGCGAAGTCTTCCTCGCTGCCCCATGCCGGGTCGGGCGCGAACGAGGCGGTCGCCGTGGCGGCGCGCTCGCGGCCGCGCCGCCCGGCGGCGCTTCCGGCCGTCCAGATATCGCCCTGTTCGCCGACAGGCGCGAGAAACAATCCCTCCAGCCCCAGCGCCGGAAGCCGCTCCGGCAGGCGCGCCGAATGGAGCGCGCGGACTATCGGCGCGTCTGAAGCGAGGACGCGGGCGTCCAGCGCAAGCCAGTTGGGAGCGGCGCGCAACAGCACCGGCACGCGCCGGGCCGTGCTGCTGTTATGCCAGAGACGCTCCGTGCCCGAGACCTGGGCCGCCAGTTCCGGGACGCGCCCCAGCATGGACTGGCGCTCCAGCCATTGCAGATAGCCGGGATCGGCGCGCGGCAGGCCGTTGGCCGCGGGCGGCGCCGTGACGGGAGCCCGGCGCCCGCAGCCGCCGGCCATGCAGCACAGGAGCGCGCACAGAAGCGCGCACAGGAACAGGGCGCCCGGAACGGGACGCCCGGACATCACGGCTACGCCTCCGCCCCGGCGCCGCCGGGCGTCTCCCCGGCCTTGGCCTCGTTCCAGAGTTCGTCCTTCTCGTCCAGCGAAAGTGCCGCAAACTCCTGACCGCGCTCGCGCGCCAGTTCCTCCATGCGGGCGAAACGCCGCAGGAAACGGGTCGCGGCGCCATCCAGGGCGTCGTTGGCCTTGATGCCCTTGCGCCGCCCCAGTTCCACGAGGCTGAAGAGCATGTCGCCAAGTTCGTGACGCTGCGCGGCGCTGTCGTCACCGGCGGCCACATCGAGCCATTCCAGCCACTCGGCCTCCACCTGCTGTTCCACCTCCTCGTCGGTGGCCCAGGTAAAGCCCACGCGGGCGGCCTTGGAGTGGATGCGGTAGGCCTTGATGAGCGGCGGCAGGCTCGCCGGCAGGCTGGCGAACAGCCCCTGGGGGGCGCCGGCCGCCTCGTGCTCGGCGCGCTTGATGGCCTCCCAGCGGGCGAGCTGGGCGTCCAGATCCGGAAACGTTTCGCCGGCAAAGACATGCGGATGGCGGCGGATCATCTTGGCGCGGTTTTCGTCCAGGGCGTCCGCCAGGGAAAACTGCCCCTTGCGCTCGAAAAGGCGGGCCACGAAGAGCAGGAGAAACGCCACATCGCCCAGCTCCTCGCGCGCGCCCGCCACATCGCCGGCCTTGAGGGCGGCCGCCAGTTCGTGGCTTTCCTCAATGAGGTATTCCGCCAGGCTTTCAGGCGTCTGTTCCCTGTCCCAGGGGCAGCCGTCGGGCGCCGTCAGCCGGTCGATCACGTCCCGCAGGGCGCCGAGGGCGGCGCATCCCCGATCTTCCATGACATCCACTCCCCTGCCGCGTCAGATGCCGAACCGCGCCGTGATGTCCGGCGGCAGCCACGCGCGCAGCTGCGCCACAAGGGCGTGAAAATAGGGCATGACGCGGGAATCGCGCATGAAGGCGTCGTTCTGAAAAAGTTTTTCCGCCACGATGAGCACCAGCGCCCAGATGAGGACGCCCTTGGCAAGGCCGAAAAACGCCCCGGCAAGCCTGTCCGCCCAGGACGCGAAGGACAGGGCCACCGCCTTTCTGAGCAGGCGCGCGAGCAGCCCCACGCCGAGCATGACGCCCACAAAGACCAGGCCATAGGCCACGGGCGTGCGCCAGCCTTCGGCGCTGATAAAGGTCAGATGGGGCGAGACGAGCCCGTGCCAGGCGCGCGCGGCCCAGAAGCCGCCCACGAGCGAAACCACGCCCGCCACTTCGCCCACCAGGCCGACACCCGCGCCGCGCAGGGTAAAGAAGACAAGCGTGAGGATGACGACGAGATCAAAGATGTCCTGCCCCATAAACCGGCCTCCCCACTGTGCGGCGAAACCATAGCAGAAGGCGCGGACGGAGACAATGGCACGCCGGGAGCCGCCCGAAGGCTGCCAGTGTACACCGGCGCCGCCTTGGGCTATCGTTGGCGGATGATACGGCAAACGGCAGGAGAGGCCCGGTGACCGGGGCCGCCACCAACGGCGCGTGGATCACGGCCCACTGCGCCGGACGCGGCTGGCGTCTGGAGCGGGCCGCCGATCTGGAGGCGCTCTGGGACGCCATGACCGAGGATGCGGCGGCCTTCGAGGACGAACGCATCCCCTACTGGACGGAGCTCTGGCCTTCCAGCCTGGTGCTTGCGGAATGGCTCGCCCTGCGCCGCGCGGACATCGCCGGGCGCCCCTGCCTGGACCTTGGCTGCGGGCTCGGGCTGACGGCGCTGGTGGGCCAGTGGCTCGGCGCCCGCGTTCTGGCGCTGGACTACGAAGAGGCGGCGCTCGGCTTTGCCCGGCGCAATGCCGTTAACAATGCCGTCCCGCAACCCATGTGGGCGCTCATGGACTGGCGGCGCCCCGCGCTTGCGGCGCGCGCCTTCGCGCGCATCTGGGGCGGCGACATCATGTATGAAAAACGCTTTGTGGCGCCGGTGCTGCGCCTGCTCGCCCATGCCCTGGCGCCGGGCGGCGCGGTCTGGGTCGCGGAGCCGGGGCGTACGGTCTACGAGGCGTTCCTCCATGCGCTGGCAAGGGAAGGCTGGGCGGGGCGCCGCGTCCACACGGCCACGGTGGCGTCCCCGGACGGCCAGGGCAGGCCGACCATCGGCATCTGGGAACTGACGCGGCCCTGAGCGGCCCGGCGTCGCGGCGCGGCCGCCCGGGCCGGGCTTGCGGGAGGGGGAATATGGGAAAACTTACGCGTTTTGGCGTTTCGCTGGACGAGGATCTGCTGGCCGCCTTTGACGCCCTGTGCGCCCGCAAGAGCTACAGCAACCGCTCCGAGGCCCTCAGGGACCTCATCCGGCGCGCCCTGGGCGAAGCGGAATGGCGCACGCCCGAAGGGCAGGCCGCCGGAACGCTGACCCTGGTCTATGATCACCACAAGCACGATCTGGCGCGGCGGCTCATGCATCTCCAGCATGAGGACCATGATGTCATCGTGGCCTCCACCCATGTGCATCTCGATCACGACAACTGCCTGGAAGTGCTGGTGCTTCGCGGCGAGGCAGGGCGCGTGCAGGCGCTGGCGGACAGGCTCGTCTCCTGCCGGGGCGTGCGCCACGGCGTGTTCACCCCGGCGCCGCTGGGCCCGGAACTGGCCTGAGCGTCAGCGGGGCGCGCAACCGGAAAAAGGAATGGTCCCATGGAAGACGTGCAGAACAGGATGCCCGAAGTTCCTCTGGATATCGACCGCGTGGGCGTGCGCGGCCTGCGCCTGCCCCTGCGGGTGCGGGACCGCGCCGGGGGCAGCCAGGCCACCGTGGCCAGCGCGGACCTGGGGGTGGACCTGCCCTCCGCCCGCAAGGGGACGCACATGAGCCGTCTTGTCCAGGCCCTTGACGACTGGGACGAGGGACTGGACCGCCAGTCCGTGCTGCGCCTGCTTGAGAGCGTGCGCCAGCGGCTGGACGCGCGGCGCGCGTGGGCGCGCTTCAGTTTTCCCTATTTTGTGCGGAAAAACGCCCCCGCGCGCGGCGACGCCGCGCCGCTCGCCTATGACTGTTGCGTGACGAGCGAACTGGACGACACCGGCCAGAGCTTTCTTCTGGAACTTGCCGTGCCGGTCATGACCGTCTGCCCCTGCTCCAAGGCCATCAGCCGGGAGGGCGCGCACAGCCAGCGCGCCCTGGTGCATATCCGCGCGCGCATCACCGGATTCGTCTGGCTGGAGGAATTCATCGAGCTGGCCGAGGCGGCGGGCTCCTCCGCCGTCTATACCCTGCTCAAGCGGGAAGACGAAAAATTCGTCACCGAGCAGGCCTTTTCCCGCCCCGCCTTCGTGGAGGACGTGGTGCGCGCGGCAGCCCGGGAACTGGAGCGCCATCCGCGGGTGGCCCGGTTCACCGTGGAGGTGGAAAGCATGGAATCCATCCACAACCACAACGCGTTCGCGCGCATCGAGCGCGGGCCCGCGGCCTGACGCAACACGGGGTGGATGGCGACGCCTGCCCGCGGCGTCCGGGGCGTGACCCCCGCAGGCAGAAAAAGCGCGTGACAGCGGAAGTGCCGGAAGGCGCGGGAACCAGTGTCTGATTGCAAAAATTCTGCGCAGAATTCTGCGAAGAATTTTTGCAGGATCGTTC
>CAZNXQ010000123.1:0-4759 GCA_964576895.1 uncultured Desulfovibrio sp.
GTGGACGATTTTTGGAGGGAGTGTACTCAAGTACATGACCGACAAAAATCGTCCAGTGACGCCGCCAGCGCAAAAAAGGCTGTTTTTGACGGATGATTGTGGCATTGCACAAGCTGCCACATCCCAAGCCAGCAGCCACATTAATAGGTCCAGACCCTAGAGCATCTTGCTTCCGCATCCGCCAGAGCGTTTACGCACTTTCATTGCGAAAACGCTCTGGGGCCGAAATCCCCCTGGCGGCGTCGCCGGGGCCCTTTCTGCCTGTGCGGCCGGAGAGAGGGAGAAGGCCCCTGCCCCTTTACTCACTCGCCGCGTGATTCCGGTCCGCGCGAAAGCAGATACGAGAAGAGCGCCCCCAGCGCGGCCACGCCCGCCAGGACCTGAATGGCCACGGGCAGGCCCGCCATGTCGGCCACGCGCCCCAGAAACGGCTGCGCCACCCCGCCGAGGCTGGTGGAGAGCCCCAGCGTCACGCCGGAGGCAAAACCGATATTCCGGGCAAGGAGCCGCTGGCCCAGAACCACCTGGGAACTGAAGGGCGTGTAGAGCACAAAACCGAGCAGAGGCAGGAGGGCATAGCCCCAGGCGGCATCGGGCGCGAGGCTGAAGGCGAGCACGACTATGGGCATGAGGGTGAAGGCCAGGCGAATGACCGGCACGCAGCCGATGCGGTCCGAGATCAGGCCGCCCATGATATTGCAGGCCACGCCGCTGGCGCAGAAGATGACCAGCGCCAGGGCGCCGGCGGCCTTGGACTGCCCGAAGACGTTGACCCAATAGAGCGGAATGAAGGCGTTGAAGCCCACAAAGACCGTGGAACGGGCCACGATGACCACGCTGAGCCGGGAAAATTCATGCCAGTTGTTGACCGGCGGATGCGGCGCGTCCGCCGTGCCGGCGGCGGAGCGTTGCGCGGCGGCGTGCGGAGACGACGGCGTCGTCCTGTCCAGGCGCGTGATGCCCCAGAGGAGGACGAACGCCATGGCAATGCCGAGCGCGGCAAAGACGGCCATGCCGCGTATGCCGAAACCGCCCACAAAGGCGGTCACGAGGAGCGGGCCGAGGATGAAGCCGCTGTTGCCGCCGATGGAGAAGATGCTCAGGCCGATGCCCTTGCTCTTGCCGGAAACCTTGTTGGCGTGGCGCGCGCCCTCGGGATGGAAGAGCGCCGAGCCGACGCCGCTCACGGCGATGGCGGTGAAGATGGCCCAGTAGCCGCCGAGAAAGCCCATGCAGGCGATGCCGCAGCCCGCCAGCGCCACGCCCAATGGCAGGAACCACGGCTTGGAGAGCCGGTCGGCCAGAAGGCCGAAAATGGGCTGGATGATGGAGGACAGGCAGGAATAGGCGAGCATGAGGCCGCCCGTGGCCTGATAGTCCAGACCGTAGGCCGAACGCAGATAGGGCAGCGAGGCGGGCAGCGCGCCGGCGTTGACATCGCAGGAAAGATGCGCCAGCGCGAGCAGCAGGATCTTCTTTTTTTCCATGGCCCGATGAAGCTACGCTCCCGGACGGAAAAAACCAAGACCGTTTTTTCCGTCCAAGTTCAGAGCTCATTAAAAAAATACGTTATTGTTTTTGTTAAATTATACAATGCGTTGATGGATATTCCAAGTTCCGTCTGGAGTGAAGCGACAGACGGATGCTGGTGCCGGAAGAATCCTAAAAAATAAGATATTTCAGCGCTGGCAAGGAAGAGAAAAATTTTCGCGGGGAGTGTACTCAGGTACTCGACCAAGAAAATTTTTCTCTGACGCAGCCAGTGCTGAAATAGCTGTTTTTGACGGAGAATTTCGGCATTGCCCACACAGCACAGGCGCAACTCAACGGTATAACAAGCCTATGCTTTTTTGTTTGTTGGCGCTTCCCCTGCGCGATGCAGGCCGTAGCCGCGCGGCGTGAGCATGTAGGCGCCGGCCCTGCGGCTCTCGCTGTTGCCGATGATGACGATGGAGAGCATGTCCGCGCGCGCGGGATCGGCATCGGCCAGCGTGGTGAGGAGGACCTCCTGTCCGGGGCGGAAGGCCTTGCGGACCATGCCCACCGGGCAGTCGGGCGCGCGCAGGCGCCGCGCCGTCTCCAGCGCCATGGCCAGGTGGTCCGGGCGCCCGTGCGAGCGCGGATTGTAGAGCACGCAGACAAAATCCGCCTCCAGCGCGGCCTCAAGCCTGTGCCGGATGCGCGCCAGCGGGGTGAGCAGATCGCTCAGGCTCACGCAGGCGAAATCATGGGTCAGGGGCGCGCCCAGCAGGGCCGCGGCGGCGCAGAGCGCGGGCACGCCGGGCACCACGCTGAAGGGCACGCTGTCCAGCAGGCCCCGCTGCTCAAGGATCTCCAGCGCAAGCCCCGCCATGGCATAGATGCCCGCGTCGCCGGAGCTGACCAGGGCTGTGGGCGTTCCGCCAAGGGCGGCCTCCACGGCGGCGGCGCAGCGGGCTTTTTCCTGACGCATGCCCGAACTGATGCGGCGTTTGCCCGCGAGCAGTTCCTGGGGCACCAGGTCGAGATACAGGTCATAGCCCGCGATGCAGCGCGCCGTCTCCAGCGCGGCGCGAGCCTGCGGCGTGAGCAGGGCCGCATCGCCGGGGCCGAGTCCCACCACAAGGAGGGGCGCGGCGGCGGGGGTATCCGTCAGGGACGGCCTGGGGGTCATGTCTCTTCTCCTGTGTCCGGGGCGGCGCTCAGGGCTACGGCCACGGTGACGCGGCCCGCGAAAACGGTCTTGGGCACCAGCAGAACGGCAGTGCCGGCAGGGGCCGCCTGCCGTGCCGCCAGCAGGGCGGCGGCCTCGCACACGCTGAAGGGCGGCAGGCCAAAGCGCTGCCCGGCGGCCGGGGAGGGGTGCGGCGTGGAAATGGCCGCCAGTTGCGGGGCCGCAAAGGCCAGAAGCGGCACGTCAAGCCCGCGCGCGGCCTCTCCCAGGCCCGGTTCGTCCGTTTTTTCCGTCACGGTGGCGAGGGCCGCAAGGGCCGCCGGTTCCAGACCGTGGTCTTCCAGTGCGCGGAGCACGGCCGCAAGAATGGCCGGCGCGGCCACGCCCCGGCGGCAGCCGATGCCCGCATGGAGCCGGCGCGCGGCCAGGCGCAGCAGCCCCGGCGCCGGGGCGCGGCGCTCCCAGTGGACATCCACGAGCGGGACCTCTCCGGCGGCGGGAATATCCGCTACGGCCACGCGCCGGAAACGCGGCGGCCGCGCCTCAGGCAGGCAGGCGCAGGGATCGCGGAGGGGCACGGGCTCGCCCTCAAGCAAGGCGGCGGCCACGCGGGGCAGGCGTTCCCAGTCGAGGATGCGCAGGCCCGCGTCACGGGCAAGGGTGTCCAGGGCGGGCGGCGCATGGGCCTCCGCGTCCGAGGCGGTGGTGATGACGGGCTGTGCCCGGAGCAGGCGGCCCAGATGCCGGGCGAGGTCGTTGCCGCCGCCCCAGTGCCCGGAAAGGAGGCTCACCGCGAAGCGCCCGGCCGGGTCGAGCACCACCACGGGCGGGTCCACGCTCTTGTGGCGCAGCAGCGGCGCCAGCGCCCGTACGGCAATGCCCGCCGCGCCGATGACGATGTGCCCCCGGTGGCGGCGGTAGTTCCGCCCCAGGGCGGCGGAAAAACGGGCAAAGGGACGGATGGCGGCACAGGCCGCGCCGCCCCCGGCGCCCTCCGGCGCGCAGAGCCGCGTGGGCGCGAACAGGCGGCAGGTGCCGAGGGCCGCGTCGCCTTCGGGCGGTATCCAGGGCGTTTCCGCCAGGCAGGCGGCAAGGGCGCGGGCGGTGGCAAGGCCCTGGCGGCTGAGCGCCCAGCAGGCAAGGGCCGGGACGGTCGCGGCGTTTTCGCGGGGCGGCGTTTCCGGCCGTCGCCGGGGCGAAAAACGCCGGACCGCGCGCGGCAATGCGGAACGCCGCACCGGGATCACGCCCGGAAGTCCACCGCTTCCGCCGCCTCCAGCGCGCGGGCGAAATCCTCGTCCGTATGCGCGAACGAAACCATGCCCGTCTCGAAGCCCGACGGCGCGAGATAGATGCCGTGCGCCCGCATCTGCTTGTAGAAGGCGGTGAAAAGCTTCTGGTCACAGGCCCTGGACTGCGCGAAGTCCGTCACCGGCGTGGCGCTGAAGAAGGGGCAGAACATGGAGGCGATGGTTGGCACCTGAACGGGCACGCCCTTGGCCCGCAGGATGTCGGCCAGCTTGCGCGCGAAGGCGCTGGTGCGGGCTTCCAGGGCGGCATAGTCCATGGTCCTGAGCAGGCGCAGGGTGGCGAGGCCCGCCGCCATGGCCAGCGGATTGCCCGAAAGCGTGCCCGCCTGATAGACGTCGCCCGCCGGGGCCACGCGCTCCATGTAGCGGCGCTTGCCGCCGAACGCGCCCACCGGCAGGCCGCCGCCGATGATCTTGCCGAAGCAGGTGAGGTCCGGGTCGATGCCGAAGCGCGCCTGCGCGCCGCCGTAGGCCAGACGGAAGCCCGTGATGACCTCGTCAAAGATGAGCAGGCTCCCGAACTCTTGCGTCAGGCGGCGCAGGCCCTCAAGAAAGCCCGGCAGTGGAGGCACAAGGCCCATGTTGGCGGCCACGGGCTCCACGATGACCGCCGCGATCTGTTCCCCGTGGTTCCGGAAGCAGGTCTCGACCGCCTCAGGGTCGTTGTACGGCACGAGCAGCGTCTCTTCCACCACGGCCCTGGGCACGCCGGGCGTGCCGGGAATGGAGAGCGTGGCCACCCCCGAACCGGCGGCGGCGAGGAAGGGGTCCGCATGGCCGTGGTAGCAGCCGATGA
>CAZNXQ010000124.1:0-4744 GCA_964576895.1 uncultured Desulfovibrio sp.
CCCATAATGATAATTATGTAAACTAATAAACCGGAAATCAGCGCTGCGGGGCTCGTCTTGACGCGCGGGCGCGCTTCGCGCAGCATATGCCAAACGCCTTTGATCGTGCGAGATATTTCATGAGCAACCGCAAAAAACGGACAGATGCCCATGGGGCCATGGCCGGCGCAGCGGCACGCGCGCCGCTCCCCGGCAGGCCCCATGCGCACGCTGTTTCCGCAGAGGCACTGCCGGCGAACGCCGAGACCGGAGGCGCCTGCGCTTTGGACACGCCTGATGACGGCATGCGCCTGAACAAGGCTGTGGCAGCTTCGGGCCTCTGCTCACGGCGCAAGGCGGATGAACTTATTTTTGCCGGGCGTGTGACCGTGGATGGCAAGAGTGAAACCAGCCCCGCGCGCCGCGTCAGGGCCGGAGAACGCATCTGCGTTGACGGCAGGCCCCTGTGCCGGAAACAGGAATATGCATACCTGCTCCTGCACAAACCCGTACACACGGTCTGTACGCGCAGTGATCCTCAGGGGCGCCCCACGGTCATGGACTGCCTGCCCGAAACCGCGCGCGGTCTGGGGCTTTTTCCCGTGGGGCGGCTCGATTATTTTTCCGAAGGGCTGCTCCTGCTCACCAATGACGGCGAACTCTCGAACCGGCTCACCCATCCGCGCCATCATGTGGACAAGGTGTATGAAGTGCTGGTGCGCGGGCCGGTGACGGAACGGCAACTGGAGATCATGCGTGGCGGCATGCATCTTTCCGACGGCACTCCCCTCCTCCCTGTGGAGGCCCGATGCGCAGGAAAAACCGAGGGCCGGAGCACGCTCCTGCATCTTGTCCTGCGGCAGGGGGTCAACCGCCAGATCCGGCGCATGTGCGATGATCTTGGCCTGACCATCCTGCGCCTGCGTCGGGTGGCCCAGGGAGTGCTGCGGCTTGGCGCCCTCAAGGCCGGAGAGGCGCGCTTTCTGACGTCTGCGGAAGTGCAGGCCCTCAGAAGCAGCGCGGGGCTGTCTGAAGCGCCATAAAGGAAAAGCTCCCCTTTTTCGCGGGCGCCTTATGTCGCGGACAGCGCCTTTTCCGCCTGCTTGTACGCCGTCAGTTGCGATTGCAGTTCCTCGATTTCCTTGGAAATGCGCGTGCTCATGGCGTCTTTTTCCGTCTCCGGCATGCTGGAGGCCATGACCGCTTCCAATTGTGCGGTGAGATCCCTGATTTTCCGTTCGAGTTCAGAGGCCTTTTTGCTCATCGTCTCCGCTTCGGCGGCCTGGGCGTCTTCCTGCGTTGTAATGGAAGCATTTTCTGAAGAGTCCTTGCTTTCCGCAAAAATGCCGTTGCCGCGATAGGCGGCGAACTGTTTCCTGAACTGGACGGCGGCATCAGCATTCCGGAGCGAGTTCGCAGAGGCGACCCTGGCCTCTTCGGAAATGGATACCGTATCACAGGAGGTGTGCGTGCCGCGAGCCGGCAGCCTGCATGCGCGTTGCGACGGGGAGATCTCAAAAATACTGCCGATGGCGTCATATCCGCTTGCAATCCGCATGACATTCTCCGCGCAGAAGGAATGTTTTTCCCAATGCCATGCTTACTGCAAATAGCGTTCCCAGGAATCAGAACCTTCCTTCATCGGGAGGGGTGCTTCATACAAAAAGGCGTGCCGGAAAAAAGAACCGGCACGCCTGGAAACGAGGCAATAAAACCGCGGGCTCAGGCAAGCGCCTTCACGGCGGCAAGCACTGCGGCATACTCCGGCTCGTTGGTCATTTCCGGCACCAGCTGGCTGTAGGCCAGGGTTCCGTCCGGCGCCACCACAAAGACGGCGCGCGCGAGCAGCCGCAGCTCCTCGATGAGCACGCCATAGGCACGGCCAAATCCGGCGTCCCGGTAATCCGAAAGCGTCTCAACAGCGTTGGCGTTGGCGGCGCCGCACCAGCGGGCCTGCGCAAAGGGCAGATCGCGGCTCACGGCCACGATGCGCACCTTGTCGGACAGTTTGGCAGCTTCGGCGTTGAAGCGGCGCATTTCCAGATCGCAAACCGGGGTATCCAGCGAAGGCACGCAGGCCAGGACCAGAATCTTGCCGGCAAAGTCCTTGAGGCCACGCGCGCTCAGGTCATTGGCAACAAGGGTAAATTCCGGGGCCGGAGCACCGACCTTGGGCAGTTCGCCAACAAGATGGAGGGGATTGCCCTGAAATGTCACGGTATTCATAGGTCTTCTCCACTATACTTAAAGTTTTTCCTGAAGTTCCAACAGGCGCCGTCACCGGCATTTATGCAAGCTGCCTCAGGCGCCGGACCATGTCAAGAGCAGTGCGCGCGCTCCCTCTCTTCATGCCCAGACTAGCGCGCACCATTCACCCTCAATGACGCGCCGGGCGCGTGGCAGCCCCTGTTCCCGATAGGCGGCTTCCACCGCGTCGGCCTGACGCTCCAGCAGGCCAGAGAGCACCAGGCAGCCGTCCGTTGCCCGCGCGGCGGCGAGCGGAGCGGACATTTCCATGAGCGGGCGGGCAAGAATGTTCGCCAGCACCAGATCAAAACGCCGGCCGGCCACCTGTTCCACGCCGCCTTCCGCAACCTCGAAGACCGCGGCTTCCACGCTGTTGAGCTCCCTGTTTTCCTGGGCATTGGCCACAGCCAGCGGATCGATATCCAGACCCAGGCCGCTGAGGCCGCTTTTGGCGCAGGCGATCCCCAAAACACCGGAGCCTGTGCCAAGATCGAGGAAATGCTGACCTGGCAGCACGCGCCCGCTCTCCAGCAACTCGCTCAACACGCGCAGGCACAGGGCGGTGGTGGCGTGATGCCCGGTGCCGAAGGCACTCTTGGGTTCGATGAGGACAGGCGTCCGGCCTGTCTGGGCATCTCCTTCAGCCAGCCACGGCGGCAGGACGACAAAACGTGATCCGCACATGACCGGCGTGAAAAACTGCCGCCACGCCGCCAGCCAGTCCTGCCGTTCCACATGCTCCAGGGTGGTGTCGGCCTGGGGGGCAGCGGTCCGGAGCCGGGCCTGCAAGTGGAGCAGGTGTTCTTCCGATTCGCAATGGATGATAAACCGGGTCTCCCCACCGGGAAGGCTCTCCTCCTCCCAGCCGAATGGCGCATGCAGGGCGAGAAGCCCGCTCACGCGGTCGAAATCTTCATCCTCCGCCACAATGCCCAGCCGGAACAGCGCAGGCGTCTCCGCGTCATCCATGTTTCCTTCCTCCCGCTTCCGTTTTCTGGGTGCAGGATGCGTCCTTGCGGCGCCAATGGCAAGGCATTGATTTACAGTCCGAGCCGCTGTAGGCTCCTGCGCTGATGTCGCCCCTGCGGGCGCAAAACCGCAAAGGAATTCCCATGCCCTGCGCTCCCGATACCAATGCCCCCGCCGCCGGTCCAGCCTGCGGCGCTTCGGAGCTTGATCGCCTGCTGGCGGAGATCCGTACCAGGTTCGCCGTTGATTTTGAACCTCTCCAGATGGATGACGGAACGCTGGACGTGCTCACCGTGCGCGACATGCCCCGCCACCTGGACGCCCTGCTGCGCCGCGGCGCCATTACCGATCCCCTCCGCGACCTGCCGCTCTGGGCCAAGGTCTGGCCCGGCTCCTTTGTTCTTGGCCGCTTTCTCCGCACGCAGGAACCGGAAGGCAAACGCCTGCTGGAGATCGGCGCAGGATGCGCCATCTGCAGCATGGTGGCCGCGCGCTACGGGTTTGCCCACATTGTGGCGAGCGACAATGTGCCTGAGGCGCTTTCCTTTGCCAGAGCAAATGTGCTGCGCAATCATCTTGAAGATTGCATTGAGGTGCGCCATCTGGATGTCACCACGCCGGGGAAGGATGCGCGCTTTCCTGAGGGATTTCACATCATTGCCGCTTCCGAACTGCTGTATCTCGACGATCTCCACAGGCCGCTGCTGAAATTTCTCGACCGCCATCTGGCCCCCGGAGGCAAAGCCCTGTTCTGTACCGACCTTGCCCGCGCCAAACCGCGGTTCGCCAGACTGGCGGCAAAGTCCTTTGCTGTTCAGGAAGGCAAGATCGGCGTGAAAAGCCGCGATGCCGACGGTGAGGAACAGCGCCGGATCTACAGCATCTGCATTCTGGAGCGGCCATGACGGCGCCCATCATCCGTCTTACTCCATGCCCCAAGGCCTATACGAAAGACCTGGACAAGGCCGTGAGCCCCGCTGTCACGGTGGAGCGCGTGCACTCGCGCCTTGCCGCGGCAGGCCTTGATGTGGTTGCCGGCACACGCCGCGTGGATGTGGGCAGGCTGGGCATTCCCGTCTATCTCGGTCTTTGCGGCAAAGACGCCCAGGCGGTCATGCCCGTGCGCAAACAGATGGGAAAGGGGTCATCAGCGGAGCAGGCGCTGGCCTCGGCGCTCATGGAAGTCATGGAGCGTTTTGCCTTTTTCAGCTTCTGGGAACGGCCGGGGAACACCTTCACCGGTACATGGAGCGAGGCAAAGGCGCGCTTTGGCCAAGAACTGCTGCCGCTGGAAGCCATCCTGCGTTCCGTCAATGACAACATGCCCCTTGCACACGCGAGGCGCATCATGGATCTTGTGCGCTGGCAGTTCCACCCGGCTACCCATCTGCGCGAGGGCCGCACCGTGTGGCTCCCGCTGGACTGGTTCCGGCTGCTTGGCGAATTCAATGGCTCCTCCGCCGGCAACAGCGTGGAGGAATCCCTGCTTCAGGGGCTGAGCGAGCTTGTGGAACGCCACGTCTGCTGCCGCGCCGACAGGGAGCGCCCC
>CAZNXQ010000125.1:0-4741 GCA_964576895.1 uncultured Desulfovibrio sp.
CGGCCGACAGCCTGAGTTCGCTTTTCGGCGGCACTTCCATGACGAACCAGCTCTCGAGCATGGTGGAACTCACGAAATACGCCATGGACGCTATGGGGGTCACGGGCAACAGCCGCGTCACCTTCAGCCAGATCACCCGTTACCGCGAGCAGCTTCAGAACGAATTCAGCGCGGCGGTCAAAAACGGGCTTGCCCAGACAGGCATCGGCGACCTCTCGAAGCTCACGTTTTCTCTGGACAAAGATGGCAAGCTCTCGGCCATCGGCGCGGACGCGCAGGACCGTAAGGCCGCCCAGGCATGGCTGGACGCCAATCCGGCGTTTGGCAATGAATTGCGCGCCGCCCTTCGGGACGCGGGGGTGGATGACGCGACGACCGTGGAGTTCCGCCTGAGCGCTTCCGGCAAGATGAGCGTCGTCAACAGCGCCAGCGACGGCATTCAGGCGGCGCTGGACGGCGCTGCGGATCTGACGAAGGATCTCCGCGCCGGGCTCGACGATCTGGGGATCTCGCTCAGGGAGCCCCTTGAATTCGGCTTTGACGACGAGGGCAATCTCGCGCTCAGGAGCGACCATGCGGAGGCCGCTTCCATCAACCAGTGGCTGAAGGAAAACCCCGCGCTGGCCGACGCCGTCAAGGAAGAACTGAAAAAAAAGAATGTGGATTCCTCAGCCGTGAGCCTGCGCCTGAACTCCGAAGGCGGCGTGCGGATCACCGTCAACAACAGCGAACTCAACGACATCCAGGCGGTACTGGACGAGAACGGCGACACGGGCAAAAGGCTCGCCTCAGGGCTGGACGGGCTGGGCGTTGACCCCGACATCAGTTTCTCCATCCAGATTGGCGACGACGGCACCCTGACGGTGGTCAGCGACCATCCCGACCGCGACAAGGTGCAGCGCTTCTTTGATGAAAACCCGGATATCGTCAAAAAATACCGTCAGATAGAAACGCTCTCCGGCATTGACGACGCCCGCAAGGCCATGCAGCTTGCCCCCTCCGACATGCGCAAGCGCATCCAGATCGAATCCATGGCTTCCTGGTGGGCCGATTCCGGCAGCGCCAATTCCTATTTCGGCGCGTACTCCGGGGGCAACCTCTCGCTGCTCTCCGGCCTCAATCTCAGCGTCTGAGGCCGGCCCCGCTCAGGCAAGCTTTTTGACCAGCAGTTCGTTGACCAGCGCCGGATTGGCCTTGCCCTTTGTAGCGCGCATGACCTGGCCCACAAAAAAGCTCATGAGCTTGGTCTTGCCGCCCCGGTAGGCTTCCACCTCGGCGGGGTTGGCCGCGATAACTCCGTCCACCGCCGCCTCAAGCGCGCCCGCGTCGGAGATCTGCCCCAGCCCCCTTTCCCGCACATAGGCGTCGGGCATGGCGCCGCTCGTGAACAGCTCGCCGAAAATGTCGCCGGCGATCTTGGCGCTGATGAGCCCTTCGTCAATAACGCGCGCCAGCGCTCCCAGCCCCCTGGGCGTCATCTTCCACACATCCGCGCATTTTTCGGGCGCAAGCGGCAGCTCCCGTGCATGGCACTCACGCAAGAGCGGTCCCAGGATCAGGGCCGCCACCTTGCGCGGCTCGGCCTCTGCGGCGGCAGTTTCAAAAAAGTCGGCCAGGCCCCGGTTCTGCACCAGCACTTCCACGTCAGCCGCCGGGAGCCCCGTCATGTCCATGAACCGGCGCGCCCGCTCGCGCGGAAGTTCGGGCAGCGCGTCCCTCCAGGCCGCCAGCTCCTCTTCGCTGATGACCACCGGCAAAAGGTCGGGATCGGGGAAGTAGCGGTAGTCCTGCGCCTCCTCCTTGCCGCGCATGGCCAGCGTGACGTTTTTCACCGCGTCATAGAGGCGCGTTTCCTGCACCACGGTGCCGCCATCCTCAAGGATGTCCTCCTGACGCGCGATCTCGAACTCAATGGCCCGCTGCACATTGCGGAAGGAATTCAGATTCTTGAGCTCGGTGCGCGTGCCCAGCTCGGCCTGGCCGCGCGGACGGATGGAGACATTGGCGTCACAGCGGAAGCTCCCCTCTTCCATATTGCCGTCACTCACGCCAAGATAGGTGACAATGCCGTGCAATGCCCGCAGATAGGCCACGGCTTCCGCCGCAGAGCGCATGTCCGGCTCGGAGACGATCTCCACCAGCGGCGTCCCCGCGCGGTTGAGGTCAACATAGCTGGCGTTCTCGGCAGGAGCGTGGATATTCTTGCCCGCGTCGTTCTCCATGTGGATGCGCGTGATGCCGATGCGCCGGGTCGCGCCGTCGGCCTCCACATCAAGCCAGCCATGCTCGCAGATGGGAAGTTCAAACTGGGAGATCTGGTATCCGGCGGGCAGATCCGGATAAAAATAATTCTTCCGGTCAAAGCGCGAACAGCGGTTGATGGTGCAGTTGACGGCCAGCCCCACCGTGGCCGCATACCTGATGGCGCGCCGGTTCGGCGAGGGAAGGGCGCCGGGCATTCCGGCGCAGATCTCGCACACATTGGTATTGGGCGGCTGCCCGAATTTTGTCGGACAGGAACAGAACAGCTTGGAATCCGTGGCAAGCTGGACATGCACTTCAAGGCCGATGACCGCCTCATACGCACCCATGGATCATTCCCCCTCGCGGCGCGCCCCCCGGGCGCCCGGCACCGGCGGGACGACGGCGCGGCACTTGGGCCGCCCTTCCCCGCCCTCTTCAGCATCCAGGGCAAAGCCCCGCACGCGCAATCGTTCAAAAAACCGTGCGCCGCCAAGAAAACGCACTCCGTCCTCCACGCCGGACACCACCACTTCATCGCCGCCCTGGAGCACCTGCCCTTCCTGACCGTCCACCGTAAGCCAGGCTTCGGTGGAGGCGGCGATCCCCAGCCGGCAGACGACCCCGCCCGGCAACACCAGCGGCGAGGCGGAACCGGGATACGGACAGATGGGCGTCAGGCCCACGGCATTCATGCCGGGATGGAGGATGGGCCCTCCCGCCGAATCGCTGTAGCCCGAACTGCCCATTGGCGTGCAGCAGAGCAGTCCGTCGCAGCGCAGGACGCCCATGTCGCAGCCGTCCAGCGTCACATGGATGCCTGTAAGCCGGGCGAGCGCCCCCCTGCCCACCACCACGTCATTGATGGCAACGCCTGCCGTCAGCAGTCTTCCGGAACGAAATATCTGCCAGCGCAGGGCAAGGCAGCTGCGACCGGGCGTTTCCGGCGCAAGCGCGGTGGCCAGCCGTTCCCGCCAGTTGCCGGGGTCGGCATTGGTGAGAAAGCCCACGCGCCCGAAATTGATGCCGAAGAGCGGCACGCCGCTAAACGCGAAGCGACGGGCCACACCGAGGATGGTGCCATCTCCGCCAAGAACGATGACGCATCGTGACGGGCGCGCCACATCCGCGCCCGCGGCGGAGGCGCCTTCCGCTCCCGCTTCGCACAGTCGCGCGTCAAGGCCCCGCTCCGCAAGCCAGATGAGCACCTCGCGGCCAAGGGCATGCGCTCTGGCATGGCGCGCCTTGCAGACCACAAGGACATCCGGTGTTTCGATACTGCACATGCGGCTTGATTACGTCATCAGGGGCCTGACCGCAAGCCCGGCCCCGGAACTGTCCCCCCGCTCTTGTCAGCACGCGCGCTTTGGCATACATATGGCCGGTCCGTCAGGAATCCCCGACCCAACTGACACACGGAAACTTGACCATGAGTGATGCCGCACTGGAAATCATCGCCCGGCATGCAGCCGAGGGCGCGCGCCTGCGCGATGAATTTTTTCGCCTGCACGCCGAGGCCTTGCGCCAGGCTGCCATGGAAGCCGCCGCGGCCATCGCGGGCGGCGGCAAGCTCCTTTTCTGCGGCAATGGCGGCAGCGCGGCGGACGCCCAGCATCTCGCGGCCGAGTTTGTCAACCGTTTCCTCATGGACCGTCCGGCGCTGCCTGCCATTGCCCTGACGACGGATACCTCCGCCCTCACGGCCATCGGCAACGATATGGGCTATGAGGAGGTGTTTTCCCGCCAGGTGGAGGCGCTGGGACGTCCCGGCGACCTGCTCGTGGCCATTTCCACCTCGGGCAACAGCCCCAACGTCATCCGCGCGCTGGAGGCGGCCCGCAGGGCCGGAATGTTCACCGTGGGGATTTCGGGCCACGGCGGCGGCAGGATGCGCGGTCTCTGCCGCATCCTTCTGGCAACGCCTCCGGCGGCCACGCCCTTGGTGCAGGAACTGCACATCGCCGCCGGGCATCTTTTCTGCCAGTTGGCGGACCACTATCTTTTCGAGAACGCGGCGGCGCTGACCTCCCATCTGGAAGCGCGGCGCCAGGCAAAGGACTGAACATGCCCATTTACGAATATGGCTGCGATAAATGCGGCCGTGACTTCGAGGAACTGGTTTTCGGAGATGAACTCCCGGCCTGCCCCTACTGCGGCGCGACGGAAACGCACAAGCTCATGTCGCGTTGCGCCCGGTGCCGGGGCAACGCAGGCATGTCCGGCGAGGCATCCGCTCCCGCCGCCGGCGGCGGCTGTGCCGGGTGTTCCGGCGGCAACTGCGCGAGCTGCGGCCACTAGGCACATTTTCTGACGTTTTACAGGGCCGAGGGGCAAGACACGACCGCGCGGCCGGAAGGGCATTCCGACTTCAGGATGCTCCTGTTTCTTTTTCCGCAACCATCCAGGCCGGCCTGACCTCCGGCGCCGGCGGCTCGGCCGCCAGGACGGCACGCATGCGCAAGCACCTTGTCATCGCCACGCGCGGCAGCAGACTGGCACT
>CAZNXQ010000126.1:0-4705 GCA_964576895.1 uncultured Desulfovibrio sp.
TCTGCGCCAACTTCACGGGCCAGCCGCTGGCCAACAGCGTGAGCGAAAAACTTTCCGACACCCAGTCCCAGGCCGAGGACTACATCATTGAACTGGACTTCGGCCTGCGCAGCCTGGGCAACTGGGACAACGCGGGTTCGCTGGAGAACCTTGCGGGGCGGACGTATGTGGAGACCGGCAAAGCGAGGGTGAATCTGGAAGACAAGAAGGTCTATGATGCTGTGACGCCGGCCACTCCCGGTGATGCTACGCAGACGCCGCCTGTGCCCCCGGTCTGGGATGCGACCACAGCCTTCCCGCTCTACAAGGAAGATCCCGGTAATCTCGGCAGTTATATTCCCGCCACCGACGAAAATGGCAATCTTCTGGACCCCACAGATGTCACCGGTCCCTTCTACAGCGAAAGGACTGTGCACGTTGCCCCCAATGGTGAGACAGTCTATACGTACGATGCCGCCACCAAAAGTTACACTGCGGTGACTCCGGATCCCGTCGATGGTTCGATTGCGGGTAGCGGCCCCTTTTACAAGGACGTCCAGGTGACGCGCCGGGCCATTGACTACAACAGCGACGTTGCCAAGTACGACGACCCCATGAAGACCGAGAACGCCAGCTCGGCAGGCAACTCCAGCTACATCACGCAGGACGCGCAGGCCGACGGCTACGCCTCCGGCGTGCTCTCCGGCACCAATATCGACAACGCGGGCGTGGTCTACGGCTACTACGACAACGGCGAGACCATCCCCCTCTACCAGATCGCCCTCTATGACTTCCACAACAAGCAGGGCCTGCGGCGCGAGGGCGGCAACCTCTACGGCGAGACCAAGGAATCGGGCAACGCCCGTCAGGGCGTGGCCGGCGACAACGGCTTCGGCGTGACCCGCGCCTACAATATCGAAGGCTCCAACGTGGACCTGAGCCGCGAATTCGTGAACATGATCACCACCCAGCGCGGTTTCCAGGCCAACTCCAAGGGCATCACCACGGTCGACACCATGCTGGAGACCGTCATCGGCATGAAGCGTTAGGCATAGTTCCGGACAGGCGCGCCCCCGGAGTGGTTCCCCGGGCGCGCCGCGGCGAAGGGATAGCGCCGTTTTCCGGCTTTCTCCGCAGACGAAACGCCGCCCCGCAAGGGGCGGCGTTTTGCCGTTGTATGGATGCTGCTGAAGCGACACCTGCGGGGTTTTCAAAACCTGGTCCGGCAATCCTCCGCAATAATGAAATGCCAAGAAAATTTTCTTGACATGAATTTACGTTGTAAATATATTCTATGTACTAGAAACACTTATGAAATTCACCTGGGATGCCCAAAAATCCACTGCCAACAAGCGCAAACACGGCGTTGCCTTTGAAGAGGCGCAAACGGTGTTTGACGATTGCGACGCCTTGAGAATTTTTGATCCTGATCATTCGGAAGATGAAGACAGGTTTTTGCTTCTTGGATTGAGCGCTGTCCTTCGGCTGCTGGTTGTCTGCCATTGCTACCGTGAGGATGACGAACAAATCAGGATCATCTCAGCCAGAAAGGCGTCAAAAAAGGAATCTGCGGATTACATGAGGAGAAAATAACCATGCGAGACGAATACGATTTTTCTTCCGGGGTCAAGAATCCTTACACCAAACAGCAAAAGACAACTGTTACCATCCGGCTGGACACGACCACGGTGGAATATTTCAAAAGTCTGTCTGAAGAAGTAAGCATGCCTTATCAGACACTGATAAACGCATACCTGACTGATTGTGCAACGAAGCGCAAAAAGCCGGTTCTGGCGTGGACGGAATAGCAAAGACAGGGGGGAGTCATCCTCCCCCCATGCGCCTGTAAACAGTTATTGAGTGTCCATAGCAAAAGTTCTGGTCTCTCCTTTTTCTGAACTGTGCTCATGCCCTGTTTCTGGCATCTTGCTTTGAAACGTGGATATGCGCCAGACTCCTCCGCCACAGGCGGCGCCCCCTCTTCGTCCCCCTCCATCGCCCTCCGGCGCTCCCGCATGTTTCAGAGCGTTTCGCGGTCCAGGCCTGCGCCCGCCCCCCGCCGGGAACCTCCCCCCGCGCCCGCATGCCGAAGGGCGCGAAACCCCTGGGAAAAGTTGTCGCTCCCGGCGCCAAAAATGCGGCAGCCCCTGGCGGAAAATTTTGCCCCTCACGTCTAGAAAAAATGTAATACGCTAAAAAACAACGCTATTCAGCATTTGGCATATGCGTTGCATCATGACGGGCACAGCTTATTCAACCACCCCAGGAGGTGCCCAATGTCTTTGGTCATTAACAACAACATGATGGCCGCCAACACGGCCCGAAACCTGAATGCCCACTACGGCAGACTCGCCACCTCAACCCAACGGCTTTCCACGGGCCTGCGCGTCAACGGCGCGGCGGACGATGCCGCCGGCCTGGCCATCCGCGAGCTTCAGCGCGCGGACATCGCGGCCCTCCATCAGGGCGCGCGCAACGCCAACGACGCCATCTCCATGATCCAGACGGCGGACGGCGCCATGGGCGTCATCGACGAAAAGCTCATCCGCCTCAAGGAACTGGCGGAACAGGCCGCCACCGGCACCTACGACTCCACCCAGCGCCTGATGATCGAGTCCGAATACCAGGCCATGGCCTCGGAAATCACCCGAATCGCCAATGCCACGGACTTCAACGGCATCCATCTGCTCGACGGCACGCTCTCGTCCGACACTCATGACGGCACCGGCATGACGTCCATCGGCAAGATGAAGATCCACTTCGGCACGGGCAACGACTCGGCGGAAGACTACTACTACATTACCATCGGCAACTGCACGGCCTCCGCCCTGGGCGTTGGCAACGCCGCCGACCCCGAAGCCGCCGGCTATACGGTCTCCACGCAGGCCGCGGCACAGAAGGCCCTGGAAGGCATCAACGAGGCCATCATCTCCAAGGACAAGATCCGCGCCCATCTCGGCGCCATGCAGAACCGGCTGGAGAACACCATCACCAACCTGAACGTTCAGGCGGAGAACCTCCAGGCGGCCGAATCCCGAATTTCGGATGTGGACGTTGCCACGGAAATGACACAGTTCGTGCGCAATCAGATCCTCACCCAATCGGCCGTGGCCATGCTTGGCCAGGCCAACTCGCTGCCCCAGATGGCCATGCAGCTCATCGGCGGCTAGGTCATCTAGACATAGGCTGTGGTGGCAGACCAAAGACGGGAGGCCCGGGGGCCGTGCCCCCGGGCCGGGTCACCGGCCCGGTCCTTCCCGCACCGGCACAGCGGGGGCGCATGCCCGCGCGCCATGGCACAGCCAGGAGATGTTCAGCGCAAGGGGGAATTCACGAACGAGGCCAGAGCTTTTGCGCCGCAAGCGCGGCAAGGGCGCAGCCGGCGGCATCCTGTTCCGCTTTCTTGCAGCTCGTGCCCTGGCCCGCGAAGCCCTGTCCGTCCGGCAACGTCAGACGCACCTGGAAACATTTCGCATGTTCCGGGCCGCTGGTCGCCTCTGTGGTGTAAATCGGAGTGCGGCCAAACAGGTGTTGCGTCGCCTCCTGAAGGCGCGACTTGCAGTCCCGCACCCTTGGCGCGCCCGCGCCACGCGGCCAGTGCCCCTCAAAGATCCGGGCAACCGCGCCGTGCGCTGCGGCAAAGCCCCCATCCTCATACACGGCGGCCAGCACCGCCTCCAGCGCATCGCTGAGAATGGCGTCCCGGCTGCGGCCGCCCTGCTGTTCCTCGCCCTTTCCCAGGCGCAGGCGGGCATCCAGCCCCAGTTCCCGCGCGCGTTCGGCCAGCCCCACCGTGCTCACGAGCCGCGAGCGCAGGCGCGTCAGCTCCCCCTCCCGCATCTCCGGAAAACGCCGGAAGAGTTCCGCAGAAACGCACAGCTCCAGCACCGCGTCACCGAGAAATTCCAGTCGCTCGTTGTGCGCGTCGCCCGCGCCGCATTCATTGGCCCATGAACTGTGGGTCAGGGCGAGCTCCAGAAGTTCCGGCCGCGCGAACGTGTGCCCCAGCCTGCGGGCCAGATCCACATGGTCCGCGCCCATCTGTTCCTGTCTGTTTTCGTCCATGGGCGGAGTCTAGCCCATCCCGCAGCGATGGCAACCGAAAATCCCTTGACATGGAAGCCCCCGATGCCTACCTACAAAGGCATACTTTCTCCAAGGAGCAAACCATGGCTTATGACATCCGCCTGATGAAACTGGTGACCGGCGAGCTGGTCATCGGCAAATATGACGAGGCCGGAGACCGCCTGACCGATGCGGCCGCCATTCAGACCATCCCCTCGCAGCAGGGCGTGCAGATGATGATGCTGCCCTATGGCTACCCCTTCGAGCCGGACTTCGGCGGCGCCATTGAGGGCAAGTTTTTCCTCTACCGCTATGCCGACACGCCCAAGGAACTTCAGGACAAATATATCGAGGCCTGCACCAATCTTACCGTGGCCGGCGGCCTCGGCAAGTTGCAGTTCGGTTCCGGGCCGATGCCCGGCGCGGGCTCCAGCGGGCTCATTTCCTGACGCCGCGCCCGCGCGGCACCCCTGACACGCAAAGGCGGCGTCCGCGCCGCCTTTTTCTTAGCTATGCTCTGCAATGCAGTTGAGAGATATTCCTCACGTCCGTCTGGAGCGAAGCGACAGACGGATGCTGGTGCCGGAAGGATCCTAAAAAATACGATCCTTCGGCGCTGGCAAGGAAGAGAAAAATTTTCGCGGGGAGTGTACTCAGGTAC
>CAZNXQ010000127.1:0-4694 GCA_964576895.1 uncultured Desulfovibrio sp.
CCATATCAGGTGTATTGCCATTTGGGCTAAAATTAAATGACGACACTATCTAGAGATATTGCTTAAGCTCAGCAGCAAAATTTTGCATCCGCTCCCATTCTTTGTTAGTGAGAGGAACAGAATTCTTTTTTAGCTCCTCATCGGAAAGTGCGCATTTCAAAATTTCAGCCTCATCGCCAGAGGAATCCGCCATTGCTAGAGACATGTGCATGGCAAGGAAATGGATGCTTTTACTATTTATCTGCAATCTGTCAGCGAGCAAAAGGATTTTTTCAGACAGTTCATTGCTATTCAATTCAAGGGCTGCAAAAGCAATTTCATCTAAATATGTAGCTACGCTTAATTCATCATCAAGCATGCTCATGAATATTTCATGCGCTTCATTGGAACATCCAAACTTCATAAGAGATACTGCATAATTAAAGTTTATATAAGCCAAATCTTTCTTATACGAAAGCGCATTGCGAAAACACTTCCGCATGACGGCTTCATTTTTATCCAGCGTTGCCAGAATTCCAGAATATACTAACGCTGGAACAGGCTGAACACGCAACGCTTCCTCAAGCTGCTTTTCAATGGCATAGTGTTCGATATCACCGAGCTTTCGACCTGACGTCGAACATTCATCAAGTATGCTGAAAACATCGCTAAGCGATTTGGGGGCTGGCATAATCATGAGAAGAATCTCGCAAAGGTTGGGCCACCGGCAGGATGCTCTGCCAGAAAGGATGAATTAGCATGGCATGTCCGTCACCGATACGCAAGCCTCTTTCCCGCGCCGCCCTCACTCCGCCTGCGCTATCCCCTCCCGCAGCTCCTCAAATTTGCTTGATAGCCAGTGCTAACAGATTGCTAACATGCCGTTTCTGTGGTTGTTTGTAAACGCATGATTTGCGTAGTTTGTTTTCTAGATAAGTGTGGGAAAATACATTATTTCTATGTTTGTAAGGTGAACGGTACGGGCCTCCGGAGCCAAAGGTCGTGCGTTCGAATCGCGCCGGGCGCGCCAGATATTTTCAGGGGCATGGCATCAGGCCATGTCCCTTTTTTCTTTCTCCCCTCCATTTCCGGGGCCTCTGCCGGGATTCCGCCGCCGGGGGCTGCGCGGCGCGGGAGGCCACGGCAGGCAACCGTCTACGGTTGACAAAAAAAATGAGCATGGCTAGCCTCGAATAAAGAAACCCATCCGTCAATGATTTCCGTCCGTTTTCCGTGGGTCTGGGATCGTCGACGAATGATTTCGCCGCGCGCCGCCGCTGCGGATGGCGCCCGCGCGTGGCGCACCTGGGGGACGCATGGACCACTCCCCGCTCCTTGACCAGTGCCGGCAGGCGGTTCCGGAGATCCTTTCCTTCACGGAACGTCTGGTGAACATGGATTCCGGCTCGGACGACATTCCGGGGCTTGAGCGCAAGGCGGCGCTGCTGGAGCGCCTGTTCACAGGGCTGGGCGCCGAAGTCCGGCTTGTGGAGTCCCCGGCGCCCGGTTCCGCCGCGCGGAATGTGGTTGCCACGTTCCGGGGGGAGGGAACGGCGCGGATCCTTATCCTCACTCATTATGACACGGTATTTCCCGCGGGCGAAGCGGCGCGCAGGCCCTTTGCGCGTGATGCGGAGCGGGCCTATGGCCCCGGCGTGGCCGACATGCAGGCCTCCATTGCCATGCTGCTTGTGGGGCTGCCGCTCTTCCATGCCGTGGCGGGGCGCCCGTACCACACGTTGACGGTATTCTGCAATGCCGAGGAGGAAACCGGCTCCCCCGGCTCGCGGGACGTCATCCGCGCCCTGGCCGCCGGGCATCATATGGCGCTGAACATGGAACTGAGCGGCGCCGCAGGGGAGCTCATCACGGTGAGCGGCCGCGGCATGGCCAACGGCACGCTCACGGTCAGGGGCAAGGCCGCGCATTCCGCCGCCGAGCCGCCCGCCGGGGTCAACGCCGGGCTTGAGCTTGCCCACCAGTTGCTTCAGCTCAGGGATCTTTCGCGCCCGGATATCCGCACCTCGGTTTCCGTCACCATGGGACGATTCGGCACAAAGCCCAATGTCATCCCCGACAGCGCGGAGGCGCTGCTGAATATCCGCGTGGCGCGGCATGAGGAATTCGCCAGGGTGGAGGAGGAAATCCGGCGGCGTATCCGGAACAGGCTCTTCCCGGAGAGCGACATCGGGTTCTCCATGCGGATCGTTTTCGAGCCCTACGGGAACACGCCGGAGATCCTCGAACTGGCGGACAGGGTCCGGGACATGGCCAGGGAGGAGCTGGGGCTGGAGCTGGGCTACCGGCACGCCATCGGCAGCAATGACACGAGTTTCAGCTCCGAGTGCTGCCCTTCCCTGGATGGGTTCGGCCCCGGATGTGTGGGCATGCACTCCGTGGATGAGTATCTGCCCATTGCCACCGTGGCCCCGCGGCTGTACCTCCTGTTGCGCACGCTGCAGGAAATCTGCGCCGGGCGTTTTGTGCCGTTCCGCCGGCTGGCCTGCGACGGGGACGAGGGGGACGGAGATGCGCGATAATCGCGATTTCTTCAGCGGCATGGCGGTGGCCGCCCTGGGCGCGCTGCTTGTCTGGCAGACCACCGGGCACGGCATCATCCTTTTTGAGGATGATATCGATCCCATGCTCTACCCCCGCATTATCGCGGCCATCCTGTGCGGCATCGGGCTTCTCGTCGCCGGGCGGCCCCTTGTCCGCAGGATACCGGCAGCCGCCGATATTCCCCTGTTCACGCGCCGGACGGTGGGGATTTCCGTGGTCCTGCTGCTCTACGCCGGGTTTTTTCCTCTGGTGGGCTTTGCCGTCTCCAGTTTTCTTGCCGGGTGCGCCGTGGCGATGATCATGGGCTGGCGGCGTCCCCTGTCGCTCGTGGTCGTGAACATTGCCGCCGTGGCCTGTCTCTGGCTCCTGTTCACCAAGGGGCTGCGTATCGCCCTTCCCGGAGGAACGCTGTTCTGACGGAGTGCCGGGAAACGCCGGACAACAGGGGTTGGACAGGGGGAACGGCGGCCGGGGCGACCGCGTGCCCCGGAGGATGGGCCCGCAAAAGGGATGACAGCCTATGGACAGTATCTGGTCAGCGGCATTGCAGGTATTTTCTCCGCTGCCCCTGCTGATGAATTTTCTGGGCGTGCTGATCGGCATGGTGATCGGCGCCCTGCCGGGATTGGGCTCCGTGGTGGCGGTTTCCGTCTGTCTGCCGTTCACCTTCGGCATGGAGCCGCTCCAGGCCATGGCGCTCCTGCTCGGCGTTTACTGCGGTTCCACCTGCGGCGGCAGCATCGCGGCCGTGCTGATCAATACGCCCGGCACACCCCAGTCCGCCTGCACGGCGCTTGACGGCTATCCCATGGCCCGCCAGGGGCGGGGGGGCGCCGCCATCGGCTGGGTGGTGGCGGCATCCGTCTTCGGCGGCCTCTTTTCCTGCGTGGTGCTCGTCATTGCCGCGCCGACCATCGCGTCCTTTGCCCTGCGGTTCGGGCCGCTGGAAACCTTCGGCCTGATCCTGATGGGCTTTACCTGCATTTCCAGCGTCTCCGGCAAAAGCCTGCTCAAGGGGGTGGCGTCGAGCATGCTCGGCCTTTTGCTGGCCTGTGTGGGCGCGTCGCCGTTCACGGGCGACATGCGGCTGACCTTCGGTCTTTTTGCCCTCCGCAGCGGCATGGATGTGGTGCCCGTGATCATCGGCGTCTTTGCGCTTTCGGAGATCATCGACCGCGCCGAGCGCATGCTCCACGAGCCGCAGACGGACGTCATCCACTCCAATATCGTGAAACTTCCCCGTTTGCGGGAGTGGAAAGGCCGGGTAGGGGGCCTGATCAAGTCCTCCATCATCGGCACCTGTATCGGCATCCTGCCGGGCACGGGCTCCACCACGGCCGCCTTCATCAGCTACAGCGAAGCCAGACGTTCCTCCCCCCGGCGGGAGGCCTTCGGCACCGGCGAGCCGGACAGCATCATCGCCGCCGAAGCCGCCAACAACGCCGTGACGGGCGGGGCGCTGGTCCCGTCGCTGGCCCTGGGCATCCCCGGCGACCCGGTGACCGCCATCATGCTGGCGACATTTGTGCTGCACGGCATAACGCCGGGCATCCGGCTCATGGAGGACAACCCCACCATCGTCTGCGGCATTTTTCTTGCGCTTGCCGTGGCCAATGTGCTCATGTGGCCCGCGTGCGCCATCACCACCCGGCTCTTCCACTCCCTGCTGAAACTGCCGGAGCCGCTGCTCATGGGCGTTGTGGTGGTGCTGTGCGTGCTTGGCTCGTATGGAACGCGCGGCAATATCAACGATCTGATGATCACGGCCTGTGTGGGTATCGGCGCCTTTTTGCTGCGCCGCTGCGGCTTTCCCATGCCGCCGCTGCTCATTGCCTTTGTTCTCGGACCACAGTTTGAAATGAGCATCAACCAGATGGTTCTGTACAAGGGGGATCAGGCCTGGGGCGCCTATCTCCTCGCTTCGCCCATCGCGCTTTGCCTGTTTGGCGTGACAGCCCTGCTGCTCGCCATGCCGGCGGTACAAAAATGGCGGCAGAAACGGCGCAGCACGTCAGCCTGCGGCCAGTGAACAACCTTCGACAAGGAGAGGAAGGGATGAAAGGCCTTGTGAAAACCCTGCTGCTCACGCTTGTGGGCGCCTTGCTGATGGCCGGGACGGCATTTGCGGCATATCCCGACCATCCCATCACCAT
>CAZNXQ010000128.1:0-4669 GCA_964576895.1 uncultured Desulfovibrio sp.
TTTTTAGGATTCTTCCGGCACCAGCATCCGTCTGTCGCTCCGCTCCAGACGGAATATGGAATATCCATCAATCGCATTGTGCAACAGAGCCAAAAGAAAACAGGGGCAAAAGGCGTGCCCTTTGCCCCTGTGATTCCCGAAGTGTCCGCGGTGGCGCCTAGTCGCGGTTGCCGCCGAAAAGCTGGAGCAGCATGAGGAAGATGTTGATGAAATCCAGGTAGAGGGTCAGCGCGCCAAGGATGGCCCCGCGCCGGATGGCCGTGCCGTCCTCAAGGGGCGCAGCCTCGCCGAAACGGCGCAGCTTCTGGGTGTCATAGGCCGTGAGCCCCGTGAAGATGAGCACTCCGAGGCAGCTCACGATGAAGTTCATCATGGTGCTCTGGAGGAAGATATTGACCACCATGGCAATGATGATGCCGATGAGGCCCATGAACAGGAAATTGCCCAGCCCCGTGAGGTCGCGCTTGGTCACGGTGCCATAGACGGTCATGGCCAGGAAGGTGCCCGTGGTCACGAGAAAGGCCGTGCCGATGGAGGCGATGGGGTAGACCACGAAGATGGACGAGAGCATGGCCCCGGTGAGCGCCGAATAGAGCAGGAACAGCCCTGTCGCCGCTCCGGCGGACAGTTTGTGGATGGCGGCCGAAAGCGCGATGACCAGGCCGAACTGGGCCACCACCAGCAGGATGAGCACCAGGCTGTTGCCGAGGATGGCGTCGCGGATGGCGGGCGTGCCGGCCACGCCGTAGGCCACCACCGTGGTGAGCGCGAGCCCCGCGGTCATCCACTGGTAGACGTGGCGCATATAGACGGAAACGGCGCTGCTGACGCCGCTCTGGGCGATGGTATTGGGATAGGGTGCCATGGAAAGCCTCCGGGTGAAGTGGGGATGACCGCCGGCCATGGCGAGCCGCCGGAACGGGCGGGCACGGACCGCGCGGCCGGGGACGCCCGGCGCGCCACGCGCGGGACAGCCCCGAACTGTTCCCCCAATATATAGGATTTCCCCGGCGCAAGGCAAGGCCCGCGCGGGGACCGCCCCCGAAGCTTTGCAGGAAAGAGGCGCGCGCGGAAGATGCGCCTTGCCAAGACCCGCGGCGCGGTGGTAGTGTGGAGCCATGGAACTTCTGGAACAGCTTGAGGCGCGTGTCGCCGAACTCCTGGCCCGTCTGGATCGTCTGCGGGCGGAGAACGCGCACCTTCGCGCCGAGCTTTCCGCCCTGGGCGTGGAATCGTCCGGGCTGGAAGAAGAGAACCGCAGGCTGCATGACTCCCTCGCCCGTGAGGAAGGGCGGCGCGCCGAGGCGCTCCAGCGCATCGACGCCCTGCTGCGTAAAATCCAGGAGCATGACAGCGTCGAGTAGGCTATTTGTGAGTGACGATAACATCAACCTTACCGTTCTTGGCTTTGACATCGCCTTTCGGGCCGGGGCCGACATGGAGCGCGCCCGCGATGCCGCCCGTCTGGTGGAGGAACGGTTTGCGCACCAGAAGTTGAGGTCCCAGGGCGGGCAGAGCAGGGAAATGCTGCTTACCTTCCTGGCCCTTGGCCTGGCGGATGACCTGTTGCAGTTGAAGAAAATGCAGAATGACGCGCGGCAGCGCATCGCCGCGCTTCTTGCACGGATAGAGAATTCCGAGTAGACGGCGGGCCACAGGCGGCGACGAGCTTGCCGCCCGCCCGCACAAGGAGCGGCCATTTTCCCTGGAGTCCCCGTGATCCGCGCCTCGGCGCTAACCTGACAAGCACACGCAAAAGGGCGTCGGTCTCTGTGCCCGTGTGCACGCCCGCCCCTGGCGGGAAGCCTGACGGCACATACGGACGCCCGACCTGGGAAACCAGGTTCTGCACCGCAGGCGTGACACGGTTCTCTGGGGTTTTTGAAAGTTCGCGGGATTTCCTTTCGAGGTTGCCGGCCTTGTCCGCAACCCCGGAAACCAGGCGCGGCAATGGCGGCATGCCGGCCGCACTGGTTTTCGTGCCCTTCCGTCCGGCAGCCTCTGCCGCTGGCGGCGCCGGCCCCGTTGCGCGGGGCGCGGCATCATTCTGACGGGCCGGTTCCGGCCTCGCTTCACGCATGCTTCCGGTCTTTTCCGGCCGCCGGCCGCACGGGCCCGCCGCCCCGGCATGATTTACGGCGCCCCTGCCGGCGCCGTCCATTCGGCGGTTTCAGGCCGTCGAACCGAAGCGAGGCTGGTTTCATGGATCCTATCATCATCGCGGCGCTTTGTGCGGCCGTCCTGGCGGGGGCCTTGGGCGGAATGCTCGCACAGCGTCATCTTGCGGCCAAGCGTGTCGGCGATGCCGACGAGCTGGCCCGGCGTATCGTGGAAGAAGCGCGCAAGGAGGCCCAGGCCCAGAAAAAGGAGCTCCTCCTTCAGGGCCAGGACGATCTTTTCAATCAGAAGCGGGAGCTGGAAAGCGAGTTTCGGGAACGCGAGCGCGATGTCAAGCTTCGCGAGCGCAAGCTGGACGAAATGGGCGGCCGCCTGGAAGAAAAGCTGGAAAAGGCCGCCGCGCGGGAGCTGGATCTGCTTTCGTCGGAAAAGGAGCTGGCGCGCAAGGAGCGTGAGCTTTCCGAATCCGAGGCCTTCCTGCAGGAGCGCATCAGCGAGGAGGAGCGCCGGCTTTCGGAGATCGCGGGCCTCACCCCGGACGAGGCCAGGGCCCGGCTCCTGGCGGACATCGAGGCGCGGACGCGGCATGAATCCGCCAAAATGATCCGCCAGATCGAGACCCAGGCCCGCGAAACCGCCGACCGCAAGGCCAAGGACATCCTGTGCAGCGTCATCCAGCGCTATGCGGGCGACTATGTCAACGAGCAGACCGTCACCGCCGTGACCCTGCCCAGCGAGGACATGAAGGGGCGCATCATCGGGCGCGAGGGCCGCAATATCCGCGCGCTGGAGGCCGCCACGGGCGTTGACCTCATCATCGACGACACGCCGGAGACGGTCATCCTTTCGGCCTACAGCCCCCTGCGGCGCCAGGTGGCGCGCATGGCCCTGGAACGCCTGATCCAGGACGGCCGCATCCATCCGGCGCGTATCGAGGACATGGTGCAGAAATGCCAGCAGGAGCTGGATGTCCAGGTGCGCGAAGTGGGCGAACAGGCCACGTTCGACGCGGGCGTGCACGGCATCCATCCCGAGATCGTGCGCCTGCTTGGGCAGTTGCGCTACCGCACCTCCTTCACCCAGAACGTGCTCCAGCATTCGCTGGAGGTCTCCGCGCTCTGCGGCATGCTGGCGGCGGAGCTCGGCATGGACGTGCGCAAGGCCAAGCGCGCCGGCCTGCTCCATGACATCGGCAAGGCCGTGGATCATGAGGTGGAGGGCCCGCACGCCCTCATCGGCGCGGACATCGCCAAGAAATACAACGAAAGCGCGGACATCATCCACGCCATCGCCGCCCACCACGAAGACCAGCGCCCCTCCACGGCGCTGGCCGTTCTCGTGCAGGCCGCGGATTCCATCTCCGGGGCGCGGCCGGGCGCGCGCAAGGAGCTGCTGGAGAATTACGTCAAGCGCCTGGAAGACCTTGAGGGCATTGCCACGAGCTTCGAGGGCGTTACCAAGGCCTATGCCATTCAGGCCGGGCGCGAGGTGCGCGTCATGGTGGATGCGGAGAGCGTGGACGACGACGCCACCTATCTGCTCTGCAAGGACATCGCCGAGAAGATCGAGAAGAATCTCACCTATCCCGGCCAGATCCGCGTGACGGTCATTCGCGAGCGCCGGGCCGTGGGGCTTGCCAAGTGACAGGCTCCGCCGCGGCTCTGGTGGAAACGCTGGACGCGGCAGCCGCTGTTCTTCTGGCCGCGGCGGCAGCCTGGCGGGCGCGCGGCTTTGGCGCGCATCTCACCGGGGCCGTGGTGCTCGGCTGTGTCACCGGCCTCATGGCCGGGCTTGTGCGCGAAAGCCTGCTGCACGGGGCGGCGGGCGCGCGGCTGGCCCTGGGCGCGCTTCCCGGACCGGCGCTGGCCGGGGCGCTCCTTGGGGCCCTGGCGGCGGCGGGCGCCTCGGCGCTGGCGCGCACGCGCGTCAACGGCGCGGGCGCTGTTGCCGGGCGCAGCCTTTTCTTCTGGCTGGACAGCCTGGGGCTGTTTCTGGCGGTCTCCCTGGGCGTTTTTTGCGCCCTGCGCGAAACCGGGGCCACGGCGTCTCTGGCGCTGGGGCTGCTGGCCGGGCTTGCGCCGGGCTTTGTGCGTGATGTGGCCCTGGGCGATACCGCGCGCCTGGTGGAACAGTCCTGGTATGCCACGGCCGCCGCTCTGGGCGCCATGGGCACCATCCTGCTCCTCATCCTGCCGCCGAGCTTCGGCGTGGCCTGGCCCGTGCCGGAGGCCTGGGCCTGGGCCTGGCCCTGGTGCAGCGTGCTCGGCGGCGTGACCGTGGCCATGGGCCTGCGGCTGTGGCGCGGTGGCCGTGAGGAGGATTGAGCCGTGGCTGGCGCGACAGGTTTTTTGTGTTTTTGAAAAAAGTTTCTTGACAGCAGGCAGGCACATGCCTATTGTCTGCTCTCGCGCCGAGATCGGGCCGGGCGAAAAAAAATTTCGCCGGGGCTTGACAGGGGAGCGCAAAGGGCGCATAAAACGCGCCGCGCTGCCGGAAGGTGGCGGTGGTTCATTGACAAGTGAATAGCGAGCGGGAAGGAAAGTTCTTTGAG
>CAZNXQ010000129.1:0-4644 GCA_964576895.1 uncultured Desulfovibrio sp.
GCCAGAAGCGGCGCAGGCTTTCCGCGCTCTGCCCCGTGGCGCCGCGAAAGCCGTAAATGGCCTGATCCGGATCGCCGATGCCGAAAAATCCGCTGCCGTCTTCGGGCAGCAGGGCGCGTACCGCCGCCAGCTGGACCGGGGAAAGATCCTGCGCCTCGTCCACAAGGATATGGCGCCAGCGGCCGCGCAGGGCGGGCGCGTGCGTCAGGAGCCACGCGATCAGGTCGCCGTAGTCGAGCAGGCCGTGGCGCTCCTTGTGGGCCGCATAGCGTGCCGAGGCTTCGGCCAGGTCATTTTCGGGCGTCTGGTTGCGTTCCCGCGCCAGAGCCAGGGCCTCCCAGAGGTCGCGCGCCCGCGCGCGGGAAAGGCCGGGATTGGCCGTGGCGAACGCGCGCAGGGCGGCGTCTTCGCCCAGCAGAACAGGGGCGTCCGCTGCCTGCGCCTCTTCCGTGGCCGCCGTTGGTTCGTGGAGCAGCCGCCACGCAAGCCCATGCAGGGTGTCGCAGGCCGGCAGCGGCGCGCCGGGGGCGCGGGCGGCCGCCACGCGCTGCCGCAGTTCCTCGGCGGCCCGGCGCGTGAAGGTGAGCGCCAGCAGGCGTTCGGGGGACTCGCCGCGCGCGAGCAGGTATTCCAGCCGCCCCACGAGGATGCGGGTCTTGCCCGCGCCAGGTCCGGCGGCCACAAAGACCGGCTCCGCCTCGCCGGGTCCGGTCCCGGCCCGGAGCGCGTCCAGCTGCTCCGGGGAATAGGTGATGCCTTCCGGCGTCCGGTGGCTTTCGGCAGGCGGCGTCAGGCTGGCGCGGACCGGACGGGAAGGGGCGGGAGCCGTTGCCGTGGGTTCCAGTCCGGGCAGGCGCCTGCGCCCCCGGCCGCCTGTACGCGCCGTTTCCAGCTCGCCGGGGCGGAACAGGCGCACGCTGCCGTACTGACCGTCAAAACCGCCCTGCCGGAGCACGGCGCCGCCGCGCATGCGGGCCACCGCCTCGCCCAGCGGCTCCCACCAGGCGCGCACCTCGGCTTCGGGCAGGCGGCAGAGGATGTCCAGTTCCGGCCCAAGTTCGCGCAGGGCGCGGGCATAGCGTTCGCGCACCTTGCGCGAGGCGGCGCCCACGCCGAGGATCTCGCCCAGCACCTCGGCCAGCGGCACCAGCGGATGGACGGCCGGTTCCAGCGGCAGCGCCGCAGGGCTTTCCCTGTCGGCCAGTTCGAGAACGCGGTGCAGGACCCCGATGGTCAGCGGGCGTCCGCAGACCGGGCAGATATCGCCGAGCTCCCTGGCTTCGGCGGGTTCCAGCACCACGCCGCAGGCGCGGTGCCCGTCGAGATGGTATTTGCCTTCCTCAGGATAGAATTCCATGGTGCCGAGAAAGCGGCACTCCAGGTCGTCCTGCGGTTCGCGCCGGGCCGTGGCGCGCAGGGCCGCGAACATGCCCGCATAGGAGGGGCGGCCCTCGAACAGGTTGGCCTCGCGGCCGAGGTTGGCGCCGGAGTGGGCGTCGGAATTGGAAATGAGGGCATAGCCATCCAGCTGGCTCAGGAGGCGGTTCATGGCCGGATCGGAGGAAAGGCCGGTCTCCAGCGCGAAAATATGTTCCGTGAGGTCGCCGAAGCAGTCCTGGGTGCGGTCAAAGCCGGACTTGGAGCCAAAGAGCGCGAACCACGGCGTCCAGACATGGGCCGGAATGAGCACGCCCCCCGGCACGCATTCCAGCAGGATCTCCAGCAGGTCACGCGAGTCCAGCCCAAGAATGGGCCGCCCGTCGGAATGAAGATTGCCGATGAGCGCCAGACGTTCCGAAAGCCGGTCCGCGTCGTCAAGCGTGGGCACAAAGACGAGATTGTGCACCTTGCGGACCTTGCCGCCGCGCTTGTAGATGGAGCTGATCTCCGCCTGGAGGCAGAAGCGCGGGCCGCCGGCGTGCTCCGTGGCCGCCGGGCGCGCGGGGGCGCCGCCTTCCAGGGCTTCCAGCGTGTCGGGCGCGCCCCTGAGGCGGTAGAGGCCGCTTTCCTCATCCGGGACGAGCTGCTCGCGCAGTTCGGCGCGCCACTGCGGATGCGTGAAATCCCCGGTGCCGAGCACGTCAATGCCCTTGCAGAGCGCCCAGGCCGCCAGATGCGGCACGGTGAGCGCCGTGCTGGTGGCGCGGGAAAAGCGCGAATGGATGTGGAGATCCGCGATGAAGCTCATGGAGTGCCTCGGTGGATGGCCCGCGCCGTGGCGGGCGAGGTTCCGGAGTTGGCGAGCCAGGGGCAGAAGGCAAGGGCCGCGCGCGTCCAGCGGGGGCGCTTTCCGCTGCCCGGCTCCGCCGCGGCGCGGCCATGGAGCGTGAGCGGCGCGAGCAGCTCCACGTCGGCGGCGGCGTCCTTTTGCGCGAGCAGCAGGAGCCGGCGGCTGGGCCCATGCGTTTGCGAACGCAACGGCAGGACGCGGCGCAGGCCGAGGCGCGCCCTGTCAAGGGCGATACAGATGCGCGTGAGCGCCCCGGCGGGCACAATGCAGCAAAAAATGCCCCTGTGGCGCAGAAGACGCGCCGCCGCCGCGCAGAAGACGGGGAGCGCGTCGCCATCCCCGCCGTTTCCGCCGGCCGCCGGCCCGCGCAGGGCGGCTTCGCGCAGCGGCGAGGGCGAGGGGCGCCCCCGGCCGGGCAGGCCCCAGGGAGGGTTGGCAAGCACCAGATCCTGCGGCGCTTCTTCCCGCAGCGGCTCCGGCCATGCCGTGGGCGCGGCCAGATCCGCCACGCAAAAGCGGACGCTGTCCGCAAGGCCGAGGGCCTGGGCATTGGCGGCCGCCGCCCGCACCAGGGAGGGCTCGCGCTCCAGGCCCAGGCAGCGTATGCCGGGGCAGCGCAGGGCAACGCCCAGAAGGGCGGCGCCGCAGCCGGAGCCGAGCTCCGCCACGCGCCGGTGGCGGGCCTGCCCCGACGCGCGCCCCCCGGCGGCGCGCTCGCGCAACGTCCGCGCGGCAAAGGCCGCCAGCAGCAGGGCGTCCAGCCCGAAGCGGTAGGCGCCTTCCGGCTGGAGAAGCCCGCGCGGGAACAGGGCGGCGCCAGCGGGGGCAAGTCCGGGGGCCGGCGTCACAGGAGCGCGCCGTTCCAGTTGAACAGGCCCTGGCGCCGCAATTCCGGCAGCGCGGCGGGCGGCGTTTCTTCCATGCGGACAAAGAAGCTGTAGCCCGCGTCCGCAAGTTCGCGGCGCTGCGCCGAAAGATCCAGCGGCCATGCGGGATAGATCCAGAGCGTGCCGCCATAGCGCCGCGCCCAGAAAACTTCGCCCTTGGGCCCGGTAAAGGGCTCGTTGGGCCTGATGCCCGCAAGGCCGAAGCGGCTCAGGCCCACGGGCCAGAAGCCGGAGAGGACGGCGCCGAGCGGCAGGGGGCTTTGCGCGGGAAGCGCCAGCGCGTCGTCGCGGGCCAGTTCCGGGCTCACAAAGGCGCCGGCGAAGCCCTGCCCGGCAAGCATGCCCAGCGCCGCGGCATTGGCCGTGTTGCAGAAGGGGCCGGCCAGCAGGTCGGCATCTTCCGGGAGCCGGTCGGGAAACAGGGCGCGCTGCCATGGCGCGTTGCAGACGAAATGCCGCGCGCCCTGCCGCCAGAGGCGACCGAGCATGCGCGCCAGCGCGTCCTCTTCCTCAGGCCAGACCACGGGGGGCAGCCACCAGGCCACGCGCCCCACCAGGGTGCGCGAAAGTTCCGCCGTGCGCGGTGAAAGCCAGAGCGCGGGCAGGGAGCGGCGCCCCGTGGCGCGGTCGCCCCGCCCTGGGGCGGATGCCGCGCCGGCCTCGCGGGCGCGCCCGCGCGGGAGGCTCGCCGTGAGCAGCATGTCCGGCCGCGGATGCGGCCTGACGGCCCGCGGGAACCGGGGGGCGCCTGCGGGGGCCGCGTCCGGCGCGGCGGGGGATTTCCGGGCGTCGAGGCGGCCGCGCCAGTCGGCCAGAAGGCGCATGAGTTCCGGCTCGCGGCGGTCGATGAGAAAGACCGGCGTGCCCGCTTTGGGGGTGGCGTGCCGCGCCAGGCGCAGGCGCAGGGTCCCGGCCTTGGGCACGCGCCGGGTGACGGGCACGGTGGCGTGCCAGCGTTCGTCCTCCACGCCCACGCGCAGGTAATCGCCGGGGAGAAGTTCGAAATGCGGCTTGAGCTCGCAGCCGCCGTCGGGCGCGATGCGGATCTTGCCCGCCAGCAGGCCGGAGCTGGTCTGGTGTTCCGGAGCGGCGCTTTCCTCCGGCGACTGCGGCAGAAAACGCGCCTTGCCGCCGGGCCTGCCCAGCGCCATGGCGAGGATGTCCGCCGCCGCGCGCCGCGCCGCCGCATCGCCGGGATTGTCGCGCAGCAGGCGATATGCCGTCACCGTGTGGTAGACATAGTGCGGCCCCTTCTTGCGCCCCTCGATCTTCCATGAGGCCAGGTGCGGCACGTCCAGCAGGGTCTTGACCAGCGGGCCGAGCTCCAGATCGCGGCAGGAGAAAAAACGGCCGGACCTGCCGTGCCCGCCGCGTCCCTCGGCATGGCGGGCGTTTGGGGGCGTCGCGCCGCGCCGGCCCTGCTGCCGGGCGTCCCCGCCGCCCCGCGCCGGGTGGCCGCCCTGCCGGTAGACGCGCCGGCAGGGCTGGACGCAGCGCCCGCGCAGGCCGCTCTTGCCGCCCATATAG
>CAZNXQ010000130.1:0-4619 GCA_964576895.1 uncultured Desulfovibrio sp.
TTTCCGCCTGCGTCGCCTCGTCCGTGGTGCCGGGCATCGATCCGCTCCTGCGCGAAGCCGTGGCCCGCTTTGTGGGCTGCCCGCTCCTGCGCGCCGTGGACGACCTGCCCGTGCCGCTGGAGAACCGCTATGAGCGCCCCGCGGAAGTGGGCGCCGACCGGCTGGTGGCCGCCTATGCGGCCAGGCGCCAGTTTCCGGACGCGGCCTCCCTGGTGGTGGCGGATTTCGGCACGGCCCTCACCCTGGACTGCGTGAGCGGCGAGGCCTATCTGGGCGGCCTCATCTTTCCCGGTCCGGGCACGGCCCTGGCCGCCCTGTCGTCACATGCCGCCAAGCTGCCGCATGTGAACATGGAAGTCCGCGCCCAGGAGCCGACGCCCGGACGCGACACGGTGACAAGCATCCAGCATGGTCTCTTCTTCGGTTATGTGAGCCTCAGCGAGGGCCTGTGCGGGCGTTTGCGGCGGCAGCTGGCCGGCCCGGTCAGAACGCTTGCCACCGGCGGCTTCGCGGCGTCCATCTCGCGCGTGAGCACGGTTTTTGATGCGGTTATGCCCGCGCTCCTCCTTGAGGGGCTCAGGCGGCTCTATTTTGAGGACCCGGCGAATGACGCCAGCAAACCCGGTGCCTCCGGGAAAAAGGAGCGGACATGAGCAGCATTGCCTCCGTCTACGGCCGCGAGATCCTGGACTCGCGCGGCAATCCCACCGTGGAGGTGGAAGTCACCCTGGAATCGGGCATCAGCGCCCGCGCGGCAGTGCCCTCAGGCGCGTCCACCGGCAGCCGCGAGGCCCTGGAAATGCGCGACGGCGACAAGAAGCGCTACGGCGGCAAGGGCGTCACCCGCGCCGTGGAGCATGTGAACACCGAGATCGCCCAGGCCCTCAAGGGCATGGACGCCCTGCGCCAGGTGCAGATCGACAACACGCTCATCGACCTGGATGGCACGGACAACAAGTCCCGCCTGGGCGCCAACGCCATGCTGGGCGCGTCCATGGCCTGCGCGCGCGCTTCGGCCACCTTCCTCGGACTGCCGCTCTACAAGTACATCGGCGGCATCAACGCCAAGGTGCTGCCCGCGCCCATGATGAACATCATCAATGGCGGCGCGCATGCCCCCAACAATCTGGACATCCAGGAATTCATGATCATGCCGCTGGGCGCCATGACCTTCCGCGACTCGCTGCGCATGGGCGCCGAGATCTTCCATACCCTGGCGGCCATCCTCAAGGCCGACGGCCATGTGACGAGCGTGGGCGACGAGGGCGGCTTCGCCCCCAACCTCAAGAACCACGACGAGGCCTTTGCCTACATCATCCGCGCCATCGAGGAAGCGGGCTACAATCCCGGCGGCGAGGTGGCCCTGGCCATCGACGCGGCGTCGTCCGAATTCTACAAGGACGGCAAGTATGTGCTCGCCAGCGAGGGCAAGAGCTTCACCAGCGCCGAAATGACCGAATGGCTTGCCGAATTCACGCGCAAGTATCCGCTCATTTCCATTGAGGACGGCATGGCCGAAAACGACTGGGATGGCTGGAGCATGCTCACCGCCAGCCTGGGCGAGAATGTCCAGCTCGTGGGCGACGACCTTTTCGTCACCAATCCCTCCATCCTGGCCGAGGGCATCTCCGCGGGCGTGGCCAACTCCATCCTCATCAAGCTCAACCAGATCGGCACCGTCACCGAGACCCTGGACACCATCGAGATGGCCAAGGAAGCGGCCTACACCACCGTGGTTTCCCACCGCTCCGGCGAAACCGAGGACAGCTTCATCGCCGACCTCGCCGTGGGCGTCAACGCCGGGCAGATCAAGACCGGCTCGCTCTCCCGCTCCGACCGCATGAGCAAGTACAACCAGCTCCTGCGCATCGAGGAGGAACTGGGCGACGATGCCGAGTTCTTCGGCCCCATGCTCGCCGAATACTACGCCCTGGGCGACGGCGACAAGTGATCCGCGCGCTCCCGACGGAGCACACATCCTGACACAACGCCGCGCGGCGGAGCGACATGCGTCGTTCCGCCGCGCGCCGCATGCAATGTCAGTGCATCCCGACATTCCGGAGCACAGGGATGCCGGACTGCACGCCTGCGGAGCCCTTCCCCCCCCTGAGAGCAGGCCGCGCGCGCAAAAAAAGCCCCGGTACGTCAGCGTCCGGGGCAAAACTCCTGCGAAACTCCGCACAGAGGCGCGGCGCATGCGCCGCCGACAACTCTAGTAGCGGGGCGGGCGGGGAGCCCTGGGTTTCGCTTCATTGACGCGCAGGGTACGCCCGCCGAAGCTGACGTTATCCAGCGCCTCAATGGCGGCGTCGGCATCGCTGTCTTCCATTTCCACAAAACCAAAGCCGCGGGCGCGACCGGTTTCCCTGTCACTGACGAGCTTCACGCTCAGGACATTGCCGTATTCGGCAAAAAGATCCTGAACCTGTTCCTCAGTTGCCGACCAGGGAAGATTCCCCACATAAATAGACTTGGACATGAAACACCCTCTCAAAAACCAAAATTTCCCCGCGTTGCCCCCGGCAAAACATTTCACCGGAACGCGGCCCGTGCTTCGACAAGACCATGCTTTGCGGGGATTGTCAACGCCATGCCGCCAACAACTTGATATTTTATGCCTTTTCCGTTTTGCTTCCCTACGAAAAGAGTCAGGTTATAAGCAATGGAAATTCAACAAGTTATTGATATAGCTTCTTGATAAGGAAAGAAAAACGGCAACTGCGCCGGAAAAGGGAAAAAATATTGTGCGTTTCAGCGCCGAAGCCGCATACCGCGCGCGCCGGAACGCCGCATGCGGGGAGATGGCGTCACGGCCGCCGGCGGCTCCCCTTGCGCGCGCCGGTGACGCGGGCTACAAGAGCCCATGGCTCCTGAGCTGACACTCTGGTACTGGTGTGCCGCCCTGCTCGGCACTGTGGCCAACGCGGCCGCCACCCTGCCGTTCATGGCGGCCCTGACCCTCATTCTCGGACGGCGCGGGCATGCGGCGCTCTGCCTGCGCGGCGCCGGGGCGCTGGCCGGGCTGGCCCTGTGGCTTTGGGCCGCGTGGCCGGTCCTTGTGCTCGGCGATGCGTTTGTCCGGCTCTCCCTGGCAGGTGACGCGCCCGCGGCAACGCGCCTCATGGCGCTTTTTGAACCGGCGGGGATGGGCATCAGCACAAGCGTGGCGGCGTGGCTCGCGGGCGCGGCCTTCGTCTGGTCTGGCCGCCGGGCCTGCGCCGCAGCGGCGGCGGCCCTCCCCCCCGGCGCGGACAGCTACCGCGTTCCGGCCATCCGCCTGCCGCTGGCAGCCCTGCTGACGGGGGCCGTGTGCGCGCTGGCGGCCTTTGCCCTCCGCGACTGGCCGTTCGCGGGCCTGCCCGCGGGCATGGACATGGGGCGCGCGGTCGCCGCTGTGGGCAAGCATGCCTGCCGCGGCTACTTCGTGGCCCTCGCTTCCGGGGGCGCTTTCGGCCTTCTGCTGGCGGCCCGCGCCGCACGGCGGAACAACGGCGCATCCCGGCCCCCGGCTGCGGGCGCGCAAAGCCCTGCCGCGCCCCTGAGCGTTGCGGAGGCCGAAGGCGCGGTGCGCTGGTGCGCGCTCTGGGCGGCCGTGGGCTATCTGCCCTCCTGTCTGGAACACTGGGGCCTGACCCTGGGCCTCCTCCTGCGCGGGGGCGCCGGGCCGCTGCCCCATGGCGATCACTGGCTGCTCATCCAGTTCGTGACCCTTGCCCTGCTCACACTGGCCATGGCCGCGTGGCTGCTCCTGCTCCTTGCGCGCGCGCCGTTGCGGCGCCTCCCGCTTGCCTGGGCGGGCGCCGCGCTCCTGCTTCTTGCCGCAAGCGCTCCCTGGGCGCTTGCCCTTGTGTTTTCCTGACAGCTCACGGAGAAACCATGCCCGGAATTTCCCGCATCGTCGTCCTGCTCGCGGCCCTGCTCTGCCCCGGCATACCCCTTGCGGCCCCTGCCGCCGCAACCGCGCCTGAAACGCCCCAGGCCCAGGGGGAACGGGAGTTCAGCCGCTTTGCCGCCACCCTGCCGCCCGGCTGGGACGGCGAGGAACGCACCGGCTTCAGCAGCGGCGCCGCCGAGGAATACATGCTCGTCCTCGGCGTTCAGGACGCCGCGGGCGAACGTTTTCTCGCCCAGGTGAGCGTTTTTGTGCTGCCCAACAGCAAGGAAAGCACGGCTGAGGACTTCGCGCGGCAGATGGCCGGGCTGCAGGGCGACGCCACGACGCCGCGCGCGGAAGGAAACTTTCAGGTCTTTTCGGGCGAGCCGCGCACCCAGGCCCTGCGCGGCCGGGCCACCACCATGGTCAGCGCCACGCCCGAAC
Source organism: uncultured Desulfovibrio sp. (assembly GCA_964576895.1). Classification (GTDB taxonomy): domain Bacteria; phylum Desulfobacterota; class Desulfovibrionia; order Desulfovibrionales; family Desulfovibrionaceae; genus Desulfovibrio. Next base: position 4,319 of record CAZNXQ010000130.1, read on the forward strand.
GCCTGCTCATCATCATCGTCCAGGACCCGGAAGCCCTCGGCGGCGCGGAGGTGGCGGCCAGCCTGCGCGGGCTGACGCCCGAAACGCGCGAACTCCTGGGCCGCTGAACAACGGACGGGCGCTCCGTCCGCTCCGCGAGGGAGCGGCGAAACGCCCGTCCAAAGCCGGTCTCCCGGCGGTTTTTCCTGTCCGGCCGTGCGGCTGCCCGGCCCCGCGTCAACGCCGCTTCATCTGGCTGCCTTTGTTTCGCGCAGCATCTTGACCGCGCAGAACTTGCCGCACATGGCGCAGACCTCTTCGC
>CAZNXQ010000131.1:0-4587 GCA_964576895.1 uncultured Desulfovibrio sp.
CGTCCATGGTGGTCTGCGTCTGGATGCAGAGCAGCACCTCGTGGGCGTCCGCATCTTCCGCCTCAAGGTAGTGGCAGTCATTGGTCGCCACGAGGGGCAGGCGCGCGCTTTCGGCCAGTTCCAGCAGGCCGGTATTGACGCGCTCCTGTTCGGCGAGACCGTTGGACTGGAGCTCCAGATAAAAGCGTCCGGGGTAAATGGCCGCGTACTCGTCGGCCAGGGCGCGGGCCTTGTCCATGTCATTGGCGAGGAGGGCGCGGGGGATCTCGCCCGCGATGCAGGCCGAAAGGCAGACCAGCCCGTCGGCGTAGCGGCGCAACTGCTCCTTGTCCACACGGGGCTTGTAATAGAACCCGTCAAGAAACCCGTGGCTGACGAGCTTGACGAGATTGTGGTAGCCCGCATCGTTCTGGGCAAGCAGGATCAGGTGGTTGCGGCGCTTGCCCGTCTCCGGGCTTTTGTCCGTGTGATCGGGGCAGACATAGACCTCACAGCCGAGAATGGGCTTGAGACCGAAATCCTTGCAGGCGGTGTAAAAATAGGCCGCGCCGAAGAGATTGCCGTGATCGGTGATGGCGCAGGCCCCCATGCCGTTGTCCTTGGCTTTGGCGCAGAGATCCCTGATGCGGATCGCTCCGTCAAGAAGGCTGTATTCCGTATGACAATGCAGATGGACAAAGTCGGACATGGCGGCTCCGGAAACGGCTTCAGGCTGTTGGGGAAGGAAATCCTTTTACCATAGGGGAGGGCGGGCCTCAAGGCATCCGGTCATGCGGCGCGGCCGGATGCCTGGGCGCGGAGGAGGGCGCCGCGTGTCCTTGCGGGCGCAGGGCCGTTCGGGCGGAGGTTCCGGAGCTAGTGTCTACTTGCAAAAGTAGACACTACAAAACCTTTGCGGCGGCATAGCCGGGTTCGTTCGCGAAAAACCACGCTTTTTCGCGAACGATCCTGCAAAAATTCTTCGCAGAATTCTGCGCAGAATTTTTGCAATCAGATACTAGAGCGGACGCACCCTTGCAACGCGCGCCAGCAGCGTCGCCACGGCCGCCGCCAGCAGAAGCCCCGGCGCAATGGCGTAGACTCCCGTTATTTCCAGCACGAGCATGATGCCAGTCAGCGGGGCGCGTTCGGCGGCGGCAAAGGCGCTTGCCATGCCCATGGCAATGAACGCCGCTGCGCCGCCTCCTCCGGCGATGCCCGCGGCCGACAGGCCGGCGGCGCACAGTCCCCCCGCCACACCGCCCAGGACGAGTACCGGAACCATGAGCCCGGCGGGAACGCCCGAACCATAGCAGAACGACGTAAACAGGAGCTTGACGCCCAGAAAGACGAGCAGCGCCGGGATCGTTCCGCCGGATTCCATGAACCCGAAAATGGAAAGGCCTTCGCCGGTTGCCAGCGGATAGCAGAAAAGCATGAGCGCCGCGCCGAGAAAGGGGAAAACCGGACGCAGCAGGAGGGGAAAGCGGCGGCCGCGCGCATAGAGCGTCTGGGCTCGCCGGAGCAGCCCGCAATAGACGATGCCCACGAGCCCCGCGCACAGGCCCACCATTGCCGCTGTCCAGAGGAAGGGGGGCGCCGGCGGCACGGCATCTTTCAGGGGCAGCATGAGGCCAAGCCCGAAAAGCCCCGTGGCGGCAAGATAGACCCCCAGGCTCGCGCCCAGCATCAGAATGAGCAAATTGTGCGAGATCCTCTCCTTCATGATTTCCAGCACATAGAAAATCCCGGCAAAGGGGGCGCTGAAGGCCGCGGCAAGCCCGGCGGCGCAGCCGCCCAGGATGAGCATGCGGCGTTTGGCCGCGTGCGTGGCCGCATCCCCGCCGCCATCGCACCGGGCGAGGCCGAGGGCCGTGGAGGCGCCCATCTGGATGCAGGGGCCTTCACGCCCGACGGAAAGACCGCAGGCCATGACAAGCCAGCTTCCAAGGAACTTGGGCAGCAGGATGCGCATCAGGACGTTTTTTTGCGGCCCGGCGAGTGCCTGAGTGATCCAGGTGGCGCCCCCGGAACGGATGGCCGGGTCTTTCATGAGGCGCCCGGTAATCAGCGCCGCCAGAAGCGCGGGCACGCCCCACGCCGCGCACAGGAGAGGCTCCCCGGTATGGGCGCGGAACCAGTCGAGCACGGCGGCAAAGGCCGCGCTGGAGGTGATGCGGAATACGGCAATGATGGCGCCCGCCAGCAGACCGATGAGCAGCCCCCAGAGGGCGAACCGGACCTTTGCGCCGGCAGTGTGCGCGTCAGGGGCGGGGAAATGCAGAACTCCGCCAATGCGCTGAAAAAAGGATTCGCCCGTCATGAGCAGCCCCTGCGTTGAAGGTTCCGCCGGAAGCGGCAGTGGGTACGCTCCGTCATGCCCACGACGGCAGCATATATCCTCCACCCGTGATTTCCAATGGGGCCCATGGGCGTTTGCCGCGTTTGCATGGCGCTGCGCTTTGGCATATGCTCAATCCGTGGCATATGGTTCATATGCCGCCAACATGGCGAACCTCAGAGGACGTATCATGAAAAGCACGAGTTGCCGCCGTTTCCCGCTGGTCCTGGCCCTGGCCGTTGTTCTTGTGGCGGCAATGACCGGCTGCCGCGGCGCACTGCAGCGGGGCATGCTGGGCCCGGCCTATATCTCCACCGCCCGGCCCGACATTGCCATCGAGGCCCGCAACATGCCCGTGATGACGGCGGGCCGGGGCATGGCAAACCTGATCTGGAGCGACATGATCGGCGGCCTTCCCATCCAGATGTGGATGGCCGTGTATGGCGAAGGCGGCCTTGCGCCGCTGGCCATCGTGGCCCAGGCGACCGTGCCCCAGGGCTGGTACTGGGACGGCATCATGCGGCACCCCCAGAGTGTGGATGAAGCCGTGGAGAGCTTTGGCGGTGTGGGATACCAGGCGTGTACGTTCATCGTTGATCCCGCCCGCGATCCCTTCAGTGGCCTGGTCACGACGGTCCATCCTGACGGAAGTCCGCAACGGTGGCTGGCGCGCTCGTTTGCCGCGCGCTTCAATTTCAATGATGACAAAATCATCATGGAATACCGTGAACCGCTTCCGGAAGGTGTCGATTCCCTTACAGCCCTGCCCTTCGGGCAGGCGGAATTGCTCTCCGGTTTTGAACAGCGCGCGCGGGATGCGTTTGCGGTCGGCGTCGCGCCGCAGGATCCCACCGGGGTGAGCACGGGATTCATTCAGGGCATCCGCTGGCAGTACATGGGGCAGAATTTTCTTGGCACTGCTTCCAGGTACGACATCTATGATTTCGATTAGAGCGTTTTCGCAAAGAAATTGCGGAAACGCTCTGGCGGCTGCTGGAGCAGACGCCCGCGCCGGAATCTGGCGGAAAACCATGCTTTTCCGCCAGAATGGAGGCAGCGAGACCTGAGGAAAATACCTGTCTTGCAGATATTTTCCTCAGCGAAATGCTCTTAGCGTCGCGGCGGTCAGCGTCGCGGCGGAAGGCTGACAGGCTGAAGGGCGCCCAGGGGCGCCCTTCTTTCTGGCGTTCCGCGCATGGGAACAACCGCGGAAATCCGGAACGCCGGGATGCGGCAAGATCACAAATCCCCACATGGCGTTGCCTTTCGGGAAGGAACGCCGAAAGGACGCGCGGGCACTGTGCCGGATGCAACGGAATATTTCACGCGTGAAGTGCACTTTGCACAAAAGAGGCGCGCATTTTTCCTCTTTTTTTCTTTGTGACCAAGTTTTTTTGTCATCCATGCGACAGAATTGACGTCTGCGCGAATGTTGTGTAGTGTCTGCCCGTGTTGACGGAGTGAAAGAGTCAACGCGGGTGCCGGAAGCATGCAATTCTCTTTTGCCAGTGTACCGGAAATTGTTTTTGTCATTTCAAAGAACGAGGTGAAGCCATGGATGATTATCTGAAGGAAGCGCTTGAAATTGCCCGTGCCCAGGCCGGGGTGCGCATTATGAGCGAAGAGGAAATTACCGCCTATATCCAAAAGCTGACTGCCGGCATCCGCGCCATTGCGGAGAATGCCGTTCCGGAGGAGATGGATTGCGCGGAAATGGCCCAGGAGGCGCGCAAATCCATCAAGGAAAAATCCGTCACTTGTCTGGAATGCGGCAAGAGCTTCAAGATCCTTACCCGTCGCCATCTGGCGAGCCACGGCCTGGACAGCGCCGCCTACCGCGAAAAGTGGGGCCTCAAGAAGGATACGCCCCTTGTGTGCAAGTCGCTCCAGCGCGAACGCCGCAAGAAGATGAAAGACATGAAGCTGTGGGAAAAGCGCCGCAAGGCCAGCTAGCAGGGCTCAAGGCCGCCACCCGGCGGCCTTTTTTTTCACGGTAGGGCGCGTCCTGCGGAAGCCGTGGCCGTTCTCCGGCAGGCCCGCAGGAAAGTGCGTGCACGCCTTCCCCATACTGGATTTCACATGGATATCCTCCCTGCCGCCAACGCAGAGGAAGCGCTGAAGCTGCTCACCTTGCCGGAAGCGGACCTTTTTTCCCGCGCCGCCTGTCTTCGTCAGGCGGTGACGGGCCGCGCGGTGCGTTTATGCGCCATCATCAATATCCGCAGCGGGCATTGCGGCATGGATTGCCGCTTTTGCGCGCAGAGCCG
>CAZNXQ010000132.1:0-4573 GCA_964576895.1 uncultured Desulfovibrio sp.
GAGGATAGCAGACCATCGCAAAAATTAAAAGTAAATTGACGACACTATCTAGGATCTGGACCTATTAATGTGGCTGCTGGCTTGGGATGTGGCAGCTTGTGCAATGCCACAATCATCCGTCAAAAACAGCCCTTTTTGCGCTGGCGGCGTCATTGGACGATTTTTGTCGGTCATGTACTTGAGTACACTCCCTCCAAAAATCGTCCACTTCCTTGCCAGCGCAAAAAAATCTTATTTTTTAGGATCCTTGCGGCGACAGCCCCCGCCCTTCGCTCCGCTTCGGGCGGCCAGCGGAAAAACCTCTTTTCCTCGCGGGAAAAACCATAACGGAGTTTAATGAGGCCTGACCTAGACCGTTTCCGCACGGAAAACCACGTTTTTTCATTTGCGGCAACGCGCAAGGGCGGCGCATCCCGGAAAGGGGTGCGCCGCCCTTGCCGTCGAAGCGAAGCTTCGCAAAAGGCCGGGGCTAGACTTTGGCCGCGGTGCGCAGGTCCGCCACCGCGTCGGTCTTTTCCCAGGTGAATTCCGGAAGCTCGCGGCCAAAGTGGCCGTAGCAGGCGCTCTTGCCGTAGATGGGCCGCTTGAGGTCCAGGCGCTTGCTGATGAAATAGGGCCGCAGGTCAAAGACCTCGCGCACGGCGCGGGTCAGCACCTCGTCCGGGATGTCGCTGGTGCCCCGCGAGGACACGAGCACGCTCACCGGCTCGGCCACGCCGATGCAATAGGCGATCTGGACTTCGCATTCCGGGGCCAGGCCCGCGGCCACCACGTTCTTGGCGATATAGCGGCCCATATAGGCGCCGGAGCGGTCCACCTTGGAGGGATCCTTGCCGGAAAAGGCGCCGCCGCCATGGTGGCCGCTGCCGCCATAGGTATCCTGAATGATCTTGCGCCCGGTGAGGCCGCAGTCACCCATGGGACCGCCGACCACGAAACGGCCGGTGGTGTTGATGAAGATCTCGCACGCCTTTTCGTCAAAATAGCCGGAATCTTCCAGGATGGGGCGGATGACGTGCCGCTTCACGGCCTCGGCCACTTCCGCCTGGCCCACATCGGCCGAGTGCTGCGTGGAGACCACCACATTGTTGATTCGCACGGGCCTGCCGTCATGGTACTCGAAGGAGACCTGCGTCTTGCCGTCCGGGCGGAAGAAGTCCACGATGCCGTCCTTGCGCACGCGGGCCAGTTGCTGCGAAAGCTGGTGCGCCCAGTAGATGGGGGCGGGCATGAGGGTGTCGGTCTCGTTGCAGGCATAGCCGAACATCATGCCCTGGTCGCCCGCGCCCTGTTCCTCCGGGCTGGAGCGCAGCACGCCCTGGGCGATGTCCGGCGACTGGTGGTCGATGGAGGAGATGACCGCGCAGGTCTGCCAGTCAAAGCCCATGTCCGAGCTGTTGTAGCCGATGTTTTTGATGGTCTCGCGCACCACCTTGGGAAGATCCGCATAGCCGCGTGTGCTGATCTCGCCCGCGATGACCGCCATGCCCGTGGTCACGAGCGTCTCGCAGGCCACATGCGCGTCCGGGTCCTGCGCGAGCAGGGTATCCAGCACCGCATCGGAGATCTGGTCGGCCACCTTGTCGGGATGCCCCTCGGTGACGGATTCGGAAGTGAAGTAGTAGGTGCCCTTGTTGTGCATGGCATTCCCCCTTGCGTTGCCGCCGCGTGTTCAGGAGCGGAGCAGGATGTTGTCGATGAGCCGCGCCTTGCCGAGGCGGACGGCGCAGGCCATGAGCGCCGGACCGTCCACCACGGCGAGCGGCTCCAGCGATTCGGGGTGGACGATCTCCAGATAGTCGGGCTGGCCGCCGGGCAACCGTTCGGCCCAATGGGCCAGCACCAGCGCCTTGAGGCGCCCGGCGTCCGTCTCGCCCGCGGCCGCGGCGTCACGGGCCGCCAGCAGGGCCGCGCGGATCTGCGGAGCCACGGCGCGTTCGTCCGGCGTGAGATAGACATTGCGCGAAGACATGGCCAGACCGTCCGCCTCGCGCGTGGTGGGCCGGGCCACAATGCGCGTGGGCACATTGAGGTCGCGCACCATGCGCCGGATGATGGCCTGCTGCTGCCAGTCCTTCTGGCCGAACACGGCCACGTCCGCGCCGGTGAGCAGAAAAAGCTTGAGCACCACCGTGCACACGCCCCGGAAGTGGATGGGACGGCTCGCGCCGCACAGGCCCCTCGCCAGTTGCGGCACTTCGACCCAGGTGGCGTGGTCCGGCGCGTACATGGCGCCCGGTTCGGGCATGAAGAGCGCGTCCGCGCCGCGGGCTTCCGCAATGGCGCTGTCCCGCGCGGCATCGCGGGGATAGGCCTCCAGATCCTCATTGGGCCCGAACTGCGCGGGATTGACGAACAGGCTCACCACCAGACGTTTGGCAAGGCCACGCGCATGGGCCATGAGATCTTCATGCCCGGCATGGTAATAGCCCATGGTCGGCACCAGGGCGATGTCCTCGCCGGCCGCGTGCCAGGCCCGGCACTGGGCCGCCAATGCTTGGGGATCGGTAAATATCTGCATATCAAGCTATGGTGATATAGGTTGCGGGAGCCCTTTCATACCGGAAAATTCGCATCCTGTAAAGTCAACGGTGGCGGTCCGGCGGGACGGGGCAGCATGCGGTTCCGGGTCCGCGGCGGGGCCTGTTTCCGCGTGTGCGCTTCGCATTTGACAAGCCCGGCGCCGGATGCTTAAACCGGGCCATGTGCCCTTCTCCCGACGAACGTGTCAATCTTCTGGACTTCACGCTGCCCGCGCTCATCGACTGGATGCGCGACGAGCTCGGCGAACCGAAATTCCGGGCCGTCCAGCTCTGGCAATGGCTGTGGCGCAAGATGGCCCGCGACTTCGAGGGCATGAGCGACATCTCGCGCGCCTGCCGCGAGCGCCTCGCGCGCCGCGCGCGCATCCAGTGGCCCGAAGTGGCGCGGACGCAGGAAAGCCGCGACGGAACCGTCAAGTTCCTCCTGCGCATGGAGGACGGCGCGCTGGTGGAGAGCGTGCTCATCCCCTCCGAAGCGCGCGACGGCAGCCGCCGCTGGAGCCAGTGCCTTTCCTCGCAGGTGGGCTGCGCCATGGCCTGCACCTTTTGCGCCACGGGCAAAATGGGCTTCGCGCGCAACCTCAGCATGGGCGAGATCCTTGGGCAGATCCTGGTGGCGCGCGAACATCTGGGCGACACGCGCCCGGACTGGCCCGTGCTGCGCAACCTCGTCTTCATGGGCATGGGCGAGCCCCTGCTCAACTGGCCCGCGGTCAGGGACGCCCTGGAAAGCCTCAATGACGACCGGGGCCTGAACTTTTCCCCACGGCGCATCACCGTCTCCACCTGCGGCATCCGCGACGGCCTGCGCGAGCTGGGCGAAAGCGGGCTTGCCTATCTGGCGGTCTCGCTGCACGCGCCCAATCAGGCCCTGCGCCAACGCATCATGCCCAGGGCCGCCCGCTGGCCGCTGGATGAGCTTCTGGCCGCGCTGGAGGCGTATCCGCTCAAGACGCGCGAGCGCATCACCTTTGAATATCTCCTGCTCGGCGGCGTCAACGACAGCCCGGAAGACGCGGCCCAACTGGCGCGCCTAGTGGCCCGCGTGCGCGGCAAGCTCAACCTCATCGTCTACAATCCCTGGGAGGGCTCGCCCTGGCAGGCCCCCTCCGGGGAACGTGTCCTCGCCTTCGAGCGCGCGCTCTGGGACCGCAACATCACGGCCATTGTCCGCAAGAGCAAGGGACAGGACATCGCGGCGGCCTGCGGCCAGCTGCGCGCCGCGCACGCCGCCTGCCCCACTGACTGAACGCGCGCCCTGACAGGACACACGCCAACAGGCAAAAAAACGCCGGAACCCGCGGGATCGTCCGCGAACTCCGGCGTATCGCTCATGGTGGGCCCACCAGGACTCGAACCTGGGACCTGCCGGTTATGAGCCGGAGGCTCTGCCAACTGAGCTATAGGCCCCGCAGTTCCTTACGGCGCGGCTTGCCCGCTGTCAAGGCCGGGCATGCCGGGGCACTCCCGTGCCGGCGGGAAAACGCCCCGCCTACATGCAGTCCTCTTCTTCGCCGGTCTCGCCCAGATATTTCAGCACTTCATAGTGGACATGGTCCAGAATGTCGGTCAGGCGCGCGACGCACTCGTCGCCCACGGCCCTGCCCAGCAGGGCGGCGATGAAGGCCGCCCGGCGCGCGTTGACCAGCGCCGCATGGCCCTCTTCATCATGCCGGGGCAGGGCGTCCAGCGTGGCCTGAAAGTCCCTGAGTTCGTCTTCATCAAGATTCTTGATGGGCTCGACCACGCCGTCGATAAAGACAATGCCGTCGCGCAGCTCCAGCATGACAGGCTTGCCGTGAACCTCACCAATGCAGACTTCCATGCGTCCTCCGTCGTCGGCGCGGCGCCGCGCCCTGCAGGCATTCCCACGCTGCCGGCACGCCCGGCACTGAAGCGTCCAGGGCCCGACAACGTCCGTGCGGCATACATACATCGGAACGCCCTGTTTTTCAAAGGCATTATTATACTTTTTGGTTGATGATGCCCCTGCGCTGTGTGGGCAATGCCGCAATTATCCGTCAAAAACA
>CAZNXQ010000133.1:0-4486 GCA_964576895.1 uncultured Desulfovibrio sp.
CGGTGCGCGTGGAGGACGGCCGCGTGCGCGCCAATGTGGACTGGAGCGGCGATGCGGGGCTGCTCATCGGCCGTGAGGGGCAGACCTTGGCGGCCCTCCAGTATCTGGCCTCGCGCATGGTTTCCCACGGCATGAACGCCGCCGTGCGCGTCCAGCTGGACATCGGCGATTACCGCCTGCGCCAGGACGAGAAACTGCGCTCCCTGGCCCTGAGCCTGGCCGAAAAGGCCCGGACCACGGGGCGGCCCTATTCCACACGTCCGCTGTCCTCCTACCACCGGCGCATCATCCACCTTTGCCTTCAGGATGCGGAGGATCTGCAGACCAGAAGTTCCGGCGAAGGCCCCCTGAAACGGGTGGTCATCTCCCGGCGCAAGCCCGAAGGCGCGTGACCCGGTCCATTCCCGGAGGACGCCATGAGCACCATCGCCGCCATAGCCACGCCCCCAGGGGCCGGGGGGATCGGCATCGTGCGCATTTCCGGGCCCAGGGCCAAGGAGGTGCTGGCGCGCGTCTTTCTTTCCCACTCGCCCGACTTTGAGAACTTCCGGCCCTGGCGGCTGCACCGGGGACGCATGCTGGACAGGCACGGCGAAGAGCTGGACGACGTGCTGGCCGTTTTCATGCCCGGCCCGCGGACCTTTACCGGCGAGGACATGGCGGAACTCCACTGCCATGGCGGCCCGTTTCTGCTTCAGGCCGCGCTTGAAAGCGTGCTTTGCCTTGGCGCGCGCCAGGCGGAACGCGGCGAATTCTCGCGCCGCGCCTTCAGCAACGGCAGGATGGATCTCAGCCAGGCCGAAGCCGTGGCCGAACTCATCGGCGCCAGCTCGCGCGAGGCCGCGCGCCTCGGCCTCAACCGCCTTGACGGGCAGCTGGGGCGCCAGACCGTCGCGCTCCGCGAAAAGCTGGAAAATCTGCGCGCCCATGCCTGTCTGGGCGTGGACTTTCCGGATGATGAAGTCCCCGCCCTGGCGCCCGATGCCTTTGCCCGCGCGGTGGATGGCGTGGCCGCGTCCGTGCGGCGGCTGCTTTCGGGCAAGCGGCGTGCCCGGCTCATGCAGGAGGGCGCGCTGGTGGTCCTCGTGGGGGCGCCCAATGCGGGCAAGTCCAGCCTGCTCAATGCCCTGCTCGGCCGGGAGCGGGCGCTCGTCACGGACATTCCGGGCACCACGCGCGATTTTCTTGAAGAACAGTGCGATTTCGAGGGCCTGCCGGTGCGTCTGGTGGACACGGCGGGGCTGCGGACCGCGCAAAGCGACGCCGCCGACCCGGTGGAGGCGCTGGGCATGGCCCTGACGCGCCACAAGCTGGGCGCGGCGGATCTGCTTCTCGTGGTGCTGGACGGCGCGCGCCTCGGCGAAGCGGGCGCACGGGCGGAACACTGCCCGGACCCGGTCACGGCGGAAATCCTTGCCCAGGCGGCGGATGCCGGAGTATCGCCCCTGCTCGTCTGGAACAAGTGCGATCTCTGCGCGCCGCAAGCCCCCGGCGCCTGGCCCCCGGTCTGGGGGCGTCACCTCCCGGCCTGCATGGTCAGCGCCGCCACCGGCGCCCATATGGAGGAGCTCGCGCGGCTCGCGCGCGCGCAGCTTCTGGAAACCGCCCCCCCCGGCGACGGCGCCCTTGCGCCCAACGCCCGGCAGGCGCTGGCCCTGGAACGCGCACTGGCGGAGCTGGACGCGCTTTCCGCCGACATCATGGCCGGCCAGCCCCACGACTGTTGCCTCGCCCGGCTGGACACGGCGGCGGCGGCCCTAGGCGAGGTCACGGGCCTCGGCACGGCCGCCGAGGTGCTGGACCGGGTTTTCGAGCACTTTTGCATCGGCAAGTGACCCATGGACCTCACCGAGCTCAGCCGCCGCCCCAGCAGCGAAGAAATCAACGCCATGCCCCTGCGCCATTACGAGGGGCCGGTGGAGGTGGTACGCACCGCCGAAGGCTGGGCCAGAGCCGAGGAGGACATGCGCCGCGACGGCATTCTCGGCTTTGACACGGAGACGCGGCCCACCTTCCGCAAGGGCAAGCTCAACGCGCCGTCGCTCATCCAGATCGCCACAGCGGGCACGGTCTATCTCATCCAGCTCGCGTGGCTGCCCTTTGGCGAAGCCTGCGCCGCCCTGCTCGCGTCGCCGGACATCATCAAGGCCGGCGTCAGCATTGGCGACGACATGCGCGCCCTTGCCCGCCTGCATCCGTTCACGCCCGCCGGGCTGGTGGATCTCGGCCAGGTGGCCCGCGCGCACCGGCTCCCCAATCAGGGGCTGCGCACCCTGGCGGCCAGTCTGTTCGGCTGGCGCATTTCCAAGGGCTCGCAGTGCTCCAACTGGAGCCTCATGGATCTGAGCCCCCGGCAAGTGGAATACGCCGCCACCGATGCCTGGATCGGCCGCTGCATCTATCTCCGGCTGCGCGAACTGGGGCTCACCGACGGCAGCGCCTCCGAAACGGCCGCCGCGCGAAAACGGCGGGGTTCCGGCGCGTGAGCCCGCCCCGCCTCGACGCGCCCCCTCCGGCGGGGACGGACGCGCGCCCGCTCTTCTTTTCCGGGGGTACCGCCCTGCGCGACACCAGCCGCGCCCTTGCCCGGCATACCCGCCATTCCGTCCACCTGCTCACCACCTTTGATTCCGGCGGCAGCTCCGCGGCCCTGCGGCGCGCCTTTGCCATGCCCGCCGTGGGCGACATCCGCAACCGCCTCGTGGCCCTGGCCGATGACGGGGCCGTGCCGCCAGCGGCGCTTGCGTTCTTTACCAGCCGTCTCCCGCCGGCGGGCGATGCCGATGAACTGCGCGCGTATCTTGCCCGGCTGGGCACGGCGGGGCATCCCGTCTGGCGCGATATGCCGGAAGCCTATGCGCGGCCGTTCCGGCTTCACCTCGGCTGTTTTCTCCGGCGCATGCCGCCCGCGTTCGAGCCGCGCCTCGCCTCGCTGGGCAATCTGCTGCTGGCGGGCGGTTATCTGCGCCACAAGCGCGACCTGACGCCCCCCCTCGCGCTCTTCAGCCGCCTGCTCGCTGTCCGGGGCACGGTCCTGCCCACCGTGGAAGAGAGCCTTCATCTGGCCGCCGAACTGGAAGACGGCAGCCGCGTGGTGGGCCAGCACCATTTCAAGTCGCTCCCCAGCCCCGTGGCCCGGCTCCTGCTCACCGTCCACGAGCCCGACAGGGTGACGGACGCCGGAACTCCCGGCGCCTCCACGCCCTGCCGCCCGCGGCTTTCCGCCATGGCCGCCGAGCATCTGCGCACGGCCGATGTCATCTGTTACCCCATGGGCAGTTTTTATTCGAGCGTCCTGGCCAATCTGCTGCCCAGCGGCGTGGGCAGAGCCGTGGCCGCGCGCGCCTGCCCCAAGGTCTTCATCCCCAATACCGGCACGGACGCGGAACTGTGCGGCCTCAGCGTGGCCGGTCAGGTGGCCGTTCTCCTCCGCACCTTGCGGCAGGACGCGCCCCAGGCGCGCACGGACGAGCTGCTGCATCTGGTCCTCGTTGACAGCCGCCATGGCCGCTATGCGGGCGGCCTTGGCCCGGAGACACGGCGCGACCTCGAAGCCATGGGCGTTCGCCTGGAAGACCGGGACATGATACCGGAGGCCGAGCCCTGCCGGCATGATCCGGAGGCCGTGGCCGCCCTGCTGCTGGAATGCTGCGCCCGGCGGAGGCAGGTGTGAACGCCTCCGGCGGAGAAACAGAGGCAACGGCACGCTCCCGTGGCGAGCTGCGCATCAGCGGGGAAGATGCCGGAACACGGCTTGACCGCGCCCTCGCCCCGCTCGTGGACGAAGGGCTGCGGGGGCGCCGGCGGCGCATCGCGCTCGGAGGCGTTCTGGTCAACGGCATACCCTGCCGCGACCCGGCCCGACGCCTGCGGCGGGGCGACCTGCTCGCCCTTGCCCCGCCGAAAGCGGAACCGTCCGCGCCGGACGTCGCACCGCCCGCGCGCCTGCTCGCGCGCAGGGGAGACTTCTGCGTGCTCTTCAAGCCAGCCGGCCTGCACAGCGCGGCGCTGGCCGGAAAGGACCAGGACAGTCTGGAAGCGCGCCTTCCCGCCCTGTGCGGCCCGCTACTGGCGCCGGGCGAGGCTCCGGTGCTGCTCCAGCGGCTGGATCAGGGCACGTCGGGCCTTGTCTGCGCGGCCCTGACGCCGCGGGCGGCCCGCGCCTTCCGCGCCGCCGAAGCCGCCGGACACTGCGAAAAGCGCTATCTGGCGCTGCTCACGGGCGCCCTGCCCGGCCCCCTGACCGCGCGCGGGCGTCTGGATACCAACCGGCGGCGCACGACCCGCCTGCTGGCGGACGACGGCGACAGGCTGCGCTGGACGGAATTCTTTCCGCTCCATGTCTGGAAGCCGGAAGAGGCGTTGCGCCTCCGGGCCGCGCTGCGCGACGGAGCCGACAGCCCCGGCGCGGACCAGCCCGTCGCGCTCACACTGGCGGCCTGCCGCATCCGGCGCGGCGCCCGGCACCAGATCCGCGCCCATGCCG
>CAZNXQ010000134.1:0-4430 GCA_964576895.1 uncultured Desulfovibrio sp.
CAACATCCTTGTGGGCGCCTACCGCCTGTGCGCGCTCACGGGCAACCTGCTCCCCATGCTCTCCATTGATACCAGGCCCCTGGGCGAGAATCCCCCGCGCGACCCCAAGGACCCGCGCGAAGACTTTGAACTGGGGTGGTTCAACTAGAGCGTTTTCGTACTGAAATTGCGCAAACGCTCTTAGGTGGAGGGCAACGGTATGGAAGCGTCCAGCGCGGAACAGGCCACGGAAGCGGCTCAGGCGCGGCGGCAGGCCCCGGCCGATGCCGCCGGGGCGCCGGGCGCCTCCGGAACTGCCGCTTCCCCCCGCACATCCCCGGCGCCTTCCGGCGGCGCTCAGGCGGGGTCCGGGGGCGGCCAGGGCGTGGGCGCCCTGCGCCCTTCGGATGTGGACTTCATGCCCGGCCTCTTGCGCAGCCTTTCGGTGCTCATGCGCCTGCGCGGCAAGCCCGTATCGCCGCAGTTGCTGCTGGCCGGGCTTTCCGGCAGCCAGATCACGCCCCGCGCCTGCCTGGGGGCGGCGCGCAAGGCGGGCCTTTCCGGGCGCATCGCGGCGCGGCCCAGTCTTTCGGACATCCCGCCGCTGGTGCTGCCGTGCATCCTGCTGCTGAAAAATGACCGCTCCTGCGTGCTCACGGCCCTGCGCGGCGGCCGCGCGGAGGTGATCTTTCCCGAAATCAGCGACAGCACCCAGACTGTTTCCCAGGAAGAGCTTCAGGAAGAGTATGCCGGCTACGCCATCTTCGCGGCCGTGCCCAGGGCGCCGGAGCGGCGCATGGAGGCGCCGCGCCTGGGGCGGGGCAAGCGCTGGTTCTGGGATGTGCTGCGCTATTATGCGCCCATTTACCGCCATGTGGCCCTGGCGAGCGTGGTCATCAATCTCATTGCCGTGGCGAGCCCGCTCTTTGTGATGAACGTCTATGACCGGGTGGTGCCCAATAACGCCACGGATACGCTCTGGGTGCTGGCCTCCGGCATTTTTGTCATCTATTTCTTCAATTTCCTGCTCTCGGCCCTGCGCACGCATTTTGTGGATGTGGCCGGGCGCAATGCGGATATCGTGCTGTCGAGCGTCCTGGTGGAAAAGGTGCTTTCCATGCGCCTGGACGCGCGGCCGGAGTCCACGGGCGCCATGGTCAACAACCTGCGCGAGTTCGAGCAGTTGCGCGAATTTTTCAGCTCGTCGAGCCTGCTCGCCTGCATCGACCTGCCCTTTCTCGTCATCTTTCTCCTGCTCATCGCCTTCATCGCCGGGCCCATGGTCCTTCTGCCGCTGGCGGCCATTCCCGTGCTCGTGGGCCTGGGGCTCTTCCTCCAGAGCCGCGCGCGCCAGAGCGCCGAGGCCGGCTACCGCCAGAACATGCAGAAGAACGCCCTGCTGGTGGAGATGGTCAACGGGCTGGAGACGCTCAAGTCCTGCATGGCGGAAAGCCGCATGCAGCGCCTGTGGGAAGCCATTGTCGGGCTGTCGGCCCGCTCGTCCAGCGAGGCGCGCAAATACAACAGCATGGCCGTCACTTCCGCCATGCTCGTCACCCAGATCGTCACGGTCATCATGATCGTCTGGGGGGTCTACCGCATCACCGACGGCCTCATGAGCATGGGCGCGCTCATCGGCTGCAATATCCTCGTGGGCCGGACCATGGCGCCGCTGTTGCAGATGGCCTCCCTGCTCACGCGCATGCAGAACTCGCGGGTGTCCCTCAAGGCGCTGGACATGCTCATGGAGCTGCCGTCGGAAGACGACGCCGAGCGGGTGAGCATGGATTACGGCGGTCTGGAGCCGCATTTCACCCTGGAGGATGTGTCCTTCTCCTACCCGCGCGCCGAACGGCCGGCGCTGGAGCATGTGTCGCTCCAGATCAGGCACGGGGAGCGCGTGGGCATCATCGGGCCCATGGGGTCGGGCAAGAGTTCGCTCTCGCGCATGCTGCTCGGCCTCTACCAGCCGAGCGAGGGCGCGGTGCGCTTCGGCGGTGTGGATATCCGCCAGATCCCTTCGGCGGACCTGCGCGGGCGCATCGGCGTGCTGCCGCAGGAAGTGACGCTGTTCTACGGCAGCGTGCGCGAGAACATCGCCCTGGGCGATCCCTCCATCAACGATCATCTGGTGCTGCGCGCGGCGGCTCTTGCGGGCGTGACCGACTTTATCCGCAATCATCCCGGCGGCTTCGCCGCCCAGGTGGGCGAACAGGGGCGGGCGCTTTCCGGCGGCCAGCGGCAGGCCGTGGCTCTGGCGCGCGCCCTGGTGCGCGACCCGGAGGTGCTCATCCTCGACGAGCCGACGAGCAATATGGACACGGATTCGGAGCTCATGCTCCAGCGGCGTCTTGCCGGCATCATCGAGGGGCGCACGCTCATTCTCATCACGCACCGCCTGTCCATGCTGCGCATCGTGGACCGGCTCATTGTCATGGAAAACGGCCGCATCAGGATGGACGGCCCGCGTGACGAAGTGCTGGCGCGGCTGCGCGGCGGGGGGAGCGCCCGG
This sequence comes from uncultured Desulfovibrio sp., assembly GCA_964576895.1. Lineage (GTDB taxonomy): Bacteria > Desulfobacterota > Desulfovibrionia > Desulfovibrionales > Desulfovibrionaceae > Desulfovibrio. Next base: position 2,492 of record CAZNXQ010000134.1, read on the forward strand.
CAGGGTGCCGCGCCGGCGGCAGCGGGCGCGGCGCGCGCCGTGAGGCAAACGGCGGATGCGGACCGCCGGGCCTCGTCCGGAGCGGCGCCGGTTGAGGGGGCAGCCTCATGAGCAGCACGCCTGAAGACAGGAAGCCCGACGCCGGGGAGCGCCCGGCCGCTCCAGCGCCGTTCCCCGCTGACCCCGGCCTGGCGCCGGCGCCGGAAAAGGGGAACTGGCGGACGTTTTTTGCCGAAGCCTTCGCCTTTGTGCGCGCCATTTTTGTGCATGGCGAGGGCGAACAGACGCCGGACAAGCCCCTCTCCGAACTGGCGCGCGCGGCCCTGGGGCAGCACTTCGGCAAGGGCGGCGAGGGCGCGGCGGGGCACCCGGCCCAGGGCGGCCAGGGCCTGTTCGCGGCCATGGACGCGCCGCTCCACGGCCTCACGCCGGACGACATCCGCTATGTGGACGAGGTGGACGCGGCCCTGGCGCGGCGCCCCCGCTTCGGCGTGCGCGCGCTGTCCGTCACCGTGGCGGTGATGTTTCTCTGCCTGATCCTCTGGGCGGCGGTGGCGGATATTGACGAGGTCACCCATGCCGAGGGGCAGGTGGTGGGCTCGCAACGCACCCAGACCATCCAGAATCTGGAGGGCGGCATTCTCCGCGAGGTCCAGGTGCATGAGGGCCAGATCGTGGAAAAGGGCGCGGTGCTTGCCCAGCTGGACAACGAAATGGCCGAGTCCGCCTTCCGCGACGCGGTGAGCAAGGCCGTGGAGAACAGCCTGGCGCTCATCCGGCTGGAGGCCGAGCACCGGGGCGAAAAGCCCGTGTTCCCCGAAGATCTGCGGCGCTGGCTCATGACCCGCCTGGGCCGCGATGTGGACAGCAAGACCCTGGCCCGCGCCCATCAGCTCATGCGCGATCAGGAATACGCCTGGCAGTCGCGGCAGCACCAGCTTGAGGCGGATCTGGAAGTGCTGCGCGCGCAGTACGAGCAGCGCCAGCGCGACGAGGAAGAGCAGGAGGCGCGCAAGAGCCAGCTGGAACAGAGCTACAAGATCGCCGTGGAACAGCGCGACACCGCCGCCGAGCTCCTGCGGCGGCGCAATTTCGCGCGCATGGAATTTCTGGGCCTTGAGGCCAAGGTGGTGGAGCTCAAGGGCCAGATCGACATGCTGGCCGCGAGCATCCCCAAGGCGCGGGCCGCCGCCGAGGAATCGCGCCAGCGCATCGCCGCGCGCGAGGCCGAACAGAAGGCCAATGTGGCCCAGGAGATCACCAAGCGCCGTCTGGAGCTCACAAGCCTGCGGGAGACCATCTCCGCGGGCGGCGACCGCGTGAAGCGCACCGAGCTGCGGGCGCCGGTGCGCGGCACGGTCAAGCAGATCCACATCAATACCGTGGGCGGCGTGGTCAAGCCGGGCGAGCCCATCATGGATCTTGTGCCCCTGGACGACACCCTGCTGGTGGAAGCCAGGGTCCAGCCCAAGGATGTGGCCTTTCTGCGGCCGGGGCAGGATGTGATGGTCAAGGTTTCGGCCTATGACTTTTCCATCTATGGCGGCCTGGAGGGCAAGCTGGAATCCGTCAGCGCGGACACCATCGAGGACAAGAAGGGCGACCTGCACTATATCGTCAAGGTGCGCACGCAGAAGACGGCCATTGAGCACAACGGCGAGACCCTGCCCATCATTCCGGGCATGATGGTCACGGCGGATATCCTCATCGGCAAGAAGACCGTGCTCGACTATCTGCTCAAGCCCATTCTCAAGGCCCGGCAGAACGCCCTGCGCGAACGGTAGGGTCAGGCACTAGCAATGCGCTGCCGGTCGGGGATGTGGCGGATGTACTGCCGCAATTCTCCGTCAAAAACAGCTTTTTTCGCGCCGACTGCGTCACTGGGCGATTTTTGTCGGTCATGTACCTGAGTACACTCCCTCCCAAAATCGCCCATTTC
>CAZNXQ010000135.1:0-4429 GCA_964576895.1 uncultured Desulfovibrio sp.
ACGGCTTCGGCGGCAGAAAAATCGACATCCGCGCCGGGCCAACGGGGAAGGCCGGGCGGGGACACAGGAGCGCGCACCGAAACTGCGTTACGCCGCAAGGGGAGTTTTGATACGCCGGCGCCGCTTTCCTGTCAAGTGGGCATGAAGGGGAGGACGGCGGGGAAACGGAAACGTGGTCGGCGTTGCTTCGGAAACACCGGCATCCCCAGGCTGCCCGGCATGGGGCGTACTGTCTTCCGGGGAGCGCGCGGACGTGGGTCCGTCGCTGCCGGCCTCCGCCTTACGGCTTTCTGGCGCCCTCCTTGCGGGGGGCCTTTTCCCTGGCGCCTTTGGCGCCGGACTTGACCACCGGCGCCGCCGCGGCGCTCTGGGCGCGGAGCACGGCCTTGGCGTCCGGGTCGCCGTTTTTGGCGGCCAGGCGGTACCAGCGGGTGGCTTCGGTGAGGTTGCGCTCCACGCCGGTGCCCTGGTCATACATGAGGCCAAGGCTGAACTGGGCGGCGGCCTCGTTCTGCGCTGCGGCCTTGCGGTACCATTCCACAGCCTTGGCGTAGTCCTGCGGCACGCCGCGCCCCTGCTCGTACATGAAGCCGAGATTGTACTGCGCCTCCGGCGAACCCCGTTCCGCCGCGCGCGCATACCACTGGACGGCCTTGGCGGGGTCCTGCGCGAAGCCCCGCCCTTCGGCGTACATGAAGGCGAGATTGTTCTGCGCCTTGAGGTGGTCCTGCTCCGCAGCCTTGGCAAACCAGTGCGCGGCCTTGGTGTCGCTCTGGTTCTCGCCCTTGGCGTTGAGATAGGTCCAGCCCAGGGAATACTGGGCATCGGCAAGGCCCTGGTTGGCCGCGCGGCCGTACCAGTCAAGGGCGGCGTTTTCGTCCCTGGGCACGCCCCGGCCATGGGCATAGAGATAGCCGAGATTGTACTGCGCCTCGGCCAGCCCCTGTTCGGCGGCCTTGCGGAACCAGCGCGCCGCCTCCCGGTAGTTGCGGCGCGTGCCCTGACCGCGCGCGAGCGCTGTGGCCCAGGCGTTCTGGGCGCTGATGTCGCCCTTTTCCGCCGCCTGACTGAACAGTTGCGCCGCGCGCTGCTCGTTCTTCTTCACGCCCCTGCCTTCGAGACGCAGGCGTCCGAGCACATACAGGGCCTCGGCATTGCCCGCTTCGGCCAGGGGAGTGAGCAGGGAAACGGCGGCTTCGTAGTCGCCCTTGTCCAGCGCGGCCTGGGCGGCCTGAAGGCCGTTTGCCGGGTCGGGGGCGGCGGCCGGCGCCGGGGCGGCGACGGACAGGACGAGGGCCAGGCTCAGGGTCAGCGCGCGCGCCGCGCGCGTCCAGTGCGAGAGGGAGAAAATGGTATTCATAGCGCCTTCAGCGTTTGCGTCCAGAGGGGAGTTTCATCACCGTCCGCGAGCAGGGCCTGGTGCTCGCAGAAATCGCGCCGCGCGGCCTGGATTTCGGGCCGTTGCCACCAGGCGGCGGGGTCGGACCAGACCGCGCGTGCCCTGGCGGCGGCCTCTTCCGCCGTGGGGAACCAGATGCCCGCCGCGGCCAGCCGGTCAAGCAGGGCGTCGGCCTCGTCGGTGAGCGGCCAGTGGGCGCGGTTCCAGTAGAGCACCGTGGGCGCGTTGGCGGCCATCGCCTCCAGCAGGGTGGTGCCGTGGTGGTCCAGCACCAGAAGGCGGCAGCCGAGCATCTGCGGCGTGAGCGGCCCGGTGCAGAGCTTGAGCCGGGGCATGCGCGGCAAGAGCCACGCCGCGTCTTCCAGGCAGCCGGGCAGGGGAAAGTAGGGGCGGTACAGGGTCTTTTCCTGAAGATCGCGGCCCAGGGCCTCGAAGAACCATTCCTTGTCCTGGCGGTAGTCCACCAGTTGCAGGGGCGTGGGATGGGAGTCGAGGCGGTAGCCCCAGGCCGCCATTTCCGTGCCCACAAAGAGCAGATGCTCGCCGTTGTGGCCGTGCCATTTCCCCGCCAGGCGGGCCAGATGCGGCGACGGCAGCGGCAGAAAGTTGCCCCGCGACTCGCCATGGCGCCGCCAGCCCCAGGTGAAGAACACATCCTGACTGTATTCCACAAAGGCCGTTTCGCAGGCCACGGCTTCCATGCCGTAGTTGCCGCCGTGCTGGACATAGGCCAGGCGGTGCCCGCGCCCGCGCCAGCGGGCCAGCCGCTGCCGGTAGGCCGCGTCCTCGTAGGCGAGGATGCCTGCCACGCACAGGCGGGGGCGCCGGGCGGCCGCGAGCGTTGCCGGATGGGACAGGACGCGCAGGCTCCGCGGGCATGCCGCCTGGAAGAGCGGCAGCGGGTCAAGCGGCAGCGGCGGGGCGCTGTCCGGCGCCCGCGGATCGTCCTTCCGGGTGCCGGAGGGGCTGTTGCCGAAGGCCGCGGCAAGGTCCAGGCTGTGGTCGGGCCCCTGACAGGGGTGGCACAGCGCCAGCGAAAAACGAAGCGTCTGGGCCGCGCCCATGCCCTTGAGCCGGGGAAAGGGCAGGGCCAGCAGGAGCGCGCGCGCCGTGCGCCGCAGCCACTGGCGGAAGGGCGGTTCGCCCATGTCATCGCCGGCGTTCCCTTCGCTCTCGCCGGGAGTGCTGTCATCGGCCGCGGGTGCCTCCGGCGCGGGGAAGCGGCGCGTCCACGCCCGCGGCCAGCGCGCTTCCAGCAGGCGCGACAGGAGCCAGTGGTTGAAGTCCGTCCCCAGAGCGCCGTTCAGGGTGAAGTCGTGTTCGTCCTCGAACCGGAAGGCGTGCTCCGCCGGGAGCAGTTCAACCTCCAGCGGCAGGTGCCCCCAGGCGCGCACCATGGCATCGGCGCGCAGGTCGCGCTCCACCAGCTGGCGCGCCACATCCACGGCCCAGGGCGCCAGCAGGGTCTGCCAGTAGGCGGCCGGCAGGGCATCGGCATGGGGGCAGAGCCATGCCGCCAGCCGGGGAATGCTGTCCGCGGCCAGTGCCTGCGCCGTCCGGGCGGCCCGGCGGGCGATGGCCGGGTCGGCCAGGGGTTCGGGCGCAAAGGTGAATGTCGTTTCCCAATCCGGAAAAAACTCTTCCCGGCCCGCGAAGCACGAGGGGCCCACCGCCAGGACGCGCGCGGGATCGGCCCCGTGCGGCATGGCGCCCAGAACGAGCTCCTGGGGAACGGAAGAGGAAGCAACGGGACTCTGTGCCATGGAAGCCCGGACGCTCAGGCCCGTTCCAGATCCGTCCACTGGAGCACCGTATCTTCCGCAAGGTCGCGGCGCGCCGCCAGGCCGAGCACTTCGTCATAACACCGGGGCGAAATGCCGTGCGCCGGGCGCTTCCAGGTCAGGTCGGCAGCGGTGAGCGGCTGCCCCTTTCGCACGGCCCTGGCCGTGACCAGGGAGCGGCGCGCATGCCTGCGGGCGGGTTCCTCTTCCGGCAGGGCGCGCACCTCGAGGTCGCCCACGCTGGCAAGGGTGGCGCGCATGCGCCGGAAGAAATGCTTGAGGTCTTCCTTGTCCATGGCGTGGTAGTGGTCGTTGCCGGGCAGGGTCTTGTCGTGGCTGAAGTGCTTTTCCAGCACGCGGGCGCCCAGCAGGGTGGCGATCTCCAGCGTGTGCATGTCCTTGGGCAGCGTGTGGTCGGAATAGCCGATGACGTGCGTGGGGAAGATGCGTTTGAGCGCCGGGATCATGCCGAGGGCCGCGTTTTCGTCGGCCGTGGGGTAGTTGAGCACGCAGTGGAGCAGGGCGAGTTTGTTGCCCTTGGCTTCGATCCATTCCACCGCCTCGGCGATCTCGTGCAGGTGGGCCGCGCCTGTGGACAGGAGGATGGGCTTGCCGTAGCCGCAGAGGATGTCGATGAAGGGCTTGTTGGTGATGTCCGAGGAAGAGATCTTGAACACGTCCATGAGGTCATTGAGAAAGCGCGCGGACTCCACGTCGAACGGCGTGGAGAGAAAGGCGATGCCCGCGGCGTCGCAGTGCTTTTTCAGGGCCTCGAATTCGTTTTTCCAGAAGGAATCATGGCGCTTGAAGAGCTCGTACTGGCTTTGCGTGGGTTCCTTGCTGGTGTCCCAGTAGGCGGGCGAATCCCTGGAGGCCAGGGTCTCGGCCCTGTAGGTCTGGAACTTGATGGCATCGGCGCCGCCCTCGGCGGCCTCGTCGATGAGGCGGCGGGCGATGTCCATCCTGCCTTCGTGGTTCACGCCGGCCTCGGCGATGACGCAGGGCATGGGGATGCGCGTTTCGGGCGCGGGAACGGCAAACAGTTCTGCCAGAGTCATGGTAGGCTCCTTGGGCTAGTCACGCGGGCGCAGTCCGAGCCGTTGCGCCACGGCCTCGGCGCCCATGCGGGCAAAGGCGGCCACATCGCGCCCCTCCCGTTCGGAGGGGGGCAACAGCAGCTCCGGCCGGTTGGCAAGGGTCGCGTCCGGCGTGACGCCGTATTCCGGCGGAAAGCCGTTGGTGAAATACA
>CAZNXQ010000136.1:0-4287 GCA_964576895.1 uncultured Desulfovibrio sp.
CGGGCCACGCCCCTGAAGACCGGAAGCAGGCCCCGGTCGCCGGAGCCGTAGATGATGGGCGGCCGCAGGATGACGAGCCGGGAACCCAGCGCGCGGCCCAGGATGGCTTCCGCCAGCAGTTTGGACCAGCCATAGGCCGAGACCGGGCGGCAGGGAAGTTCCGGGGCTCCGGGCGCGCCGGGCGCCTGGGCCGGGTCCGCCGCGGGGCCCGCGGCCGCGAGGCTGGAGACAAGGACCAGGCGGTCAAGCGTGGGGGAGCCCGCGGCGGCCCGCGCAAGCTGCGCGGCGGCGCGCGCGTTGGCGCGCAGGTAGTCCTGCCAGCCCAGGCCGAAGAGCAGGGCGGCCATGTGGATGCAGATCTCCTGTCCGGCCAGGGCTTCGGCCAGACCCTCGCCGCTGGCGCAGTCGCCCCGCGCCACGGTCACGCCGCCGGGGAGGCGCGTTACTGCCGAACCGGGCCGCGCAAGGCAGGTCACGCGGGCCCCGGCCTCCAGCAGGCGCGGCAGCAGGTGCCCCCCAAGAAAGCCGGTGCCCCCGGTCACGAGGACACGTCTGCCGCGCAGGTGCGCCAGGTCCGCGGCCTGGGTCCCGGCAGGGGCGGCGGATGCGGTGGATGCCGTCATGGCCGGCTGATCTCCCTGCGATAGATGCGGTAGCGCTTGACGAGGCGCCCGGAAAAATCCTCAATGAGGTCGTCAATGGCCACATTGTCCTCCAGCACCCAGGAGCCTTCCACCCACTGGAAGTCCGGGCGGCGCCGGGCCGCGTCGAGCATGGCGTCCAGCAGGAGCAGCGGCAGCCCCAGCAGGCGGTATTCCTTCCTGATGCCGAAGAGCATGATGCGGTAGCCGCCCCGGATCTCCGCGCGCGACCGCCACCAGTGCCAGGGCGCGGCCGGGCCGATCCTGCCGTTGAGCCGCTTGAGCAGAGGATTCATGTCCGGCAGGGCCACCATGCCCGCCGCGGGTTCGCCCCTGTGGAAGAAGAGCAGGAAAAAGTCCGGGTCGAGGATGGTTTTCAGCTCTTTCACATGGCGCTCGGCCTCGCCCGCCGAAAGCGGGGAAAAGCCCCAGTTGTCCGCCCAGGACTCGCGGTAGATGTCGAGCATGGCGCGGATATCCTCCGCCATTGTGGCCTTGCTCGACGTGCGCGCCGTGAAGCGGCCCTCGGCCTTGAGCCGGGCCACCTCTTCCGTGAGCCATTCCGGCAGGTCCAGGCGCGAGCGCTCGATGAGATAGGCGAAGAGGTCCGCCTCCTTGCGCAGATGCCAGCTTTCGAGCAGGCGCGCATACCAGGGCGGATTCCACGGCATCATGATGGCGGGCGGCCGTTCAAAGCCGTCCACCAGCAGGCCGCAGGTATAGTTGGCCGAGGGGTTGAGCGGCCCGCGCAGAAAGGTCATGCCCTGGGCGGCCAGCCAGTCGCGCGCGGCCGTCAGCAGGGCGTGGGCCGCTTCCTGGTCGTCCTCGCAGTCGAAAAAGCCGAAGGCGCCGCAGCGTTCCCCGGCGTAGGCATTGTATTTTTCGTCCACAATGGCGGCAATGCGGCCCACGGTGCGGCCGTCGCGCCGGGCCAGGAACAGTTCGCGCCGCGCCGTTTCCCAGAAGGGATGCCGTCCGGGTGAGAGCAGGTCGCGTTCCTGACTTTTCAGCGGCGGCACCCAGAGCGGGAACGCGCCGAGGATGCGCCACGGCAGGTCGATGAAGTCCGCAAGCTCCCGCGGGGAGCGGACCGGCAGGATATGGGGCGGCATGCCGGGAGTCATGCGGCGCTGTCTCGGTCCGTCACCAGCGCGCCCACAAGCTCGCGCGGGGAGGCCGCGCCCGCGCGTTCGCAGGCGGCGGGCAGATCCTCCACGATGGCGAAGGCCGCATCGGGCCGCAGGAAATTGGCCGTGCCGATCTGCACGGCCTGCGCGCCCACCAGCAGGAACTCCAGGGCGTCATCCGCCGAAACGATGCCGCCCAGGCCCACCACGGGAATACGCACCGCCCGCGCCACCTGCCAGACGCAGCGCAGGGCCACGGGCTTGATGGCCGGCCCGGAAAGACCGCCCACGATATTGGCCAGCGCCGGGCGCCGCCGGGGAAGATCCACGGCCATGCCGAGCAGGGTATTGATGCACGAGACGCTGTCCGCGCCCGCATCCTCCACGCTGCGCGCCATGAGGGCGATGTCCGTCACGTTGGGCGAGAGCTTGACCATGACGTGCTTGTCCGGCGCGCCTTCACGCACCGCGCGGGTCACGGCCGCGGCGAGTTTGGGGTCCTGCCCGAAGAGCGCGCCGCCCGCCGCCACATTGGGGCAGGAGACATTGACTTCCAGCGCGGCCACGCCGGGCTCGGCGTTGAGCCGGGCGGCCAGTTGGCGGAACTCCTCCGGGCTGGTGGCATAGAGATTGGCGATGATGGCCGTTTCGCGCCACGGCAGATGGGGCAGCTTGTAGTTGAGGAAGGACTCGACCCCGTCGTTCTGGAGGCCCACGGCATTGAGCATGCCCGCCGTGGTTTCCACGATGCGCGGCTGGGCGTTGCCCTGCCGCGGCTTGAGGGAAAGCCCCTTGACCACGATGCCGCCCAGGGCGGCGAGATCGCCATAGGGCGCGAATTCAAGGCCGCTGCCGAAGGTGCCCGATGCCGTGAGCACGGGGTTTTTCAGGGTGAGATCGCGGCACTGGCCCTTGAGGGTGACGGTGAGGTCCATGTCAAAGCTCGATCTGGTTGGCCCAGAAGACCGGCCCCTGGGTGCAGACCTGAACGGGCGTGCCGCGCGTGGCGGCCACCGGCCACGCATCCGTGGTGCGCGTCACGCAGCCGAGGCAGGCGCCCACGCCGCAGGCCATGCGGTTTTCCAGCGAAAGCTGGGCGCGCGCGCCATATCTTGCGGCGAGTTTCTGCACGGTGAGCAGGAAGGGCCTGGGGCCGCAGGCGAGCACCAGGCCGTTCTGCTCCGCATTGTCGCGGATGCGCTCCTGCAGGGAAAAGATGAAGTTGTCGAGATCTCCGGACTCCGGCTCGCGCAGGGTATCCACGGGCACGCGCTCGTTGATGCTGTCCACGGGGTAGCAGCCCAGCGGTTCGCGGTGACCGAAGAGCATGCCCAGGTTCCACGGCTGGGGGTGACGGTTGACATAGCCCACAAAGGGCACGATGCCCATGCCCCCGGCAAGGAGCAGGGTGGGCGTGTCTTCCTCCATGGCGAAACCGTTGCCGAGCGGACCCCAGACGCGCACCTGATCCCCGGCGGCCAGCCGGGCCATGCGCTGCGTGCCGCGCCCGTGCACCTGGAAAAAGCAGATCAGGTGCCGGGTCGTCATGTGGCAGATGCCGAAGGGCCGCGCCCACGGGATCTCCAGACCAAAGGAGACGGGGCGCACCATGACGAACTGGCCGGGGCGCCAGCGCTCCCAGTCGGGCCAGTCCGGGCGGCTGAGCCGCAGGGCGAAGAAGCGGTGCTCCGGCCCTGTCTGCCCGAAGGGCACCAGATCCAGGACCGTCAGCAGGCTGGAGGATGGAGTGGACATGGCGTTGCTATACTCCGGGAGGGCGGCGCCGGTCAACCGGAGCGCGGGCCGGGGCTTTTCCCCGGCAGCCAGGCGCGCTACCATGGGGGCGCGCCATGCATGGCGCGCTCACCAGCGGAAGGAGATGTCTATGGAAGCAAGGGAAACAGCCGCTACGGGCGCGGAGATGCCGCACGGGGCACGGGCAGTGTACGCGCGGCGTCGCGACCGCCTGCGCCGGCTCATGGTGGCGCGCGGGCTGGATGCCCTGCTCGTGAGCCGCGCGGCCAACCGTTTCTATCTTTCCGGCTTCGAGCTGCATGACCCGCAGTGCAACGAGAGCGCGGGGCGGCTCGTCATCACGGCCGACGGCGGGGACTGGCTCGCCACGGACTCGCGCTACACCGACGCGGCGGCCCGGCTCTGGGACAGGGAGCGCGTTTTTCTCTATGGCGGCGATACGGCCGGGGATCTGGCGCGTTTGCTGCGCCGTTGCGGCGCGCGCGCGGGCTTTGAGGCGCAGGGCGTGAGCCATGCCTTTGCGCGGGAGCTGGCGGCGCGCACCGGGCGCTTTCCCGCGCTGGAGGCGGCCGACGGCCTGGTGGAGCGCCTGCGGCGCATCAAGGAGCCGGAGGAGATTGCCGCCATGGAGCGGAGTTTCGCGCTCAACCACCGGCTCCTGCGGCATGTGGAGGACGGTCTTGCGCGGGGGGACTGGCGGGGCCGGGAGGAGCGGGAACTGGCCTGGGAGATCGAGCGCTTTTTCCGCGAGAACGGCGCCGAGG
>CAZNXQ010000137.1:0-4254 GCA_964576895.1 uncultured Desulfovibrio sp.
CTTCCAGGGCCGCGTCATCCGTATATTCAAAGCGCAGCGGCGTCAGCGTGACATAGCCCTGGGCCAGCAGGGCCCTGTCCGTGCCGGGCCGCACGCTGCTTTCCGGCACATCGCCGGTGAGCCACCAATAGGGTTCGCCGCGCGGGTCCTCCCTGCGGTCATAGATATTGCGCCATACGGCATCCGACTGCGGGCAGACGCGCAGGCCGCGCGCGGCCGCGAGCTCGCCCGCCGGATAATTGAGGTTGAGGACGCGGCGCGGCGCCACGCGCCCCCAGTCGATGCGTTCCGCCAGAGCCACGGCGTGCCGGGCGTGGGCCGCAAGGTCCAGGCGGCCCGAATGGTCGGCATGGGAAATCGCCATGCTCGGCACGGCATCGTGGGCGCCCTCGGCCGCCGCGCCCACCGTGCCGGAATAGAAGATATCCGGCCCCACATTGGGGCCAAGATTGATGCCCGCCATGACGAGATCCGGCCGCCGCGGCGCGAGCGCGCCCAGCCCAAGCTTGACGCAGTCCGTGGGCGTGCCGTGCACGCCGGTGCCGGAAAAGCCCGGCTCTTCAACGGCGCGCGTCCGCAGCGGCTCGAACACGGTGAGCGAATGCCCCACCCCGGATTGCTGGCGCAGGGGCGCCACGGCCAGGACCGTGTGGCCCGCCTCCACCAGGGCGGCATACAGGGCGCGCAGCCCCGGCGCCATGATGCCGTCGTCATTGGTCAGGAGAACGTGCATTTGACAATACCTCGGAAAGAAGGGAATCTCGCGGAAAGGCGGCCCGGAACGCATGCGGGCGGAGACTATCTATATGGAAAAAGGCGTTTTCGTCAAAGACATTGTGCCCAATGCCGAGGCTGCCGGGATCTTCGCCGTGGCGGATGCCGCCCTGGCGCAGTCGCGCAACGGCCCCTACTGGCGCCTTGTCCTCGCCGACGCCAGCGGGAGCGTGGAGGCGAAGATCTGGAGCCCGCTCAGCGGCGAATTCAGCGAAATCGCGCCCGGCACGCTGGCATGGGTGGAAGGACGCGCCGCGCTCTTCCGCTCGGCGCTTCAGCTCGCCGTGGAGAAATTCCGCCCGCTGGACGCCGCGGAAGCCGCCTCGGTGGACCAGACGGCCTTTCTGCCCTCCAGCCCCTACCCCATCGACGATATGGCCGGAGAACTCCGGGAGCTGTGCCGTCAGGAATTCACGCACAAGCCCTGGCGCAGGCTCGTGGCCGCCGTGCTGGACGACGAGGAGCTGGGGCCGAAATTCCGGAGCGCGCCGGCGGCCAAGAACGTCCACCACGCCTATGCCGGCGGCCTGCTGGAGCACACGCTCGGCGTATTCCGGCTGTGCCGGCGCATGGCGGACCAGTATGCCGAGCTTGACCGCCAGACCCTGCTCGCCGGCGCGCTCTTTCACGATTTCGGCAAGATCCGCGAATTTTCCGGCGGCTTTTCCAACGACTATACCGGGGAGGGGCGCCTGCTCGGACACCTCATGCTCGGCGTGGAAATGCTCAGCCCCTTTCTTGTCCGTTCACGGCTGGAGCCGGGCCTTCAGGAGCACCTCAAGCACCTCATCCTCAGCCACCATGGCGAGCTGGAATTCGGCGCGGTGCGCCAGCCGCACACGCCGGAGGCGCTCGCCCTCCACTGTGCGGACAATCTTGATGCCAAGCTCGCCCAGTGCCGCGGCCTCTTCGCCGCTCTGGAAGGCGACGGCCCCGCCTGGACGCCCTGGCAGCCCACACTGGGACGTCCCATGTACCGTCCGCCACGCACCCCAGGCGGCCGCGAGGGCGCCCCGAAAGAGCGCAAAACCGCCAAGAGGGAAGAATGTTTGTCACTTTTGAAGGTATAGAAGGATCGGGAAAGTCCACGGCCCTGCGCCTGCTCGCCGGGCATCTTCAGGCGCGCGGGCACGATCCCGTGCTCACGCGGGAACCGGGCGGCAGCGGCCTTGGCCGCAGCCTCAGGCCCATCCTGCTGGATGCGCGGACGCGCGGGCTTTCCAGCCGGGCGGAGCTGCATCTGTTCCTCGCCGACCGCGCCCAGCATGTGGCCGAAATCATCCGGCCCGCGCTGGAAGCGGGCCAGACGGTGCTCTGCGACAGGTTTTCGGACTCGACGCTCGCCTACCAGGGCTATGGCCGGGGGCATGACGTGGAACGCCTGCGCCGCATCAACGCCCAGGCCACGGGCGGCCTTGCGCCGGATCTCACGCTCCTGCTGGATCTGGCCGTAAGCGAGGGGCTGGAGCGCGCGGGCGAACGCAACCGCGCCGAGGGAACGGTCGTCTCCGAAGGCCGCTTTGACGCCGAGAGCCTGGATTTCCACGAGCGCGTCCGGGCGGGCTATCTGGCGCTGGCGCAGGCTGAGCCGGAACGCATCGCCGTCATTGACGCGACGCAGCGGCCCGATGATGTGCTCCTCCAGTGTCTTTCCGCGCTGGAGGCCCGGCTGCGCCACGACGGGCCGGGCATCGTCTGAACGCCGTCAGCAGAGGAAAGCCATGATGGATACCGCTCCCGAACTCTACACCCTGCAGGTTGCCGACGGGCAGCTGCGCTTTGCGCCGCGCGACGCGGAAGCCCCCCTGCCGTCGCCGCTCGCCGTGGTCAGCCGCATGGGTGACCCGGACCTGCTCCAATGCGTCGTCCTGCGGCGCGAGGGCGCGCCCGGCGGCGTTTTTCGCCTGGAAGACGCCACCGGCCCGCTCCTGGCCGCCGTGGCGGAGGACAATCTCGCCCTTGCCCTGGGCATGGGCCATTTCGGCGAACTGGTGGCCAATGCCCGTTACGGCGTGGACGTGTTCGAGAATATGGAAGATCCCGATGAGTGAACCGCTGAAAGCCGCGCGCACCCTGGGTGTGGTCTTTTTCCCCGCCTTTGACTGGGCCATTTCCCCCACCCATCCGGAGCGGGAGGAGCGCCTGCTCTATACCCGCGACCAGCTTGAGGAAGAAGGCCTGTTCGACATTGCCGGCATCAGCGAGCACCGGCCGGTCTTCGCCACCCACGCGCAACTGGAGCGGGCGCAGTTCTGCCTGCCTTCGGCGGAAGCCGTGAGCACGGAATCGCACATGGCGGCGGCGGGCGGCGCCATCACGGCGGCGCGCCTGGTCATGGAGGGCAAAACCGACCGGGCCTTCGCCCTGGTGCGGCCTCCGGGGCACCATGCCATGCGCGTGGTCCACGGCAACCGGGGCTTCTGCAACATCAACAACGAAGCCGTCATGGTGGAATACCTCCGGGATCACTATCCCCATCCCGACGGCCGTCCCCTGCGGGTGGCCATTGTGGATACGGACGTCCACCACGGCGACGGCAGCCAGGACATTTTCTGGAACGACCCGCACACGCTCTTCATCTCGCTCCATCAGGACGGCCGCACGCTCTACCCCGGCACCGGCTTCCTGCAGGAATGCGGGGGGCCGGGCGCCCTGGGGCGCACCATCAATATCCCCCTGCCGCCGGAAACCTCGGACGAGGGCTATCTGTACGCGGTACGCAACGCCGTGCTGCCCATGCTGGACGACTTCAGGCCGGACATCGTCATCAATTCCGCCGGGCAGGACAACCACTTCACCGATCCGCTCGCCAACATGCGCCTTTCCGCCCAGGGCTATGCGGCCCTGACCACGGCGCTGAACCCGGACATCGCCGTGCTGGAAGGCGGCTACGCCATCCGGGGGGCCCTGCCGTATGTCAATCTGGGCATCTGCCTCGCCCTGGCGGGCATCCCGGCGGCGAAGGAGATCCGCGAACCGGGCTGGACGCCCGGCGCCATCCGTCAGCGGCCGGAAGTGAGCGAGTATATCGCGCGCCTGTGCGACCAGGTGCTGGACCGCTATTTCCGGCCGCCCGCCACTCCCGCCGAAGGAAGGGAGGATCACGGCTGGTGGACGCGGAAAAAGCGGATCTTCTATGATACGGACATGCTCACCGAGCACCAGACGGAAAGCTGGCGGCTGTGCGGCGCCTGCTCCGGCCTTGGCCGCATCGAGACGGAATCGGAGCGCGTGCCCCGCTCCCTCTGCGTGCTCGTGCCGCGCCACGCCTGCCCGGAATGCCGCGCCGAGGGGCCGCGTCTGGCGGAGGCGGCCCGCAGGAGCGGGCGCTATGCCCATGTGCGGCTTCTGGACGGCGATGCCGCCGGCGACGACCGTTCCGTGTTTGCCCGGACAACGTCATAGAATATGGTTATGCTGTACACTGCGATTGATGGATATTCCAGGTTCCGTCTGGAGCGGAGCGACAGACGGATGCTG
>CAZNXQ010000138.1:0-4249 GCA_964576895.1 uncultured Desulfovibrio sp.
TCAGCGCCTTCATCCTCCTCAACATGCTCCGCAAGCAGCTCCTGGCACGCCGCGCCGGGACCGCGCGGACAGCCTGAGCGGCGCAGCCGGGGGAATAACGGAGGAAAGGACGAAAACAGCGCTCAGCGCACAAGATCGATGTCGAAGCGGACGCGGTCGCCGGGGTGCACCATGCTGGCGGCATAGACGGCGCGGCCGGAGTCATCGCAGGCATAGCGGCGCACCAGCGCCACCGGCGCGCTGCAGGCAATGCCCAGATGAAAGGCCGCTTCGGGCGAGGCGCTGCCGATGGTCAGTTCCTGCCGGGCGGCGGTGACGTTGATCCTGAGCTCTTCCATGACCGGAATGACCGTGGTCATGTTGAAGCGTTCCGGGGCGCGCTCGTAGATGCGTTTGTCAAGATAGAGGTCGATATAGGCAAAGCGCACGCCGTCCTTGATATGGACACGGCGCATAAAGCGGTAGCAGGGCGCCGGCGGCAGGTTCCAGGCCGCCAGCAACGGGCATTGCGTGGTGTCGGCGGCCTCAAGCATCTGGACGCTGGCGCCCTCGATCCGCTTCACCAGCGCGCTCCAGGAGGTACGCATGTTCTGGCAGGCGCGGTGCGGCAGCCGCCGCGCCACATGGATGCCGCGCCCCTGGCGCGCCGTGAGCAGCCCGTCGAGAACGAGCAACTGGACGGCCTGGCGCACGGTCACGCGCGCGAGCCCGGTATTCCTGGCCATTTCCGCCAGGTTGGGCAATTTCGCGCCCGGCGCGAAAACGCCGCTTTCTATGCGCTGGCGCAGCAATTCCGCCAGCTGGGCATAGAGCGGCGGCCCCGGACGCCTGAACTGCAACGGCTCGGCGAAGAGGGGAAACGGCTGCGTCGGCTCCTGCATGTTCTGCATCGTCCACACTCCATCCTGCCATGGCCGCGGGCCCGCGCGTCACCCTGAAATGCCGGCTGGCATGCCTTGTGGCGCGCGCCGCCGGCAAACGGGTCAGGCCGGATCAGCGTTCAAAATAGGTATAGCCGCGCAAGCCGTCCTCAAAGGCCTGCATGACGGCGAAGCGTTCGCTGGGCGAGATCCGCCCTTCGCGCACGGCCTGTTCGGCGGCGCTGCGGAGATTCTCGATGATGCGGCGCGGTTCGTACTCCGCATAGCTGAGCACATCGGACACGGAATCCCCCCGGATCTCGCGTACATATTCATAGCTGCCGTCATCGGCGGCGCGGATGGAAACCACGTTGGTGTCGCCCATGAGATTGTGGAGATCGCCCAGGGTCTCCTGATAGGCCCCCACCAGAAAGACGCCGAGATAGTATTCCTCGCCTTCGCGCAGGGGGTGGAGGTCGAGCATGGGTTTCATGCCCTGCGGGTCGATGAAGTGGTCGATGCGGCCGTCGGAATCGCAGGTGATGTCCGAGATGATGCCCTGGCGGGAGGGAAATTCGCCCAGCCGGTGCACGGGCATGATGGGGAAGAGCTGGTCAATGGCCCAGGAATCCGGCAGGGACTGGAAGACGCTGAAATTGCCGTAATAGATGTCGGCAAGGTTGACGTCGATGTCCTCCAGGTCGCGCGGCACGTTCTTGAGCTTGCCCTTCTCCTTGGCGATGCGCATGAGGATGGCCCAGAAAAAGCGCTCGGCCAGGGTGCGCTGCCGCAGGCTCACGGCGCCGGTGGAGAACATGCGCCGCACTTCGTCGCGGTAATAGACGGCGTCGTTGTAACTTTCCTGAAGATTGCGGAGGCTGATGCCGGCCAGCGCCTCCTGCAGGTTGCGCACAGCCTCAGGCGCGTCGTCGGGCAGCGTTTCGGGCAGGCGCGCCTCCTCCACCACGTTGACGTCAAGGATGTTGAAGAGCAGGACGGAGCAGTAGGCCACGGTCGCCCGCCCCGATTCGGTAATGATGTGCGGGTGCGGGATCTCCTTCTCGTCCAGGATGCTCATGATGGTTTCCACCACGTCGGCGCAGTATTCATCCAGATTGTAGTTGCGCGAAAAGACGTAGTTGGTGTGCGAGCCGTCATAGTCCACGGCAAGGCCGCCGCCCAGGTCGAGATAGCCCATGGGCGCGCCCTCCTCCACCAGCCCGGAATACAGCCGGGCCGCCTCCATGACCCCTGTGCGGATATCGCGGATATTGGAGATCTGCGACCCCAGGTGGTAGTGGAGCAGACGGAAGCAGTCGAGCATCTGGCGGCTCTTGAGCGTGTCCACCACATCCACGATCTGCGAGGGCGAAAGGCCGAAGGTGGAGCGTTCGCCGCCGGAATCCGTCCAGTGGCCGCCCGCCTTGACCGACAGCTTGGAACGCACGCCCACATTGGGCCGGATGCCGAGGGCCGCCGCGCGCTCAAGTACCATGTCCAGCTCGCCGGGCATCTCCAGGACAAGAAAAATATTGAAGCCCAGGCGCTGGGCCTGGAGGGCGAGGTCGATGAACTCCTCGTCCTTGTAGCCGTTGCAGACGATGCAGGCCTCAGGGTCGCGCATGAGGGCCACGGCCGCGATGAGCTCTGCCTTGGAGCCCGCCTCCAGCCCGTGGTGATAGCGGCTGCCGAACTGGGCGATCTGATCCACCACCTGCTGCTGCTGGTTCACCTTGATGGGGAAGACGCCGCGATATTCCCCCCTGTAGCCGAGCGTGCGGATGGCCTTGCGAAAGGACTCATGGATGTGGGCGATGCGGGAACTGAGGATATTCTCCACGCGCAGGAGGACAGGCATGTCGTAGCCGCGCTCGTGCAGCCCGGCGATGATCTCCGGCAGCGGGATCTGCGGCCCCCGCGCCCCGTGGGGGCAGATGACCACATCCCCGGCCTCCGACACATCAAAAAAGCCCGCGCCCCATGTCCGGATGCCGTAGAGCTCGACGGAATCTTCCACTCCCCACCGCTGCAAGGCATGATTCTTTGCCAACAGAACCTCCATCATGTCTGCCGGAAGCGGGCCGCGTCCCCGGCCCGGAACCGGAACGCGGCCATGCCGGGCGCCACGCGGCCACTGAATTTGCCAGTATGCCGAAAAGCCTTGCGAAGTCAACGGGTTCTTGACGCGGGCCGCTCCATGGTACATGCTCACGACAATCCCAAGGAGGCCGACATGAAGCCCTGCTCCTGGCGCGACCGGGCGTTCACCCTCTGCCTCGCGGCCGTGTGCCTCACAGGACCGGTCGCCTGTTCCGGCGGCGACGACGCCGCACGGGGACCGGCCCCGGCCCCGGTCCATGTGCGGCCCGTGACCAGAGCCGACATGCCGCGCGTGCTTTCCGCCGTGGGCAATGTGCGCGCCTCGGCCACCGTGGGCGTCACCCCGCGCGTCACCGGCGAACTGCTTGACATCCGCTTCACCGAGGGGCAGGAGGTGCAGGCCGGCGATCCGCTGGTGCTGATCGACCCGCGCCCGTTCGAGGCCGCCCTGCGCGAAAAGCGCGCCGTGCTCGCCAAATCCGAGGCGCAACTCGCCAAGGCCAACGACGACCGCCGCCGCTACGGCAAACTCGTGGGCGGCGGCTATGTGAGCCGCGAAGCCTATGAGCAGACCGCCACCGACGCGGCGGCCCTGCGCGCCACGGTCCAGGCCGACAGGGCCGCCGTGGAGAGCGCGGCCCTTGACCTCGCCTACTGCACGGTCACGGCGCCCATCGGCGGCCGCGTGGGCGCGCTCACCGTGGACAAGGGCAACATGGTCAAAAGCACGGACGCCACCCCCATCGTGACCATCGATACCCTGTCGCCCATCTATGTCACCTTTTCCGTGCCCGAAGCGCAGCTTCCGGTCATCCTCGAACGCATGCAGGGGGGGGCGGTCCCCGTGACGGCCACACCCACGGGGGGAAGCCCGGAAACAGGGCGTCTGACGCTGGTGGACAACAGCGTCGACACGCGCACCGGCACCATCCGCCTGCGCGCCACGTTTGAAAATCCCGGCCGCCGCCTCTGGCCGGGGCAGTTCGTCCAGGTGGCCCTGCCCCTCGGCGTGGCGGAAGACGCCCTTGTGGTGCCGAGCCGCGCCGTCCAGTCAGGCCGGGAGGAACGCTATGTCTATCTTGTGGATGCGGACGGCCGCGCCGTCTACCGCCCCGTGACGCCCCTTTTCGAGCATGAGGGCCAGACCGTCGTGGCCGACGGGCTGGAAAACGGCGACCGCGTGGTGATCGACGGCCAGGTGCGGCTCGCGCCCGGACTGCCGGTGAAGATCCTCGACTAGATAGTGTCGTCATTTAATTTTAGCCCAAATGGCAATACACCTGATATGG
>CAZNXQ010000139.1:0-4188 GCA_964576895.1 uncultured Desulfovibrio sp.
GTGTACTCAAGTACATGACCGACAAAAATCGTCCAATGACGCCGCCAGCGCAAAAGCCACCCGAAGGGCGCGCCGCAGGCGCGTTTGCGTTACCGCGCGAAGCGCGGTTTACGCAAATGGACAGCAACGCAAGGCTGTTTTTGACGGATGATTGTGGCATTGCACAAGCTGCCACATCCCAAGCCAGCAGCCACATTAATAGGTCCAGACCCTAGATGCAGAGCGCTTTCGCCATGCCCGCGCGCAGGCGCCCTGGCGGGAGCGGACGCCCGCGCCGCTCCCGCACGCCCGGTTACTCCGCCGCCCGCAGATAGGCGTCGTTGAGGCGCGCGGCGGTGCCATCACGCGCGGGCTCTCCGTTTCTGCGCGCAAACTCCCTGATCGCGGCGAGCCGGCGGCCAAGTTCGCTGTCTGGCGCGTTGCCGCCGAACAGCTCCAGTTGCTGCTGCCGCATGAACATGGGATGTTGGCGCAGTTCCTCCAGCGCCTCTTCCTGGCTCAGCTCCACGCCCGCCCATTCGTGACAGAACTGCCGGTACAGGGCGGCGACCTCCTGGGGGGGCATGGCCTGGAGCCGCGCGGCGGCCTGAAGATAGAGGCGAAGGATGGCGCTGACATCCTCAGGGGAGCGGGCGGCGGCCTTGGCCGGCGCCACCAGCAGGATCATCTGCGGCGCGCCGCACTGGTCGGAACGGGCCACCACGCGCAGCCCGTCGCGCAGGGCCTCGCGCAGTTCGGGCGACCAGAGCACGAGAAAATCCCCGTAGCCGGAGCGGAACGCTCCCAGTGCCTTGCGCGGCGCCATGAACCTGATATCCACATCCTTCTCGGCAAGGCCGAGGGCGTTGAGCCAGCGATCAAGGAGATAATGGGCCGAGGTGGTGCGGGGGCAGAGAATGGTCTTGCCGCGCACACGCTCCGCCGAGCCGTAAACGCCGGGAAGGCTCCCGGCACCGCCATCGGCAAAGACCGGATCGTCCGCGCGCGCCAGCACGGCATTGGCCATGGATTCGTCATTGGCGATGCCGATGATCTCAAGATCACCGCTCAGGTTGCTTGCCACCGCCGGCAGCGCCCCGCAGGCGCCCACCAGCCAGTCAAAGGCGCGCTCCTCGCCCACCAGGTCCGCTCCGGTGGCAAAGCGCAGCATTTCCAGAGTGGCGCCGGCCTGCCTGTCAAGCCCGGTTTTTTTGGCGAACCATGCGGGAAAGGCCTCATGCTCGCCCAGCCACGCCGTCCTGAGCACACGCGGGGATGCGCCGCGCTCCGCGGCCTGGACGCACAGGGCCCCCTGCAGGGCAAGGGCGAGGGAGCACAGAACGAAACAGATATGACGCCACATGGAAGCCTCCTCCGGGCAAAGGGAACGCCGGCGCGCGGCCGGTCATGGTTCGGTCCCTTAACCTAGCAATATTCGTTCCAGAGAGGTATAGATATTTTGCGTTCAGGATTTTGCGCCTATACTGCCTGGGCCATCACTTCCAGCAGACAGGACACGGATACCCATGGAACCCCAGCCACGTCTCACCCTTATCGCCACCTACAAGGAACTGGGCGCACTCTTCCAGTCGCTTGCGCGCGGCATGGGCTGCGAGCTGCGCGTGGCCCTCGGTCAGGAGGAAATGCCGGGGTATCTCGCCTCCCGGCCGGGGTTTGAGGAGTGCGACGCCTTCCTCGCCCGCAGCATCGTGGCGGGCGAACTGCGAAAATATACCGATGTGCCGGTGGTTTCCGTCGACCCCACGGCCATTGACCTTCTGCGTCTCCTCCTGCCGGACGCGGGCCGTGTGCGCCGCGTGCTGTTTTTCCGCTATGGCGAACCGCTGGACGATACGGACGCGGTGGCCGAGGCCCTTGGCATGGACATCCGTCAGGAGATCTTCCATTCGCGGGAGGACATGCGCCGGATGGTGGAGAGCCTGCGCCCCGGCGATGTGGACATGGTGATCGGGGGCACCTTTGTGCGCGATCTTGTCCAGCCGACCGGCATGCCCACCCGGCTCATCACCGTGGACCGGCCAGCCGCGACGCGCTTCCTCCAGGAAGCTGTGGCCATCGCCCAGGCGCGCCAGCTGGAACAGCGACGCATGGCACGGCTGCAGGCCATTTTTGATGCCGTGGACGAGGGCCTGCTGGCCCTGGACGAGAGCGGCGTGGCGAGCTACGTCAACGCGGCGGCCGGGCGCCTGCTGGGGATCAGGCCCGATCGCCTGCTCGGACGCGACATCCGCGAAACCGTGCCCGGCTTCCTCAATGGCAAGAACCAGCCCGGCGGGAGCGAGCGCGGGCGCGTGCGCGACATCAACAATTCCACCCTGGTCATCAACCATGTGCCCATCCTGGTGCGGGGGCAGAACGCGGGTTCGGTGTTTTCCTTCGACCATGCCGGCAGCATCCAGCGCGCGGCCGGACGCCTGCGCCAGAACTACCGCGCGCGGGGCTTCACCACGCGCTACACCTTTGACGACATCACCTCCGTGACGCCGGCCATGGAGCGCCTCAAAGAGCTTGCCCGGCTCTATGCCGCCACGGACTCCAACCTGCTCATCCGCGGCGAAACCGGCTGCGGCAAGGAGCTTTTCGCCCAGAGCATCCACGCGGCGAGCGGCCGGGCCAACGCGCCCTTTGTGGCCGTCAACTGCGCCGCCATTCCCGAAGGCCTGCTGGAAAGCGAGCTCTTCGGCTATGAGGAAGGCGCCTTCACTGGCGCGCGCCGGCAGGGCAAGGCGGGCATGTTTGAAATGGCCCATACCGGCACCATCTTTCTGGACGAGGTGGGCGACCTGCCCGTGGCCTTCCAGAGCCGCCTCCTGCGCGTCCTGCAGGAGCGGGAAGTCGTGCGCGTGGGCGGCTCGCAGGTCATTCCGCTGGACACGCGCGTCATCTGCGCCACGCACTGCGACCTTGAGGAATACATCCGCAAGGGGCTTTTCCGCGCGGATCTCTATTATCGCCTGAGCGTCCTCTGCCTCAACGTGCCGCCGCTCAGGGAGCGCGTGCCGGACATCATGGGCGCGGCGTTGCCGTGGCTGCTCGACCGCCTGCGGCCCGCACCCTGCGCCAGCGCCCTGCGCAAGGCCATCGGCCCGCTGCTGGAGCGGCATGACTGGCCGGGCAACTTCCGCGAACTCTTCAGCGTGCTGGAACGCTTTGTCCTGCTCGCCAATCAGGCCACGGGAAACGGCGAAAAACCGGATTGGGGCGCGCTGCTCCTGCGGGGCTGGGCGCCGGGACCGGCCCCGCGCGCCGACGCCGTGGGGGCGCCCCAGGATGATGACCTCCCGCTCCATGCCCGCCTGCGCGCCTTTGAACGCCGCGTCATCGACGCCGCGCTGGCCGATGCGGGCCAGGACATGGGCCGGGCCGCCCGCAGGCTGGGCGTGAGCCGGATGACGCTGTGGCGCAAACTCCACGCCTGACCGGGACGGACACGCGCCCTGGACCTTCTGGATTTGTATCAAAACCGATACAAACTCTGCCCACTTTTGTTACAGATACTGCCGCCGCCAGACTCCCGCACCGGGTTGAGGGGGAAAACGCGCTGGCATGCTTCTTGATGGACAGGCCCTACCAACCCCACTCCAACCGAGGGAGAGCTTATGCGCGCACGTATCCTCACTCTTCTGCTCGCCGTTTTTTTCCTGCTGCCCGGCATGCTGCGCGAGGCGCGGGCCGACTATCCCCACGACCGGCCCCTGACCGTCATCGTGCCCTTTGGGCCGGGGGGCGCCGTTGACATCGCCAGCCGCATCCTGGCCGAGTATTTCCAGAAGGAATTCAACATCACCATCAACGTGGTCAACAAACCCGGCGGCGCCCAGGCCATCGGCATCAATGACATGCTGCGCGCCCGGCCCGACGGCTACACCCTGGCCTTTCCCGGTTTCAGCGCGCTCTGCACCACGCCCCTGCTGACCAACGTGGGCTATACGGACAAGAACATCAAACCGGTGGCGCAGATCATGGTCATGGAGCTGGTCTTCTCCACCAACAAGGCCGTGGGACCGCACAGCTTCGCCGCATTTCTGGAAAAGGCTGCCAAGGAGCCGGATTCCACGGTCTACGGTTCCACCGGCGCCATCACAACGCAGCGCCTCTACCTGACCAAGCTGCTCCAGCGCTTCCATGACGGACAGAAAGTGCGCCACGCGGCCTACGGCAGCGGCCACGAGGTTTCCACGGCCCTGC
>CAZNXQ010000140.1:0-4184 GCA_964576895.1 uncultured Desulfovibrio sp.
GGGAGGATAGCAGACCATCGCAAAAATTAAAAGTAAATTGACGACACTATCTAAGAGCCGATTTTTCGAAGGAACGTTTTTTTATAGATGAAGAAGATGATAATAAGTTTTGGCTTGCCCGTGCTGATTATTTTGTCACCGATATTTCCGCTAGCGCTATTAATTTCTCTATGACTGCCAAAAGACCGTCTATTCGTATGATTTACACTCTGGATGAGGAAGAGCCCAAATGTGATGAATTGGGTTGGCAAATCAGCAGACCAACACAGCTTATTCCTCTGCTGGAAGAGATGGACAGGGATGAGAAAATCTGGACTGAATCCCTGAGCAATAAGCAAAAATACGATATGCCTAATATTAATAGAACTTTTCCTATACTTGCAAAAATGATTAAACGTATATTGAATAATGATGATGATCCAGGATGGCACACGATAGACAAAGGACATACCCCATGTAAAACTTCTGGAGATTTATTGAGGTTTGTGGCGAAATGGGAACGCAGAGATGCATTGCCATATCTTAATTTTTTCCTTGCTGAACTTCTGAAATCCACAGCAATTAAGGAACCTCCTCAACTCTGGCTACTACTCTTAAAACGTGCCTTCCTGACCAATATTTGTGATTTGATTGGCTTTGAAACTACACCTTCAACACTTACTCAACTTGTAAATATATGGATGAAAAATGCTATCGATAGACTTCCACTTATGAATACTGTAGGTATCCTGCGTTATGCTATGCGTAGATGTCATCACAACACATCAATAGTGATTTTTATGACTATAGCTTCTAATTTTGTTCCTAGATGTGATAAAAGGCAGACACTGTTTTTTTACTTGATGGAATCAGTATCGTTCGATAGGAGGGCATTGACCCATGTAAATGAGATGGCAGTGGGCTTGCCACAGCATTTTTCAAAGCCTGTCTTGCTCAAGCTGAATCGTTTTCTGCCACTGGTCATGAAATTTCCATTGCCTCTGCGTAGGTTTGCCGCCCGGATTCTGGGCTTAAGGAAGCCGTTGGCAAAAAACTACTGGCGGGCGCATCGCGCCCTGTGCTTGAAAACGCATTGAAAAGGATACCCGGGTCTGAGATGAGCAAAACCCCTTTCTTTTCCTCCAAGGCAGACACCCTGACGGCGCTCAGCCGCTGGCCGGAGCTGCACATTCCGCCGGTATTTGCCGTTACCGTGGCGCAATGGCGCGCGGGTGCGGGAGCCGTCCATGCCGCGGCACTGGACGCGCTGGCGGTTGACGGCATGCCCTGCGTGGCCGTGCGTTCATCCTGTCGGCGCGAGGATTCGTCCGAGACCTCCGGCGCCGGAGCCTTCCTTTCCCTGCTGGGTGTGCCCCTGGGCGATGCGGCGGCCTTTGCCGATGCCGTGGAGCAGGTCATCGGCTCCTACGGCGCACCCGCGCCCGACGACCAGGTGCTGGTGCAACCCATGATCCCTGATCCCGCTGTCACCGGCGTCATCATGACCCGCGCTCTTGCCGACGGCGCGCCCTGGTACGTCATCAACTACGACGACGAATCCGGCCAGACGGACACTGTCACGGGCGGCACCCATGTGGGCAAGACCGTCTATGTCTATCGGGAGGCGAAGGAGACGGATTTCGATTCGCCGCGGCTGGCCGCCTTTGTGGCTCTGGCGCGCCGCCTGGAATCGCTCTGCGGCACGGACGCCCTGGATATCGAGTTCTGCCTGGACAGGGGAAACACCCTCCATCTCCTGCAGGTCCGGCCCATCTGCGCCCGGCGTCAGTGGCCGGATTCCATCCCTGCAGCCCGCATCAGCCGTGTGGCCGACTTTGTGGCCGCGCGCACCGGGCCGTGCCCAGGCCTGTTCGGGCAGCGCTCCATCCTCGGCGTCATGCCGGACTGGAACCCGGCGGAGATGATCGGCATCCTGCCGCGTCCGCTTGCCTCGTCCCTCTACCGCAACCTCATCACGAGCCGCGTCTGGGCAAAGGCGCGCGAGCGCATGGGTTACCGCGCCCTGCCGCCCACGGAGCTCATGCCTCTCATTTTCGGTCGCCCCTACATCGACGTACGCGCCAGCTTCAATTCCTTTCTCCCCGCCGGGCTGGAGACCGTCACCTGCGAAATTCTGGTGGGCGCATGGCTGGAACGACTGGAAGCCAATCCCCAGTTTCATGACAAGATCGAATTTGAAATCGCCCAGACCGCCCTTGATTTCAGTTTTGACGCCACGCTTGACGCGCGCTATCCCGGCCTGCTCACAACGCGGCGGCGCGAGGATTTCCGCGTTGCCCTCAGCCGGCTCACAGCGGCGTGCCTTGATCTCTCTGCCGCCGGCTCTCTGGCTGCTGCACTGGATGCCGTGGCCGAACTGCGCGGACGGCAGACGGGCAGGGCGCCCGTCACCGCCGCCAATCGCGGCCGTCTGGAAGATCTGGCGTCCCTGCTGGCAGAGTGCCGCAAATACGGAACTCTGCCCTTTTCCATCCTGGCGCGCCACGCCTTCATTGCTGAAAACCTGCTGCGTTCGGCGGTGGCGGCGGGCGCGCTCGCGCCGGAGCGTGCGCAGGCGTTCAAGGCCACGGTGCGCACCATCTCCGGCGAACTGTCCGGCGAATTTCAGGATGTCTGCGAAGGCAAACGCGATGCGGCGGCCTTCATGCGCAAATACGGGCATCTGCGTCCGGGAAGTTACGATATCCTCTCCCCGCGCTATCTGGACCGTCCGGACATCTTCGGGGAAGGTGGCCGCATGCCCCATCCGGAGCCGGGAGCGCCCTTCGCGCTCACACAGGCCGAGCGGCGCGACCTGGAAATTCTGCTGCGCGGGCACGGCCTCGGCCTCACGCCGGAAGAACTGCTGGAATATGCGCGCCGGGCCATCGCCGGACGCGAACATGCCAAGTTCATTTTCAGCCGCAACCTCTCGGACGCGCTGGAGACAATCGCCTTTTTCGGCGAGGACGCCGGCTTTGACCGCGACGCGCTTTCCTTTCTGGAGATCCAGACGCTTCTGGACTGGACCACCAGCGCCCAGCCCGAAAGCGCGCACGAACATTTCAGCCGTCATGTGGCGGCCAACAGGGAGCTGCTGGCCCGCGCCTCAGGGCTCAAGCTGGGCTATCTCATCCGTTCGGTGCGCGATGTCTATGTGGCGCCGCAGCACCGCGCCGCGCCCAATTTCGTGGGGACAGGCGAGGTCTGCGCCCCGGTGACGCGCCTTTCCGCCGGCAGCTCCTGCGATGTAGACCTCAGCGGCAGGATCGTCTGCATCGAGAATGCCGACCCCGGCTTCGACTGGATCTTCACGCGCAACATCGCCGGTCTGGTGACGCGCTTCGGGGGCGCCAACTCGCACATGGCCATCCGTTGCGCGGAATACGGCCTGCCCGCGGCCATCGGCGCGGGCGAACGCCTTTTTGCCATGGCTGCCGGCGCGGAGCGGCTTCTCCTCAACCCGGCAGCGGCCATTCTGGAGGCTTGCTGATGCTCGGTATCAGCATGCGCGTCGTGCGCCAAGCCTATCCCGGTGGCGCCGTGGAGGAACGCGATGCCCTGGCGCGCGACTGGCCGCACTTTCTCCAGCGGGTCTTTCCGGAAGAGCGCGTTCTCTATCTGCCCAATATGGGCGCGGAGACAATCGGGTTTGCAGACGGTCTGAAACTTTCGGGACTCATCCTTTCCGGTGGCGAGAACTGGGGCGTCTCCCCGGCGCGCGACGCCACGGAGCGCGCACTGTTTGCGTGGGCACAAAAGACGGGCATTCCCATCTTCGGCGTCTGCCGGGGCGCGCAGGTCATCAATCTGCTGGCCGGCGGCACGCTGGAAACCTGCGACCGACATACAGCGACGCGGCACGGGCTGGAGCTGACACGCCCCTTGGCCGACAGCCGGCACCACGAGGTCAACTCCTTCCATGCCCAGGCCATCCGGCCCCATGGACTTGCTCCGGGCCTGGAACCGTTTGCCCTGGCTCCGGACGGCACGGTGGAAGGCTTTATGAACGCGGATGGCCGCATCATCGGCGTCATGTGGCATCCCGAACGGGAAGCGCAACCGGCGCCCCTCGACCTGGCGCTCCTGCGCGCATGGCGGTGAAGCGCTGACGCCCACCGGCAATGGGAGATGGATATGGATATGATGGACGACACTGCCACGGCGGCCGTCATCCTGGCCGCGGGCCGCGGCTCGCGGATGAA
>CAZNXQ010000141.1:0-4166 GCA_964576895.1 uncultured Desulfovibrio sp.
TGGTCGAACTGCATGGTGAAGGTGGCGCGGCCCTGGGTGCGCGAGCGCAGGTCCGTGGCGTAGCCGAACATGGAGGCCAGGGGCACCTGGGCGCGCACGCTCTGCGCGCCGCCCGCGCGGGCCTCCATGCTCTGGACGCGGCCGCGGCGGCCGTTGAGGTCGCCCATGACGTCGCCGAGGTATTCCTCAGGCGTGACCACTTCCACGTCCATGATGGGCTCCAGCAGCACCGGCGCGGCCTTGTTCATGGCATCCTTGATGGCCATGGAGCCGGCAACGTAGAAGGCCTGCTCGGAGGAGTCCACCTCGTGGTAGGAGCCGAAGACCAGGTTGACCTTGAGGTCGACGGCCGGGAAGCCGGCCAGCACGCCGGACTTCATGGCGTCCTGGATGCCCTTGTCGATGGCCGGGATGTATTCCTTGGGAATGACGCCGCCCGTGATGGAGTTGATGAACTCATAGCCCTTGCCCGGATTGGGCTCCACCTCGATGACGCAGTGGCCGTACTGGCCGCGGCCGCCGGACTGCTTGGCATGCTTCATGTCCGACTTGGACGGCTTGGAGATGGTTTCGCGGTAGGCCACCTGTGGCTTGCCCACATTGGCGTTGACGTTGAACTCGCGCGTGAGGCGGTCCACGATGATCTCCAGATGGAGCTCGCCCATGCCCGCGATGAGGGTCTGGTTGGTCTCCTCGTCGCCCTTGACGCGGAAGGAGGGGTCTTCCTTGGCCAGCTTGCCGAGGGCCGCCGAGAGCGCGTCGCGGTCGGCCTTGGTCTTGGGCTCGATGGCCACCTCGATGACCGGTTCGGGGATATTGAGCGATTCGAGGATGACCGGGCGCTTGTCGTCGCAGAGCGTGTCGCCGGTGGAGGCGTTCTTCAGGCCCACCAGGGCCACGATGTCGCCGGCGCCGGCCCACTTGATGTCCTCGCGCTTGTTGGCGTGCATCTTGAGGATGCGGCCGATGCGCTCCTTCTTGCCGGTATTGGCGTTGAGCGCGCTCATGCCGGTCTCGATGACGCCGGAATAGATGCGGAAGAACGAGAGATGCCCGATGAAGGGATCGGAAAAGAGCTTGAAGACCAGACCGGCCAGGGGCTCCTTGTCATCGCAGTGGCATTCGACGATCTCGTCCTCATGGCCGGGCACATGGCCGGTCATGGGCGGGATGTCCACCGGCGAGGGCAGATAGTCCACCACGGCGTCGAGCAGGGGCTGGACGCCCATGTTGCGGAAGGCCGAGCCGCAGAGCACCGGCACGATGCTGCGCGAGATGGTGGCCTTGCGGATGCAGGAGTTGATCTCGTCCTCGGTGAGCGCCTCGCCGCCGAGATACTTTTCAAGCAGGGCCTCGTCTTCCTCGGCCACGGCTTCGAGCAGCTCGTGGTGCTTTTCGTCGAACAGGGCCTTCATGTCGTCGGGGACGTCCGTCACCTTGAATTCCGCGCCCTTGGTGCTCTTGTCGTAATAGATGGCCTTGCCGCGCACCAGGTCCACCACGCCCTCGAACTTGTCCTCGGCGCCGATGGGCAGCTGCAGGGGCACGGCCTTGGCGCCCAGGCGGTCATGGATCATGCCCACGCAGCGGAAAAAGTTGGCGCCGATGCGGTCCATCTTGTTCACAAAGCAGATGCGCGGCACATGGTAGCGGTCGGCCTGGCGCCAGACCGTTTCGGACTGGGGCTCCACGCCGGCCACGGCGTCAAAGACGCAGACCGCGCCGTCGAGCACGCGCAGGGAGCGCTCCACCTCGATGGTGAAGTCCACATGGCCGGGCGTGTCGATGATGTTGATGCGGCAGTCCTTCCAGAAGCAGGTGGTGGCGGCGGAGGTGATGGTGATGCCGCGCTCCTGCTCCTGCTCCATGAAGTCCATGGTGGCCTGGCCGTCATGCGTTTCGCCGATCTTGTGCGAAACGCCGGTGTAATAGAGGATGCGCTCGGTAGTGGTCGTCTTGCCGGCGTCGATATGGGCCATGATGCCGATATTGCGCTGTTTGTCTACGGGAACGGTGCGTGCCACGGTAATTCCTCCCTGCGGCGAAAGCGGCGATAATCAACGCCGGGGCGGTATCCTTGCGGATGCGGCCCCGGCGGCGGCGAGTCGGGTCGTGCGCCCCTACCAGCGGTAGTGGGCGAAGGCCTTGTTGGCGTCGGCCATGCGGTGCGTGTCCTCACGTTTTTTCACCGCGCCGCCGCGTCCGTTCCAGGCGTCGAGCAGCTCGTTGGAGAGCTTGGCGGTCATGCCCTTTTCCCCGCGCGAGCGGGCGTAATTGATGAGCCAGCGGATGGCGAGCGAGACCTGGCGTTCGGGCCGCACCTCCATGGGGACCTGGTAGGTCGCGCCGCCCACCCGGCGCGCCTTGACCTCCATGTGCGGTTTCACATTGTCGAGGGCCTTCTCGAAGGCGCGCATGGGATCTTCGCCGGTCTTTTCGGCCAGCGTGTCCAGCGCGCTGTAGAAAATCTTCTCCGCGGCGCCCTTCTTGCCGTCGTACATGAGCCGGTTGACGAACTTGGTGACCAGACGGCTGGAATACAACGGATCGGGCAGGATCTCTCTCTTGGGGACCGGGCCTTTGCGTGGCATGGGGTTTCTCCTTGCGTTCCTTGATGCGGCGTCACCAACCCCGCGACGCGCCGGCGCCGCTGTATCCGCAACGGCAGCCGCGGCACGGCGCATGGCGCACGCCCACAGGGTTCGGGGTTATGCCGTGGCCGCGAAGGCCCGGCGGGAAAGGGCGGAGGCGCGCTCCGCCGGCACTACTTGGGCCGCTTGGCGCCGTACTTGGAACGGCTCTTGCGGCGATCGGCCACACCGGAGGCGTCGAGCGTGCCACGGATGATGTGGTAGCGCACGCCGGGAAGGTCCTTGACGCGGCCGCCGCGGATGAGCACCACCGAGTGCTCCTGCAGGTTGTGGCCCTCGCCGGGGATGTAGGCCGTCACTTCGATGCCGTTGGTCAGGCGCACACGGGCGACCTTGCGCAGGGCCGAGTTCGGCTTTTTCGGGGTGGTGGTGTACACGCGCGTGCAGACGCCCCGCTTCTGCGGGCAGGCCTGAAGGGCCGGCGTCTTCTTGCGCTTCACCACCGGCTCGCGCTCGGTGTGGATGAGCTGGTTGATGGTGGGCATGGGATCCTCCAAAATTTGGGTATGGACAAAACGCCAAGGGCATGCTCTTAACCAAAGCGCGCCGATGTGTCAAGCCATTCCCTGCGGGATGCCGCGCGGATTGGCGCCGCGCCGGGCATGGCGCCCGCGGTGCGCGCGTCCGTGCCGGACATGGCGGGGTTGCCATGGGGTTCGGGATTTTTCGGAAATGCGTGTGCAAAAGATGTGGTTCGTCCTTGCGCTCCTGGCCGCGGTTTTTGCGGCGCTCACGTCCATCCTCGCCAAAGTCGGCATCGAGGATGTGGATTCCAGCCTCGGCACCGCCATACGCACCGTGGTGGTCTTTGCCATGGCCTGCGGCATGGTCTGGCTCAGCGGGGCCAGGGTGCAGCTCGCGGAGATAAGCGCACGATCCTGGATCTTTCTTGTGCTTTCGGGCCTCGCCACAGGCGCCTCGTGGCTCTGTTACTTCAAGGCCCTGCAACTGGGCGACGTTTCAAAGGTGGCGCCGGTCGACAAGACGAGCATTGTCTTTACCATCATCATGGCCGTCCTTTTCCTGCGCGAGCCGCTCACGCTCAAGGTCGCCATCGGCGGGGCGTGCATCGTGGCGGGCACGCTCATTCTGGCGTTGTAGGCCTCCTGGCGGCCGTCCCCACCCGCCGGCGCGGTCTCCGGGCCGCCCCGCGCCCGGCTTGACATGCGGCGGCCGGACGCATAGGCAATCAGCGTTGTTCTCATCGGGCCGCTGCGTTTCCGGGCGGTCTGAAATCTCTCCCGCGGTCTGCGGCGCGCGCCGCCCCGCGCGGAGGGCGAAACAGGAGATGCTGATGGCCATTTGCGAAACGTGCGGCGGCTCGGGCCGCCTTTCCTGCGGCGCCTGCTGGAACGGGCAGAGCACGTCCCTCTGCCCGGACTGCCGCGGCAGCGGGATGTTCCATGAGGACGCGGGCCGGGGCGTCTGCCCGCGCTGCCATGGCGTGGGGCGCTTTACGCCGCACAGTTGCACCGTGTGCGGCAACAGCCTGCCCTGTCCCGACTGCGGCGACGC
>CAZNXQ010000142.1:0-4156 GCA_964576895.1 uncultured Desulfovibrio sp.
CCTCGCGCGGGAGATGCTCGTTGAAGCTGCTCACCAGCGCCATGCCGCCCCGGCAGAGCTCCAGCGCCAGCGACAGGGAGACAAAGAGCAGGTAGAGGGCCATGCTGCAGATATGCAGCCCGGTGAGCGCAAGAAAGAGGCAGATCCAGAGGATGGCCGGTTCGGATTCCAGAACGCCCCGCTCCAGCTTGAACGGCCCAAGATCGGGCATGGGCGTCTTCCTGCGGCGCCAGAGCGAGAAGGTGACCAGGGCCGCCCAGATGACAAGCACCAGCGGCTGGATGAGCGGCAGATAGAGCAGGGCGTAGGCGCCGAGCGTGAGCGGCAGGAGCCGCAGCAGGGGCGAACCGGCCGCCGGCGCATCGGGATACTGGAGCCGGCGCAGATCCCAGGCAAGAAAGACCTGCCCGAAGATGAGGCAGAGATTGCCCAGGGCAAGGAAGAGGCGGAAAAAGTCGCCGTAGGCGGTAAGGGCGCTCCCCAGCAGGGCCAGGCCCAGGCAGAGCCAGGGCAGGCTCCGGCGGAAGAGATGCCGCGCCGCGGGCGAGGCGTTGGGCGAAAGCCAGCGCCGCTCAAGCAGGGTGGCGAGCACGCCGGTAAAGAGCAGGCAGATGAAAAAGCGCAGGCCCGCTATGCCCCACTGCGGCGGCGTGGTGGGCATTTCCACGGGCAGGCGCAGGAGCATGGCCTGCCAGGAATAGAACATCTTCCGCGAAAAGTCGGCCCAGGCATCGGGGCTGAGCCAGGGCAGGGGACCCCGGAGATAATACTCCTTCCAGAGGCCCGGCAGCTGCGCCGTGATGGCGGCGCGCGTTTCCTCCAGCCGCGTGAGCAGCCGCAGGGACGGCGCCAGGGAGCCATACTGGGCGAGCACCGCCGTGAGTCGCAGGCGCGCGCGGGTGACCCCCTGCACATAGGCCTGCATTTCGGGGCTGATATGGCCCTGCTGCACTTCATCCGGCAGGCTCGCGGCCATGTAGTTGACACGTTCCAGCAGGCTCTCGGCCTCGGACCGGGCCAGGGTCACGGGCTCCAGCACCAGATGGAGATCGCCGATGGTGGCGGCGATGCGGCGGCTCACGGCCTCCATGGCATTGGGGTGGCCCTTGAAGGTATTGGCAAAGACGAGCAGGCGGCGCCCTTCCTCCTCAAAAGGCTGGAGCTGGCGCGAGAGATTCTCCGTCTGGGCGCCGAAGCTGTCGCTGAGCTTGAGCGCGGTCTGGCGCACCTCGTCGAGCATGGCGCGCTGGCCGCTCCACACGGCCTCCCAGGCGGCATTGCCCGCGGGCTCAACAGGTTGGGGAGCCGTGGCGGCATCCGCGCCGCCGTCGCCGCCGTCTTCCCCTGTTTTCTCGTCCTCCCCGGCGGCAGTGCGGGCAGGCGTGGCTTTCGCCGCCGTGTTCTTTCCGCCGCCGGGCGTTTCCGGCGCGGCCACGGCGGCGGCTTCACCGCCGGCGGCCGAAACCGGCGCGGGAAATCCGGGCAGCAAAAGGCCGCCCAGAAGAAGGACGGCCGGCAGCAGGGCACGGAACAGACACAGGCGGGGCAAGGCGCGCCCCGACCGCCCAACGTGGAACAGCGAAACTCCGGCCATGGGTGCCGCTAGTCCCCGCGCAGATGCTCGTCTTCTTCCTGCCGGGCCTTGCAGTTGATGCACAGGCGCGTGACAGGCCGGGCCTTGAGGCGCGGAATGCTGATCTCCTCGCCGCATTCCTCGCAGATGCCGTAGGTGCCGTCCTCGATGCGCTGGAGGGCCGCCTGGATCTTGCGGATGAGGCGACGCTCCCTGTCGCGGAGGCGCAGGGTGAACGCGCGGTCGGACTCGGCCGTGGCCCTGTCCGCCGGGTCGGCAAAAACCTCGTTGCTGTCCGTCAGTTCCTCAATGGTGCTGTCGCCGTTCTGCTGGGCTTCTTCCAGCATGCCGGAAAGCAGCTTGCGGAAATATTCGATATCATTGTGATCCATACGAACCTCCGGTCACATGGCGCGGGGGAGTGGTGGGGATGGCGGAAAGGCCATGTCCGGCTGCGGCACGGTCTGTCCCCAGTCAGGACAGAAGCCTATAGCTGTTCCCTCTGTGCTTGTAAAGGGAGCGCACAGGCGCCACGCCGCCGCCAGCCCCGGAAACCGGGAGCTGCCCGCGACGATATGCTTGCGGCAACTCGCTGATTTCCCTGATATTCCAGATGAAGTTCAGGGACGCCCGGCGATTTTCCCGCCGCTGGCGGCGCTGTGAGCGTCAGGCAGGGCCGTCGTCACTTCCGGGGCGCGGCGCTCCGCCCCCCTGCCCCGCGCGCGTCCCGGCCGCCGCCCTGTCCCGCATCTCCGCCCGGATCTCCTCGCGCGCCTCCTCCCAGGAGGGCAGCCCCCAGCCCGGCGTCGCGCCGGGTGTCACTTCCAGGCGCAGCGCCCCCGTGGTCACGTTCACGCGGGCGCCGTGGCGCGCCGCCTCCCTGGCCCTGGGCGCGCAGGCCGCCATGAGCGCCGCCGCCTCCTGAAGCAGCGGGCGCTCCCAGCGGGCGCCCCCCCGCGCCAGGGCCAGCGGCCCCGGCAGCCCCGCAAGGCGCAGCAGCGCATCCTCCGGCCCGGCGGCTCCGGCAAGGCGCTCGTTGTCCCGATCGTTGCGCCCCACGCACAGCCAATGCCAGCGTCCCCCGGCGTCGCGCCAGTATTGCCGGCCGGTCCCGGCCAGCCGGAAATCCTGCGCCGTGGGGCCGCCCGCGGGCGCTCCCACTGACAGCCGCGTCAGCACGCACCAGTAGCGGCGGGCGTTCTCCCGCTCGGTGAGGCGGCAGCCGCCGCCGGGGGTGGGGATCTCCGCAAGGCCGAATTCCCTGGCCAGCGCCAGCTGGTCGCCCCGGCCGCGTCCGGAGATGCCGAGCAGGCGTTCGCGGTCCACCAGTCCGGACGCCTCGGCCTCGGTGGGCGGCAGATGCCGGGCGCAGAGCGGCCGCAACAGCAGCCCGCGCACCCCGGCCTCGCGCGGGATGAGGTGCAGGGTGTCCAGCCGCTGCGACATGGGCCGTTGCCCCAGCACCTCGCCGCTGGCGAGAAATTTCGCGCCCACGGCCTCCATATGGCGGCGCGCCGCGCGCAGGAGCAGGATCTTGCAGTCCACGCAAGGGTTGAGCGCCTTGCCGAAGCCGTGTTCGGGCCGCTGGCGGAGCAGGGCCGCGAACGCCTCGCCCACATCGGCCACGTCGATGTCAAGCCCGTGAAGCCGCCGCCAGCGCGGCACGGCGCCGGGCTCGCCGAAAAAGGGCGAGACGCAGTGCAGGCAGCGCACCGTGAGCCCCTGGGCCGCCAGCACCCTGGCCGCGAGGATGCTGTCCAGACCGCCGGAAAAGAGCAGAACCACATCAGGAGTCGCCATCATGGCGGTTGGTGTACGCAAGGACGGCCGCCAAGGCAAGGCCGGACCTCCGCGCGGGGGGATGCGGGGCGCCGCGAACACATGCTCTTCGGTTGGCGGGTATCTTCGGCGTGAGGAATGACAGCTTTCCGCCATGTCGAAGTCATCCGTCAAAAACAGCTTTTTTCGCGCCGGCGGCGTCACTGGACGATTTTTGTCGGTCATGTACTTAAGTACACTCTCTCCAAAAATCGCCCACTTCCTTGCCGGCGCAAAAAATTCTTATTTTTTCGGATCCCTCCGACGACAGCCCCCGCCCTGCGCTTCGCTCCGGGCGGACAGTGGAAGGGTCGTCTCTCACGGTTTCGGGAATTTTCAAGAAGAGACAATAGTCCCGTTTCTCACCATCCGTTGCGCTCAATGCAACGCATTGAGCGCAACGCCAACGGGGGTTTGGGGGCCATCGGCCCCCAACGGGGCGCGGGCGGCGCCCCGCGTCGGGAAATCCGCCATTTCCCAGTCGCGCCCGCGCGGCGGCCGCTGCTGACTTTTCGCCGCTTCCGGGCTATGCTGCGGCCATGACCGCTCCGCATCCAGAGGCCCCGTCCCGTTCCTTCCGCCTTGTCTGCGAGCCGGAGAGCATCCCGCGGGTGGAGGCGCTCCTGCGCGCCCAGGGCTATGAGTTCGAGCCTGAACCCTTTTCCCCCTTCTGCCGCCGCCTCGTGGCCGAACCGACGCCCCTGGGCCGCTCCCTGGCCGCGTTCTTCGGCTATATCTACATCCAGGACCGTTCCTCCATGCTGC
>CAZNXQ010000143.1:0-4117 GCA_964576895.1 uncultured Desulfovibrio sp.
GCGTGTGCCGCCTTGTGCGGGCGGAGACCCTGAGCCTGCGCGAACGTGAATTTGTTGCCGCCGCGCGTCTGGCGGGCACTTCCACACCGCTTATCCTGCTGCGCCATATCCTCCCCAATGCGCTTGCGCCGGTGCTGATCACCGCCACACTCGGCATCGCGGGTGCCATCCTTGTGGAGTCGAGCCTGAGCTTTCTCGGACTTGGCGTGCAGCCGCCCATGCCCAGCTGGGGCAATATGCTCATGGAAGGAAAGGCCGCCATCGAAACGGCGCCCTGGCTTTCCGTCTATCCGGGCCTGGCGATCCTGCTCACGGTACTCGGATACAATCTTGTGGGCGAAAGCCTGCGGGACCTGCTGGATCCACGGCTTTCCGCGTAAACACCAGACGCGCCGGGGCGAATATCCCTTGCGCGCGCCGCCCTGATACCGCACTTCGGGTGATCCTATGCTGGAATATCTGCGCATCCGCAATCTGGCTCTCATTGAGGACATGGAGCTGGAATTTGCCCGTGGCATCAATGTGCTCACGGGAGAAACCGGGGCGGGCAAAAGTTTCATCCTCAAAGCCCTGGGCTTTCTCCTGGGAGACCGCCTGAACGCCGACATGGTGCGGCCCGGCGCCGACCGCGCGCAGGTGGAGGCGGTTTTTGCCCTGCACGATGAAGATCTTGTGCTCAGGCGCGAACTCCTCGCGGAAAGCGGCCGCAGCCGTCTTTATATCAACGATGCCCTGCGTTCGCAGGAAAGTCTGCGCGAGCTGCGGCCACGCCTGGTAAGCCATACCAGCCAGCACGCGCAGCAACGGCTGCTTCAGCCCGCCTTTCAGGCCAGATTGTTTGAGGAGGCCTTTCCGGAACCCGCGCTGCTTGAGGAGCGCGACAGGCTTCTGGAACAGTTGCGCGCGCTCGCGGAACAGCGGAACGCCCTGAGCGCGCGGCAGGCGGGCCTTGCCGAACGGCGGGATCTGCTGGAAATGCAACAGTTGGAAATCGACAAGGTCGCGCCTGAAGACGGCGAGGAGGAACGCCTTGAGGCAGTGCGTTCCCAGGCGCGCGACGCCGAGGCCCGACGCGAGGAACGTGAACGCGCCCTCCTGCTCCTGCACGGGGATGAGGGGCCGGGCCTGCTGGATCTGCTGGCGGAATTCGAGCGCTTCGCGCAACATATGGGACGCGACGGCGACGAGCAGGCGCGGGCAGTCGCGGAAACCTCGGCGGCCCTGCGGCAGGAACTTTCGCGCATGGCAGGCGAGCTGCACCGCCAGCCCACGGCGGAAGGCGACGCGGACCTTGATCAGGTGGAAGAACGTCTTTTCGCCCTGGCCCAGCTCAAGCGCCGGCTCAAGCGCACCCTGCCGGAGATCCTCGCTCTCCGGGAAGAGATCGTTGAAAATCTTTCCTTTCTTGATGTCTGTTCGCTGGATCTTTCGCGTCTGAACAAGGAGGAGGCCCGGCTTGCCGCAGAGCTTGACGCCGTGGTGGCGCGCATCGTGCCCCTGCGCCGCGAGGCGGCGGCGGCGCTGGCGAAACAGCTTGAAGAGCAACTGCGCGGGCTTGGTTTTTCCGAAGGCGCGCGGGTTCTCCCCGAATTCTCTTCCCATGAGCTTTGGCCCGGCATCACCGATGAACGCGGCCGCCTGCTCTGGGCCCCCAATCCCGGCCAGCCGGCGCAGCCACTGGATCGCATCGCTTCCGGCGGCGAACTCTCCCGCTTTCTTCTCGCGCTGGCCGGGCTGCGTCAGGATGAGGAGGACGCGACCTATATTTTTGATGAAGTGGATGCCGGGGTCGGCGGCATGACCCTCAACAAGCTGGCGGACAGGCTGGAGGCCCTGGCCGGAAAGCACCAGATGCTCCTCATCACCCACTGGCCCCAGCTCGCTGCCCGCGCACAGAAGCACTTCCAGATCACCAAGGTCGTGCGGGAAGCCGCCACCTATACCTTGTGCTCTCCCCTGGGAACGGAGGGCCGCCGGGACGAACTTGCCAGAATGGCCGGCGGCGGCCCGCAGGGAGAGGCGTTGGCGCAAAATCTTCTGGGGTGATGTCCTTCCTTTCCCCGCCTGCAGGGCACAACTGGAAAATTTTGCCCAAGCCCTGCTTCGCCGGCGCTTCGCGAACTTCCTCTCCCCCTGTCAAAAAGACGCCGGAACCGGCCCGACGCGCTGCGGGTCGTGATGGTTAACGCCGTCTTTACCCGTTTTTTTCCCGATTTTCACGATTTTTTCTAGAAATTTTGCCCAACAGCAAAATTTTCGTTCTTTTTGGCATCGGTTTTGCTTTCTTTCGGGCATCGCCGCCTCCTGGCAACTTTGGCCGTCCGCCATTGAGCGGTTCCCGGTCAGCCACGCGGACACACATCTGTGAAATTGCCCTTCCGGAGGACTTCGTGAATACCGAAAACCGGAATCACCTTGCGGAAATGATCCATATGCGCAACGGCGCGGCAGCGCTTGCCGCCCCGGCAAGAATCCCGGACATGGATGCCCTCCCCCCCTCCTTCGACGAGGTCACGGAGCATCGCCTGCAGGAATTCATGGCTGAAAGCGCGGAGCTTGTTCCGGCGCTGGATGCACAGCTCGATTCCCTTCAGGAAATTTTCGTCTCGCTGATGGAGCGACAGTTTGAGCAGGAAAAGTTCAGTCCCGGCAACCGGCTGCATCTTTTCCTTTCCGCAGAGGGCAAACTCGTTGTTGAGGGAGACGAGGAAGATACGGAACAGGTCTGCGACATTTTCTCGCACTCCCCGCGCCTGTTGCGGCGCTTCAGGGAGCTTGCCCGCCTTGCCATGCTCGTCCATGGCATTGATGTGGCAAGGACGGCGCATACGGCCATCCGCACGGGCGGCGATGCCGATGACGGGCCGCTCCTGGGCCGGTATCACATGTGCCTCAAAGGGGCGCTTTCACACTTTTATGTCCGCTGAACTTGCCATGCGGGCATTAAGTCCCTATTCTTCCTGACACGGGGGCGCACTGGTTTCGACGTGGATATGGAAACCGGAGTTGCAGGCCGAGGCGCCGCTGGCCTCGTAAAAAGCGGCAAAACAGTAATTGCCAACAACGATTACGACTACGCCTACGCTGCCTAGGCAGTGCGGCAACCT
Source organism: uncultured Desulfovibrio sp. (assembly GCA_964576895.1). Classification (GTDB taxonomy): domain Bacteria; phylum Desulfobacterota; class Desulfovibrionia; order Desulfovibrionales; family Desulfovibrionaceae; genus Desulfovibrio. The sequence goes on from CAZNXQ010000143.1 coordinate 3,108, forward strand.
GACCGCATAGCCGGTCACGCCTGGGGGGATCACGCCTGATAGTCCCACCGGGCGACACGCATCAGGCTGGCGGAAACTGGTGTTCACCGGGGTTTTCCGCGAGATTGTCACCGGCGGACTCGCCGCGTCGCGCCTGGTCAGGGGCCACCAACGCGGTCAAATCCAATCCTGACCTACGCCTGTAGACGCTTCGCGCGGAGTGTTCGCGGACGGGGGTTCGACTCCCCCCGCCTCCACCATCAGTTCAGCCGGCAAACGCCATTTGAATCCCGAAAGTCATGCTGGTTTCAGCGGACTTTCGGGATTTCTTTCTCTAGGGCGTGTTGACACTATTTTAATTCCAAAACTATGCACACAAAGACCAAAAAGGCCAGAAACATCACGTCCAACTTGTCATAGCGGGTCGCCAACCGCCGAAACCCCTTGAGTTTGCGAAATAATCTCTCAATCGCATTGCGCCGCTTGTAAAGCTCTCTATCATATTCCCATGGCTCAAGGCGAGTACTCTTAGGCGGAACGACAGGAATTCGGCCAAGTTCTTCCACAAGTTGCCTGGTTTCATCACCTTCGTAAGCACGATCCATAATCAGGAAGCAAGGCTCGTGGCTTTTGCCCCACGCACGCAACAGAGTTCTTCCCTCTGGCGCATCCCCCGCTTGTCCCGGCGAAAGGCGGAATATTATCGGGGTGTCAGCATCCGTGGCAACCATATGAATTTTTGTTGTCCATCCACCCCTGGATTTTCCGATAGACTGTGGACCGCTTTTTTTAAAGCTCCTGTGCCATCTGGATGAACTTTAACGATTGTACTATCCAGAGAGGAAACTTCTATCTTCATATTGATTATTCGCTCATGTTGTAACTCCTCAAATACACGATCAAAAACACCGTTTTTTGCCCATCTGTTTAATCGGACATAGATAGTGTTCCAGTTTCCGAATTCTTTTGGCAACGAGCGCCATTTGCATCCATTTTCAGCTATATACAGTATGGCGTTGAGTACATCCAGA
>CAZNXQ010000144.1:0-3978 GCA_964576895.1 uncultured Desulfovibrio sp.
TTCTTCCGGCACCAGCATCCGTCTGTCGCTCCGCTCCAGACGGACTTGAGGAATACCCATCAACAGTCAGTGTATACTGGAATCTGAAAAATGGAAAATACTTCTCTGCAAGCGCGGCTGCGCGCCGTCACTGGAGGGGCAGGCCGTCCGGGTCGGGCACATCCCCCGCGTCTGCGCCGGCATCGCCCGGCGCCCCGGCATCCGGCCGCCACGGGCCACGCGCCGTAACGGGCAGGGCGCGTCTGAGCGTCAGTTCCCGTTCCAGCCAGCGCAACAGCGTCTCCAGCCCCTCGCCCGTGCGCGCGGAAAGAGGAATGGCCCTGGGAAAGGCGTCGGCCAGTTCCGCGCGCGCCGCGGGCGCCAGCCGGTCCCACTTGTTGAGCGCGAGCACGCGCGGCACCGCAGGCAGTTCCAGATCTTCCAGGATGCGTTCCACGGAGGCGATCTGCTGGAGCAGGTCCGGATGCGAGGCATCGGCCACATGGACGAGAAAGTCCGCCGCGGCCAGTTCTTCCAGCGTGGCGCGGAAGGCGTCCACCAGTTCGCGCGGCAGATTGCGGATAAAGCCCACAGTGTCGGAGATGACCACCTCCCGCTCGCCGGGAACGCGCAGCCGCCGCGTGGCCGGGTCAAGGGTGGCGAACAGCCGGTTTTCCGCCAGAACGCGGGAACGTGTCAGGGTATTGAGCAGGGTGGACTTGCCCGTGTTGGTATAGCCCACCAGCGCCGCCAGGGGGATGTCGCGGCGCGCGCGCCGGGCCAGGCCGCGCTGGCGGCGGAGCTTTTCCAGCTCGTGGTTCAGGCGCGTCATGCGCTCGCGCACCTTGCGCCGGTCCGTCTCAAGGCGGCTCTCGCCGGGGCCGCGGCCGCCCACGCCGCCCATGAGCCTGTCCAGCGCGCGGTTGCGCCCCGCCAGCCGGGGCAGCACATAGCGCAACTGGGCCAGTTCCACCTGGAGGCGTCCGGCGCGCGAGGCCGCGTGCTGGGCGAAAATGTCAAGGATGAGCTGGGTGCGGTCAATGACCTTGCGCTCGGTGATGTCCGCGAGATTGTGGATCTGGGCGGGCGAAAGCTCGCCGTCGAAGACGAGGATGTCCGCATTCTCGCGCAGCGCCGTCACCTCCAGCTCGGCGAGCTTGCCCTTGCCGAGAATGGAATGCGGGTCCGGGCGCGTCACGCGCTGGATGATGCGCCCGCACACGGCCAGCCCGGCGGTGCGCGCCAGCTCCGCCAGCTCGGCGAGGTGCTGTTCCTGCACGGGCCGGGGCTCCGCCGCCACGGAGACGAGCAGGGCGCGCCCCGCGCAGGGGGCGGCATCATCGCCGTCCACGGCCGCCGGGGCGGCGGGCATGGCGGTGAGCGCGGCCTCGATCTCGGCGGCGCGGGCCGCGAAATCCGCCGTTGTCCTGTCCCAGGGGCGGGGCTCGTCCATGTGGCAGGGCGGAGCGCCCGCCGCCGCGGTGCCGCCCGGCGCCAGCGTGGCGGCCTGCCAGCGCACGGGGTCGCCCTCCGGGTTGACACAGAGGACGATAATGGCATCCAGCCGCAGAAAGAGGAGGTCCATGAGATCCTCTTCCGTCAGCGCTTCGGGCGAAAGATGGGTGTGGAGCAGGCGCAGGCCGCGCAGGCGCGAGGCGGGCGCGGTGCGGACCGCCGTCCGGGCGGCGGCGTTTCCGGCCCGGTGCGGGTGCGGCCGGCCGCCGCCGGGGGGCGGCGTCGCGGATCCCGCCGCCGGCGCCCCGGCGCCCCGCCCGCGCGGCAGTTCGGGGATGAGAATGCCGCCTGGGCCGCCCACAATGACCATACGCACACGGCCCTTGCGGTCGATGAGCAGGCCGATCTGGCGCCCCAGGGAGCGCGAGAGCAGAGCCAGCTCCCGCGCCTGGTCGACGGTATAGACGTCTGCGGCGGGAAAGCGGCGGTTGAAGAGCCGGTTCAGGGCCGCAAGCTGGCTTGGCTTGAGCCCCTGGAGATTGCCTTCCGGTCTGGGAATGACGGGCCCCCGGCGCTGGTTTTACGGCCTGAGGTAGGAGGCGATGAGCGCGTCGTAACGCGACGTGGCCTCAAACGCCCTGGAGGCCATGACCTGCCGGAACTCCAGCCCCACGGCCATGTCGTGGGCGGTCAGCTCTTCCATGGCCGGGCCGTACCACTGGGGGGACGGCAGCACCAGCACGCTGTGGAAGTTCTTGGCCGCCGCGCGCAGCATGCAGGGGCCGCCGATGTCGATTTCCTCCACGGCCTGTTCGAGCGAGAGGCGGCGCTCCACCGCGCCCGCGAAATCATACAGGTTGACGCAGACGAGATCGAAGGGCCTGATGCCCTTTTCTGCCAGGGTCTCCATGTGGGACGGTTCATCCTTGTTGGCGAGGATGCCCGCGTGGATCTTGGGGTGGAGCGTCTTGACGCGGCCGCCGAGAATTTCCGGAAAGCCCGTCACCGTGCTCACCGCCGTCACCGGAAGCCCTTCGGCCTCCAGCATCCGTTGCGTGCCGCCGGTGGAGACAAGCTCCACGCCGCGCGCGGCGAGAAAGGCGGCGAATCCGGCGAGGCCGCTCTTGTCCGTGACGCTGAGAATGGCGCGCCGAACAGGCAGAAGATCCATAAATGCGTTCCTCCATGCTTGGATGGCGCCCGAAGCGCAAGGCGCCCGCGACCGCCGGGGCGGTCCCTGACTTCCTTAGCGCAAAAGCGCGGGCGCCGCAACGCCGGAAGGGCGGCGACGCGAGGCTTGCCCTGTCCCCGTGCCTGCGGCTATGCTGGCGCCGGAGGCAGCATGCTTGTCAAACTTGTTTCCTGGAATGTCAATGGCGTGCGCGCGGTGGCGGCCAAGCCGGACTGGCGCTGGTTCCGCGAGACGGAGGCGCAGGTGGTGGGCCTGCAGGAAACCAAGGCCGCGCCGGATCAGCTTCCGGAATCCGTGCGCGAGCCGGCGGGCTGGCAGGCATGGTGGGATTCTTCCACCGTCCGCAAGGGCTATTCCGGCGTGGCGGTCTTCAGCCGCATCCCCCCGCTGGCCGTTGAGGCGGAACTGCCCGATCCCCGCTGGCGGGGGGAGGGACGGCTGCTCCACCTCGAATTTCCGTGGTTCCACTATTTCAACGGCTACTTCCCCAACGGCGGCGCGGAGGAACTGGACGCGGACGGACGCCCCACCGGGGGCTTCAAACGGCTGGACTACAAGATGGGCTTTTTCGAGGCCTTTGCGGCCTATGCCCAGAAATGCCGTGAAACCAAGCCCGTGGTGGTCTGCGGGGATTTCAACATCGCCTGCGAGGCCATCGACCTTGCCCGGCCCAAGGACAACGAGAAAAACACGGGCTTTCTGCCCGTGGAACGCGCGTTCATGCGGCATTTCAAGGCGCTGGGCTATGTGGACACGTTCCGCCATGTCCACGGCGATGCGCCGGGGCACTATACCTGGTGGTCCTACAAGACGCGGGCGCGGGCGCGCAACGTGGGTTGGCGGCTCGATTACTTCTTTGTTTCCGAGGAGCTGGCCCCGGCCATCGCCGACGCCTGGATCGAAAGCGGAGTGTACGGCTCGGACCACTGCCCCGTGGGCCTGGCCCTGCGCGTTCCGGATGCGTGACGCCGGAAATGCGGAAGGCTGCGCTGTCCTGCGGGGCCCGGCGGCCCCGCTGCCGCGTCCGGTCCGTCAGGCGAACTTGCGGCGCATCTCTTCGCCCGCCGCGATGACGGCCTCGCGCATCTTCTGGCGGGCCGCGGCCAGCCGGTCCGCGAGCCCGGCATCCTCCAGCGCGAGGATCTGCGCCGCGAGCCAGGCCGCATTGCGCGCCCCGGCCTTGTCCAGAGCCACCGTGGCCACGGGAAAGCCCGGAGGCATCTGTACGGTGGAGAGCAGGGCGTCCATGCCGCCCAGGGACGAGCCGGTCACGGGAATGCCGATGACCGGCCGCAAGGTGCGCGCGGCGACGGCCCCGGCCAGATGGGCGGCCATGCCCGCCGCGCAGATGA
>CAZNXQ010000145.1:0-3929 GCA_964576895.1 uncultured Desulfovibrio sp.
TCCCAGCCGCATTCAAAATAGAGCGGCACTTCCGCCACGGCCACGGCTGCGCCGCCGGTTTCCTCCGTTTCCCAGAAGTTTTCCAGATCCCGGCGTACCAGGCCGTGGACCACTCGTTCCAGTTCCGCGCGCAGCGGCGCGTCGTTCCGCAGGGCCTCCATGAGCGCGTTTTTGTTGACAGCGCCGTCCGGGGAGAGAAATTCTTCGCCCTTCAGGGCGCGGAGCCACGCGGCGGCTTCCCCTCCGCGTGCATAGAGCGCGGCGACATCCGCATCCGCGCTGAAGGTGGGGATATGCAGGGCGGCCATGGCCTCGCGCAGGGCGGATTTTCCGCTGCCGGGATTGCCTGTGATGACGATGCGCTCCATCCGGCGGCAGGTGCGGAGGATGGTTTCGGGAAAATCCTCCGGCGGAGGCGCGGAAAATTCCAGCATCTCCCCACTGCGCGGATGGGGAAAGCGCAACCGCCAGGCGTGGAGCATCTGGCGCGGCGCCCGGTCGCGAACCATGGCCGGCGCATAGACGGCATCGCCCAGAAGGGGGTGACCCAGATGGGCGAGATGGACGCGGATCTGGTGGGTGCGGCCGGTGAAGATGCGCACGGCGAGCAGGGAGGCGCTGCCATCCGGCGCGTGCCAGAGGCGGCGCCAGCGCGTGCGGGCCGCCTTGCCCCCCTTTGCGGCGGGAACGACGGCCATGCGGGTCTTGAGGCTGGGGTGACGCCCCAGCGGTTCCTGGCATTCGCCCTGTTCCGGCGCGAGCCCGTCCACCAGGGCGAGATATTCCTTGCGGACCTCCCGGCGCGCGAAGGCCCCGCTCAGCCACAGGCGCGCCGCTTCCGACAGGGCCACCACCATGAGGCCGCTCGTATCCTTGTCGAGCCGGTGGACGATGCCGGGGCGCTCCCCTTCCAGACGCGCCAGTTGCGGAAAACGGCCCAGAAGTCGCTGAACAAGCGTGTGCTCCGGGCAGGAGGGGCAGGGATGCACCGTAAGCCCGGCAGGCTTGCAGCAGACGATGAGATCCCGGTCTTCATGGACGATGCAGAGTTCGCCCGCTTCCGGGGCAAGCCGGGTTTCCGTTTCCGGCAGGACAAGGCACACCGTCTGGCCCGCGCGGGGGCGAAAGTCCGGCGCGGAAACCGGCGTTCCGTCCACCCGCGCGCATCCCTGGCGGATGGCCCGCTGCACGGCGCCGCGCGAGAGTTCGGGAAGCGCCTGGCGCAGAAGACGGTCCAGCCGTTCGCCGTCCTCGCCGGGAGCGACGACATGTTCCAGACGCTTCACGGGCGCGGTCCGGCGGGGGTGGTCAGCGTGCGGAGCCTGTCCACGAACGTTACGGGACGGTAGAGATTCTTCAGCTCGCTCCCCGGTGTCAGCGAGGTGACCACGGCCCTGCCGATGACGCAACGGGCGTCATCATCGCCGTTTTCCACCACGCGCACGCCCCAGACATTGTGAAAGATGGCCGGGCGTCCCCTGTACGGCCCCACATAGAGCATGATGTGCCCGCGCATGCCCACAAGGCTCAGGAAGGGCACGCCGTCCGTCAGGACGCGCGCCTCTTTTTCCCTAGCGCTCAGGCCTTCTAGCGGCATAACAGCGCCGCGCCGCGCCTGGGCCACGGAATTGCGCGGCAACCAGATGCCGAAGGGGGTGAAAAGGTCACGGGTAAGGGCGGAACAGTCCCGTTCGCCGAACATGCCGCCCCAGCCATATGGCTGGCCCATCATGACATTGCCGACCATGGCCACATTGCCGGGCGTGAGCGGCAGCGGTTTGCGGGCCGCGACGCCCGCGGGCAGGGTGATTTCCGCGCCTGCGGCCATGCCGTCCGGGCCTCTGGCGGGAACAAGGACATCACAACCGCCATCGGCATGAACGCGGACAAGCGGGAAAATCGCGCCGATGCCGGCCTCTCCTCCGGCCGGTCCGGGCAGAGGCACCCTGTCGCGCAGAAGGGCCGCATACGAACCGCCGCGCCAGAGCTGCCTGAAGGCGTCATCCACCAATGCCACATCCCCGGCGTCCACCCAGCCCCCCGCCACGGGGCATTCCACAAAGTACCAGCGGCCGTCCAGACTGGCATGGGCCACAAGGAGCGGTGTGCCCGGCGGCAGGAGCGAGTATTGAAAATAGTCAAAGGGATTGGCCCTGGCGTCGGGCGTGGGCTCGGAAAAACGGGGTTCGTGCGTCGGCATTTCGCGCAGGTCGGTGGCGCGTACCGTGATGGCCCAGGCCGCGCGCGAGGGAAAGGCGGCGAGATGCGCGTTGCGGGCCATGGCGTCCCATTCCGCCTGGCTCCAGCGGGCCCCGTCCCGGCGAAAGCCGCGGGCCTTGCGGAAAATGCTCCCCACATCGCGCTTGCGCATGCTCGTTTTTGTCATCTCCCACGGGCCAAAGAAAATACGGTCAAAATCGGCATTCATGGCGGCCTGGGTGCCGGCATCAAGCAGGCGGCGGTCGCTGCCGGCCTGACGGGCGTACACGTCCAGATTCTGGGGAAAGTCGCGCAGATCCCGTGGCGTTTGCATCCAGGAAGGCAGCGTGCCGTCGCGCGTGGGCACATTCTTGCCCGCGCACGCCGCCAGCAGGCAGGCGGCCAGGCAAAGAAGGACAAAACGAAAGCGTGTGCGTCGCATGGGAACCGCCTTTGTGGAAGGCATTATTATACGCTTTGGTCGATGACGCCCCTGCGCTGTGTGGGCAATGCCGCAATTCTCCGTCAAAAACAGCCCTTTCGGCGCTGGCGGCGTCAGAGAAAAATTTTCTTGGTCGAGTACTTAAGTACACTCCCCGCGAAAATTTTTCTCTCTTGCCAGCGCCGAAAAATCTTATTTTTTAGGATTCTTCCGGCACCAGCATCCGTCTGTCGCTCCGCTCCAGACGGAATCTGGAATATCCATCAACATTATAGAACATAACCTTGTGGAAAGCCAAAACGCGCGGCACCGAGGCCCGATCGCGGCATGTGCGTGACGGTTTCGTCATATAGCACCCCGCCCGCGGGCAGGCAATGGCAACCGGCATGGCGGGGCGCAGCGCCGCTTGACCGGGCGCCGCAATGTGCTTATGCGTGAAAAATGCTCCGTCATTCCATGAGGTTTCAGGCGGAGCCGGGAGGGCGCATGCGAAAAGCTCCAAAAGGCTTCTGGCACTACCTTGAGACTTGGCGCGATCTTTTCCCCCGCAGGCGGTCTGTGCGCTGGCGCGGCACCTGGCTCCAGAACGGCTATTGCCGTGATTGCCGCTACTGCTGCGGCCCGCAGGACTCCAGCGTACCGTTCCCCATGGCCCTCCTGCCGTCCCAGATCCGTCCCGGTCTGGATAAGGATTTTTATCTGCTCACTGCGGATACGGCCTATCTGGGCGCCCAGGGCTGCAAGTCGGACACGGCGCGCGGCTGCCGCCTGCCGCTGGCGCTCAGGCCTGTGGCCTGCGGCCTGTTCCCTCTGGTGCTCGCCAATGGCGGCCTTTTTCTGTATAAAACCTGTCCTGCCGTCCTGTTCACGCCCCTGCTCCGCTTTGCCGAGCTGGGGCTGGAGGCGGCGCGCTTTCTGCACGGCTTCAGCCTTGAGGAACTGCGGCACATCTCGCTGGAGCTCTCGTGCGAGACCTTGGCGCGGGATTATATCGATCTGCGCATCTCCCTGTTTGCTGCGGAGGGCAGGACGGAGGTCCTCCACTGAGGCGTCCGGCGTGGTGTGGAGGGCATGGCGGCGGTTTTCCGCGAAAAAGCCCGGTACTTCCAGTTTCGGGGCACGGGGAGGAGTTGATGGACGAAGCCACTCTTTTGCTTGAAAAAGACGAGATGGGGCGTATTCTTGAGCGGCTTGCCGCCCAGGTGCTGGAACGGCATCCCGGCTGCACGGGGCTCATGCTCGTGGGCATCCAGCGGCGCGGCGTGGATCTTGCCCGGCGCCTCGCCGT
>CAZNXQ010000146.1:0-3920 GCA_964576895.1 uncultured Desulfovibrio sp.
GGGCATGCCCCAGGCGGCGCCAAGCACAAACGTCATCGGAGGAAGACATGGCGCAGTCCTTCAACGCCGCCGAGATGATCGCGGACGACAAAAAGTACGTCTGGCATCACCTCACCCAGCACAAGATCTTTGAAAAGGCCGACCCCACCATCTTTGTCAAGGGCAAGGGCATGCGGGTCACGGACATCCATGGCAAGGAATATCTGGACGCGGTTTCCGGCGGCGTCTGGACGGTCAACCTGGGCTATGGCAACGAAACGCTGACCAAGGCCGTGAGCGACCAGCTCATGGAGCTGTGCTATTTCGCCAATGGCTACGGCAACATCCCCACCATCCGTTTCTCCAAGAAGCTCATTGAGAAGATGCCGGGCATGAGCCGCGTCTATCTCTCCAACTCCGGCTCGGAGGCCAACGAAAAGGCCTTCAAGATCGTGCGCCAGATCTCCCAGCTCAAGCACGGCGGCAAGAAGTACAAGGTCGTTTTCCGCAACCGCGACTATCACGGCACCACCATCACCACGCTTTCCGCCTGCGGGCAGGAAGAGCGCAAGATGCAGTACGGCCCCTACACGCCGGGCTTTGTGGAATTCCCGGCCTGCTCGGTCTACCGTTCGCCCTATCCTGCGGGCACGACCAATCTGGGCGAAAAGTTCGCCCGCGAGCTTGAAGCCGTGGTGCAGAAGGAAGACCCCGACACCGTGGGCGCCGTCATTCTGGAGCCCATCACCGCCGGCGGCGGCGTCATTGTGCCGCCTGAGGGCTACTTTGAAACCATCAGCGAGATCTGCAAGAAGTACGGCCTGTTGCTCATCATCGACGAAGTGGTCTGCGGCCTTGGCCGTACCGGCAAATGGTTCGGCTACCAGCACTTCAACGTCAAGCCCGACATCGTGACCATGGCCAAGGGCGTGGCCGCGGGCTACGCGCCCATCTCCTGCACCGTGACCACCGAAGAGGTCTTCCAGGACTTCATCGCCGACCCGGCCGATCGCGACAGCTACTTCCGCGACATCAGCACCTTCGGCGGCTGCACCGCCGGCCCCGCCGCCGGGTATGCCAACCTGTGCTACATGGAAGAGCATCATGTGCTCGACAACGTGGTCAGGATGGGCGAGTACCTCATGGACGGCCTCAAGGCCCTGGAAAAGAAGTACGAGATCATCGGCGACGTGCGCGGCAAGGGCCTCTTCTGCGGCCTGGAGCTGGTCAAGGATCGCGCCACCCGCGAGCCTGTCTCCGAAGCCGTGGCCGGCGCCGTGGTGGGCGAGTGCATGAAGCAGGGCGTCATCATCGGCAAGACCAGCCGCTGCTTCCGCGAATTCAACAACACGCTCTGTCTTGCTCCGGCGCTCATCACCACCACGGCGGAGCTTGACGAGATCCTCAAGGCGCTCGACAACGCCTTCAAGGTGGTCAAGGCCTAGCTTCCGGTTTCGGCGGGCCGGGACCGCGCGGTCCCGGCCCCTCCTGATTTCACCCTGTCAGCTTTCAAGGAGCGATCCCCATGAAATTTTCCGGTATGACCATCGGTGTTCCCACGGAAATCATGCCCGGCGAACGCCGCGTGTCGTCCACCCCCGAAACCGTGAAGAAAATGGTCGACGAGGGCGCTGTCGTTCTGGTGCAGGCGGGCGCCGGTGAAGGCGCCTTCTTCTCCGACGACCAGTACAAGGCCGCCGGTGCCACCATTGTCGAGCGCGCCAAGGAAGTGTTCGACAAGGCCGACGTCATCCTCAAGGTGAAAGAGCCGCTCTTCAACGAGAAGGAAGGCATGCACGAGAGCGACATGCTCCGCGACGGCCAGTACCTCATCACCTTCCTGCATCCCGCCGCCCCGGTGAACCGCGAGCCCATGAAAAAGCTGCGCGACACCGGCTGCATCAGCATCACCCTTGACGGCATTCCGCGCATCTCCCGCGCCCAGAGCATGGACGCCCTGACCTCCATGAGCACCGTGGCCGGCTACAAGGGCGTGCTCATGGCCGCCAGCTATCTTTCCAAGTTCATGCCCATGATCGGCACCGCCGTGGGCGTCATCAAGCCCGCCAAGGTCGTGGTCATCGGCACGGGCGTGGCCGGTCTGCAGGCTGTGGCCACCGCCAAGCGCCTGGGCGCCGAAGTGACGGCCATCGATATCCGTCCCGACGCGGCCGAGCAGGCCCGCAGCCTCGGCGCCAAGTCCGTGGACACCGGCGTGCCCAAGGAAGTGGCCATCGGCGAGGGCGGCTATGCCCAGCGCCTGCCCGAAGAATGGCTGAAGAAGGAAATCGAGGTCATCAAGCCCGTGGTCAAGGATGCCGATGTCATCATCCTCACGGCCCTCATTCCCGGCAAGCTCGCTCCGGTGCTCATCACCGAGGAGATGGTCAAGTCCATGAAGCCCGGCTCGGTCATCGTGGACATCGCCATCGACCAGGGCGGCAACTGCGCCGTGACCAAGGCCGGCGAGGAGACCGTCTTTGCCGGCGTGACCGTCAGCGGCATCAAGAACATCCCCGGCATGATGCCCACCAGCTCCACCTGGATGTTCGCCAACAACATTTACAACCTGCTTGCCTACCTCACCAAGGACGGCAAGATCGAGCTCGACCGGAACGATCCCATCGTGGCCTCCTCGTTGACCACCATCAACAAGGAGATCGTCCACGCCGGGGCCAAGGAAGCCGGCCTGTAAAAGCCGTTGCGAGGGCGCGCCGGTTCCCGGCAGGGCGGCGCGCCCTTTCCGTATCCGCCGTCCGGCGGCAACTTTCCGTGGAGGCACCCCCTTGACCACGTTCATCCTCATCCTGGTCTTCATCGCCGCCCTGATCATCGGCTACAAGGTGCTCAGCCATATTCCGAGCCTCTTGCACACGCCGCTCATGTCGAGCATGAACGCCCTTGACGGCGTCATCATCCTAGGCGCGCTCACGGCCACGCACCTGGCCACCACCGCGCTTGGCGCGTTCTTCGGCGGCGTGGCCATCGCGCTTGCCATCACCAACGTTTTTGGCGGCTTCGACATCACCAACAAGATGCTCAAGATGATCGCCGGCAAGAAGCGCTAGACCGGTCCTTCCGGCCGCGCACGCCGCCCGATTCAAGGGAGAAACTCCGCGCATGAGCACGCTCTATTACTACATCATTGCCACGGTGCTCGCTGTTGCCATCCTCTATGGCCTGCACCTGATGAGCAACGTCAAGACCGCCGTCCGGGGCAATGCCATTGCCGCCGGGGCCATGGCTCTGGCCATTGTCATCACCATGCTTCGCGATGATTCCTTTGGTTCCGTCAACCTCTGGATCGCCATTGCCGTGGGCATGGGCTTCGGCCTCTTCCTCTCCAACAAGGTCAAGATGATCCAGATGCCGCAGCTCGTGGCCTTTCTCCACGGCTTCGGCGGCGGCGCGGCCGCCCTGGTGGGGCTCATCATGCTGGTGGACGTGGGCCCGGAATCGGCCTTCCACCGCATTGACGCCTGTCTGGCCCTCTGTTCGGGCATGACCACCATTGCCGGTTCCTTTGTGGCCGCGGGCAAGCTGCACCAGGTGCTGCCGCAGCGGCCCATCGTGCTGCCCAATCACAGCAGCATCGTCAACTTCCTGCTGGGCCTGATGTTTGTGGCGCTCTGCGTCTACAATATCGCCCCCGGCTTTCTGCCGTGGCTCATGATCGGCCTCATGTTCGCCACCGGCGCGCTTTTCGGCATCGTGTTCACCCTGCGCGTGGGCGGCGCTGACATGCCCATCACCATTTCTCTGCTCAACTCCATGGGCGGCATCTCCTGCGCCATCGCGGGCTTTGCCGTGGCCGACCCGCTGCTCATCGCCGTGGGCGGCATCATCGGCTCGGCGGGCTACATGCTCACGCGCGTCATGTGCAAGGCCATGAACCGGCGGCTCATGCCCATCCTGCTGGGCGAGTCCTCGGTGGCCGGCAG
>CAZNXQ010000147.1:0-3915 GCA_964576895.1 uncultured Desulfovibrio sp.
TGATGACGCTGACGATATAGTTGCCGTCCACCACTTCCACGCCGTGGTTGTCGTGTCCGAAGCCGGGGAACTTGCGGTCAAAGGCTTCCAGCGCCTTGAGATAGCCGAGCACCGGGCCATTGGCGGGACCCGCGTTCTCGCCGGGCATGAGCAGCGGGATGCCCGGAGGATAGGGCACAACGCCGGTCGCCAGGATGCGGTTGGCGCAGCCTTCCAGCCCCACGCGCTCGATCTCGCCGCGCACGAGCAGCTCATACGCCCTGGAGGGCGTCATGACCGCCTGCGGCAGGATGGAAAAGGCCTCGGACAGGAACTGCGTGGTACGCAGCTCCTTCATGGCCGCAAACATTTCCGTGCACAGATCCCTGAGGCCCATGCCCGCGTAGCGCGTGCCGTTGGCCTCGACCACGGCGGGCAGCACCTCTTCCAGCGGGGCATTGGCGTCATAGTCTTCCTTGAAGCGCAGGAGGGAATTGATGAGCGTGCCCCACTTGCCCTTGGTGATGCCGATGGAAAAGAGGAAGAGGATGGTGAAGTCCTGCGTCTTTTCCACCACAATGCCGTCCGTATCCAGATAGGCCGTCAGCACGGAGGCGGGGATGCCCCAGTCTTCCAGCTCGCCCTTGCGGTTCATGCCGGGCGTGGTGACGGTCACCTTGATGGGGTCAAGCATGCAGTAGTTGGCCTCAAGTTCGCCGAACCCGTGCCAGGACTCGCCGGGCCGCAGGACCCAGCACTGCGGACTGGTGGCCAGATAGTCCTCGTCCGCCTGCCAGAACGGCACGGTGGTGCCGTCGGGCAGGGTGGCGGTGTCCGGCTGCCAGGCATTGACGAACCACTCGCCCTTTTCGGCCATTTCCGCATGGATGCGTCCGAGCAGGCGCCGGAAGGCCACGGCCTCATGGATGGACTCGTCGGTGAGGATCCTGCCGCCGGGGCCGGCCATCATGCCCGCGCTCACGTCGTTGGAGGCGATGATGGCATAGTTGGGCGAGGTGGAGGCGTGCATCATGTAGCTTTCATTGAACCGGTGCGCGCTGATGGGCCTGCGCCCCTCGCGCACATGGATCATGGATGCCTGCGACAGCGCGGCCAGCAGCTTGTGCGTGGACTGGGTGGCAAAGACCGTGGGCTTGTCCGGCCCGTGATCCTTGGGGTCGCCGTGCATGGCGAAGCGCTTCTCATAGATGGGATTGAAGCGGGCATAGCCGTACCAGGCCTCATCGAAATGCAGGCGGTCCACGCTCTGGCCCAGCAGTTCCTCCACGCGCTCCACATTGTAGCACAGCCCGTCATAGGTGGAGTTGGTCACCGTGGCGTGCACCGGGGCCGGGTCCGTGGCCTCTTTGACAAGGGGATTTTCCCGCACGGAGCGGGCGATGGCTTCCTTTGTCATCCGTTCCGGAGGAATGGGACCGATGATGCCGTAATAGTTGCGCGTGGTGAGCATATAGGTGGGGATGGCCCCGGACATGGTGATGGCGTGCTCAATGGACTTGTGCGCGTTGCGGTCGCACAGGGCGATCTGGCCGCGCGCCACCGAGGCCATCATGATCACCCGGTTGGACATGGACGAGCCGTTGGTCACGCAAAAGGTGTAGTCCGAACCGAACACCTTGGCCGCGAACTTCTCTCCCTCCCCAATGGGACCGGAATGGTCCAGCAGGGAGCCGAGCTCGCCCACGGAAATGGAAAGGTCGGAGCGGAATAGGTTCTCGCCGAAAAAGTCGAAATACGCCCGGCCCACCGTTGACTTGAGAAAGGCCGTGCCGCCGGTGTGCCCCGGCGTGTGCCACGAATACTCGTGCGTCATGGAGAATTTCGCCAGCGCCTCGAACATGGGCGGCAGGAGATGGCTGCGGTAGCGCCGCAGGGCAGCCAGTACGCGCCCGGCGATGAAATCCGCCGTGTCTTCAAACAGCCAGATGAAGTCGTCCGTGTCCGACAGGATGTCCAGCGGTATCTGGGCCGCGCTTTCCCGGTTGGTGAAGAGAAAGAGCGGCATGTCCGCGTTGCGGGCGCGTAAGCCCTTGATCACCTCCATGGCCGGCTTGTGATTGACGGCGTCCTCCATGTCCCAGTCCAGCAAAAGCGCCTGGATCTGCGGGTCGGAAGCCAGGATGAGGCTGCCGTCGCGGGCGGCATCCGCCGTGACCACGGCCACATCCCTCTCTTCAAGCTGGTCGCGGAGCTTGCGCACAAGGCGCCCCGCCACGCAATCCTTGCTGCATTCGCCATGGACGAGAAGAATCTTCATGCCCAGCAGGGCCGGGTTCTGATCAGTGGAGAGGATCATAAGCACTCCTTGAGGTTGCCGGAACGGGAAAGCTCCGAAAGGCCGGATGCGGGGGAAACAGCGCCGGAAACTGTGGCATGGGCGCCGGAAGCGGCGGCATGCGCGGGGCCCTCCACGGCGCAGCGGGCGGCCGTGCCCCCCGCGTCGGGAAGGGCGCCGGAAAGCGCCGGAGGGAGAGAATCGGGCGCGATGGCCGCCGGCGGTGCCTGCGGCGCGGGCGCGCTTTCTTCCATAAGATGGCGCGGCAACGGCGCCCGCCGCTTCTGCGTCGAATGCCGGTCTTCCACCGTGAGCCAGAAGGTGACCGCCAGAACGGCGATGGTCACGATCAGGGTCAGCCAGCGGATCCACTGCGGAGATACGCCACCGGTGTGCACATGTCCCTCCTCGATTTCACGCTTGCGGGTGATGGCCGCCGAATAAAGCACGATGGTGGCGATGACGAAAATGAGCGACCAGCGCGTCTGCGAGCCGTCCGAGCCAATCAGGGCCGTCATGCAGTAGACCGCGCCCACAAAGCCGATGATGATATAGAGCAGGTACTGGTTGGGCGACAGCACCTTGTAGCCCAGCACCTTGACCGCAATGCAGGAGTAGATATAGGGCAGGAGCGTGAGGATGACGGCGATGGACGCCAGCTTGCCGAACTGCTGGCTGGCGCCGGGGGAAATGGTGCCCAGCACCATGAGGCTCATGATCACGGCCACGATGAAGAGCCCGGCGGCCGGCACCTGCTTTCTGTTGACGCGGGAAAACACGTTGCCGAACAGGCCGTCATCGGCGGCCGCCTTGGCGCTCTGGCCCACCAGCAATGTCCAGCCCGCCAGGGAGCCCAGGCAGCCCAGGGCCGCGCACAGGGCCACGGCATTGGCCGCCGTGTCGCCCAGGGCGATGCGCGCCGCGTCGGCAAAGGGCGCGGACGAGGCCACCAGCGCCTTGTTGGGGATCATGCCCATGATCACCGAGGAACTCAGGATATAGCAGATGCCCGCCAGGATGACGCCGCTGATGGTGGCAATGGGCACATTGCGGCGCGGGTTCCTGACCACGGCCGCCGAAACCGAGGCGCTCTCCACGCCGATGAAGGCCCAGAGGGTGAAGTTGAGCGTGCCGCCGATGGCGGAAACATCGCTCTGCCCCGTGACGTTCCAGCCCGCGCTGAAGAGTTCGGGGCGGAACCAGAACCAGCCGAGCAGCGCCGTGGCGATGATGGGGATGAGCGCCATGATGGTGGTGAAGGACTGGATGCGGCCCACGAGCCGCGGCCCCAGCATGTTGGCCCAGGCAAAGAGCCAGATCACAAAAAGCTGGGCAAATGCCGCCACATACGGATTCTTGAGCGCGGGCACGAAATGCGTGAGATAGCCGATGCCCGCCACGGCCAGGCCCACGTTGCCGATGACATTGGCCACCCAGTAGACCATGTTGGTCTGGTAGCCCATATAGTCGCCAAAGGCCTTGCGCGTGTAGGCGTAGGGGCCGCCCGCCGCGGGGTCGATATTGGCGAGTTTCGCGAAGGTCAGGGCCAGCGCCACGGCGCCCACGCTCGTCAGAAGCCAGCCGATGAGCGAAATGCTCCCGTAGGCCGCGAGGTTGGCGGGCAGCATGAAGACGCCGGA
>CAZNXQ010000148.1:0-3860 GCA_964576895.1 uncultured Desulfovibrio sp.
GCCGACCTCATCCGCGTCGCGCCGGAATTTCCGCGTGGCGACTACATCCTCATTTTCGACCCGCTGGACGGCTCCTCCAACATTGACATCAATGTGGATGTGGGCACCATCTTCTCCATTTTGCGGCGTCCCGCCGGCAACAGTGGCGACGTCACCCTTGAGGAGGTGCTTCAGCCCGGCATCCAGCAGGTCGCCGCGGGGTACATTCTCTACGGACCCTCCACCATGCTGGTGCTCAGCACCGGCCAGGGCGTGCATGGCTTCACGCTTGACCCCGGCGTGGGGGAATTCCTGCTTTCGCATCCGGACATGCACATTCCCGAACAGGGCTCCATCTATTCCGTCAATGAGGGCTACTGGCGCTATTGGGATGAGCCCACGCGCGAAGCCGTAAAATGGTTCCACAACTGCCAGAGCCCGGAAGGCAAGCCCTATTCCGCGCGTTATGTGGGCGCGCTTGTGGCGGATTTTCACCGCACACTGCTTCGGGGCGGCATCTACATGTACCCCGCCGACCAGCGCAAGCCGGAAGGCAAGCTGCGCATGATGTGTGAAGCAAATCCTCTGGCCTTCCTCGCCGAGCAGGCGGGCGGCATGGCAAGCGACGGCCGGCAGCGCATCCTTGAGAAACGGCCTGGCCGCCTGCATGCCAGAACGCCCCTCTTCATCGGCTCACGCAAGGATGTGGAAGCGGTGGAGCGCATCTACGCCCAACACTCCTAGCCGTCACACCTCCTGACTGAGTGTTTCCGGCCTTTCCCCGACCCCGCGGTCGGGGAAAGGCCGGGATGTCTTCCGCCAGCGCATCCCCGGTTCGACATGCTTGTTCTCGGCATAGAAAGCTCCTGCGATGAAACCGCCCTGGCCCTTGTGGCCAATGGCCGGCCTGTGGCCTCTGTGCTCGCCAGCCAGGCCGACATCCACGCTCTTTTCGGCGGCGTTGTGCCGGAGCTGGCCTCGCGTGAACACTACCGCTACATGGGGCCGCTCTTTGATGAACTCATGCGCCGGGCAAACAGGACACCACACGCGCTTGACCTGGTGTGCGCCGCGCGCGGCCCCGGACTTCTGGGCAGCCTCCTTGTGGGCGTGGCCTTTGCCAAGGCGCTGGCGCTGGGTATCGGGACGCCGTTTCTCGGCATCAATCATCTGCATGCCCATCTTCTGGCCGCCGGGCTTGACGGGGAACTGACCTTTCCCTGCCTTGGGCTTCTGGTTTCCGGAGGGCACACCCATATCTATCGCATGGAAGCCCCCTGGCAGTTCATCACTCTGGGCCGCACGCTGGACGACGCCGCGGGAGAAGCGTTCGACAAGGCGGCAAAACTGGCGGGCCTCCCCTATCCGGGCGGCGCGCTGCTGGACAGGCTGGCGCAAGACGGCGACCCAACAGCCATCCCCCTGCCCCGGCCCTATCTGGACAACCCCAGTCTGGATTTCAGCTTCAGCGGCCTCAAGACCGCGGCCGCGCTCTGGCTGGAAAAGCATTGTCCCGCCACCTGGCCCAGACCGCTGCCCTCCCCGGAGGCCGCCCCGCAAGCGCTGCGGGATTTCTGCGCCGCCTTCAATGAAGCTGTGGTGGATACCCTGTGCGCCAAGCTCGTCCGGGCATTGCAGCAAAATCCGGACATCCGCGACCTCGTGGTCGCGGGCGGCGTGGCGGCCAATTCCCTGCTCAGGCAACGCGCGGACGAACTCATGCGGGAACGCGGTGGCCGCTGCCGGATACCTCCCCCCCATCTCTGTACCGACAACGCCGTCATGACGGCATATGCCGGGTGGCTTCTGGGGAACGCGGGATACCGGCATGACCTGCGTATGGAAACCATCCCGCGCGGCAAAAGGATCCCTGATGACATGCGCCTGCGGAATGCCCCGTAACCGTTCCTTCCCAGCGGGATTGACGCCTTGACAGCATGCGCCGGGGAAACTACAAGAACGGTAGAGCGTTTACGCAATGAAATTGCGTAAACGCTCTGGCGGCTGCGGGAGCAGACGCCCGCGCCGAAATAAGGCGGAAAACCACGCTTTTCCGCCGATATGGCGGCAGCGAAACCTGAGGAAATATCTGTAAGACAGATATTTTCCTCAGCAAAATGCTCTAGTGAACGCCTCCGGGCGTTTCAAAGGCCGTTGCCGACGGCAGCGGGAACGCCACGCGCGTTCTCGTGGAATGGGTACGGGACACGCTCTCCCGACCTGTTCCGGCGGCATGGCCGCCGAAAAACGAAGGAGAATATCATGGCTGAACAGATCACTGACGCCACGTTTGGAAGCATCGTCAAATCCGACATGCCCGTCCTTATCGACTTCTGGGCGCCGTGGTGCGGTCCGTGCCGCGCCATGGGTCCCATTGTGGACGAGATAGCCAAGGAATATGAAGGCCGCGTCCGCGTGTGCAAGATGAATGTGGATGAGAACCCCGTCACGCCCACCAAGTACGGCGTGCGCGCCATCCCCACCCTTGTCCTCATCAAGAACGGGGACACGGTCGAGCAGATCACCGGGGCCGTTACCAAGGCCGCCCTCAAGGACCTTCTCGATACCAAGGGTCTCGCATGAAAATGTATGATGCCGTTATCGTTGGTGCGGGTCCTGCCGGCATAACGGCTGCCCTGTACCTGGCCCGCTCCGGCTGCTCGGTGCTCCTGTTCGAGCAACTGACGCCGGGCGGCCAGGTACTGCTTACGGAAAAGCTGGAGAATTATCCCGGCTATCCATCGGGCATCAAGGGCTATGAACTTGCGGATCTCTTTGCGGCCCACCTGGAAGGGCTCGCTGTGGAGCGCCCTGAAGGCGAAGTGAGCTCCATCAGCGGCGCGGCGGGAGATTTCACCGTCATGGCCTCGGCGGGCAGTGCCGAATACCACGCCCGCGCGGTCCTGGTATGTTCGGGCGCGCGGCACCGCAAGCTCGGTCTTGAAAAGGAAGATGCCTTCATCGGTCGCGGCGTTTCCTACTGCGCCCTGTGCGATGGCAACTTCTACCGCGGGCAGACCGTGGCCGTGGCCGGTGGCGGCAATGCCGCGCTGGAAGAATCGCTCTATCTTTCCAATATCGCGGCCAGGGTGCATCTCATCCACCGCCGTGATGAATTCCGCGGGCTCAAGGTCTATCAGGACCGGCTCGCCGCCAACGACAAGGTGGAACTGCACCGGAGCACCATCATTGAGGCGCTGGAAGGCGAAAAGGAGCTCACGGGGCTCAGTCTGAAAAATGTCAAGACAGGCGCGCGGGAACATCTGCCCGTGAGCGGGCTCTTCATCTATGTGGGCTTCGCCCCCGAAACCGCCTATCTGCCCGAAGCCCTCGAACGGGATGCCCAGGGCTTCATCGTGACCGATACGGAAATGCGCACCAATGTGCCCGGCATTTTTGCCGCCGGTGACATCCGTTCCAAACTCTGCCGCCAGGTGATCACCGCCGCGGGCGACGGCGCAACAGCCGCTCAGTCGGCTTTTGTCTTTCTGGAACAGCTCGATGGCTAAAAAACTGCTCCGCTGTCTTCTGTTGGTCCTGTGTCTTGGCGCACTTTCCGGCTGCGGCATCATTGACATGTTTTATCTGCCGCCAGCCGAGGATACCGCCCAGGAAATCTTTGAAGCGGCCAACGACGCCATGAGCGAAAAGAATTATGTGCGCGCCGTTGAACTCTACAACAAACTGCGCGATACCTATCCGTTCAGCCCCTACACCATTGACGCGGAGCTTTCACTGGGCGACGCCTACTTCCTCGACGAGGAATATGATCTCGCCGCCGAAACCTACAAGGACTTTGAAGCGCTTCACCCGCGCCATGAAGCCATTCCCTATGTGCTGTACCAGACGGGCATGTCGCTCATGAAGCAGTTCCGGTCCAT